>JAYWEO010000182.1:0-5172 GCA_043779225.1 Prosthecobacter sp.
GCCGCGTCGCCGCTCCATCACACTCCCACGCGGCGCAGCTCTGGAGAGCTACGCTACAATCGCGCCCGCTTGCTTCGCCATCGCGCCGCGCTAGAACGCTGCGCATGAAGTTTCTCCTGCCGCTCGCCATTACCTCGCTCCTCGCCGCCGCTGCCAACTGCATCGCGGCCACGACCATCGAGATCACCGCGAAGATCGCCGACGTCCCTGCGGGCACCGAGATTCCCGCGAAGCCGGAACTCCTCGCGAAGACGAAAGGCGTGAACGTCCTCAGCGCGCCGCGCGTGATCACGAACCCCGGACAGGCCGCGACCATCGAGGTGACGCAGAACGTGGCCGCGCCGGACAGTTCGGAAGTACCGCTGGGCGTGTCTCTCTCCATCAAGCCCACGCTCACGGAAAAGGGCGGCATCGCATTCACCGGCAAGGCCACGGATCGCTTCAAGCACGGCCAGCGCGACAGCGAGACTCTCACGGTCCTCTCATGCGTCGCCCGCGAGATGTATTTCAAGGGCACCACGACGAGCGGCTCGACCGTGCTGCTGAAGGGCGGCGCAGCCACTTCCGCATCCGCAAAAAAGGAAGGCGTGCCTCAGGCGCAGGGCCGGGAACTGGTGATTTATCTCTCTTTCAAAAAGGTCACGCCAGAAGCGGAGAAGAAACCTGAGACGAAGAAGAAGACCGAGCCCGTGAAAAAATCCTCGACCTCCTCCAGCAGCAGCAAGAAATCGTCGGTGAAGAAAAAGAATTAGCCTGCAGAGCGACTGCTCAGGCACGCGCGGCAGGCGCGATTTTCAAAAGACCTCGGGCCGGCCTTCGAGCATCACCGCGACTTTGTCGCTCAGGCCGCAGTGCCGCGCGCAGGCGAGCAGGCGGCGCAGCGGTTCCTCCATCGGCTCGTAGCTGAGTCGGAAAGTACCGTAGTGCATCGGCACCATCGTCTTTGCGCCGAGTTCCGTGAAGGCGAGCAGCGCTTCTTCGGGATTCATGTGGACCTCTCGCCCGCTCGGCGGATCGTATGCACCGATGGGCAGCAGCGCCACGTCCACGTCGAAGCGCTTCGCGATTTCCTTGAACCCGCCGAAATACGCCGTGTCGCCGCAGTGATAGATCGTGCGCCCTTCGTGCTCGATGATGAATCCGCCGAAGCCGCGGTGCGTGTCGTGCAGCACGCGCGCGCCCCAGTGCGCGCAGGGCGTGAGCGTCACCGTGAGCGGGCCGAGCTTGAAGCTCTCCCAATAGCCCAGCTCGTGAACGCTGCGGAAGCCGAGGTCATGCACGAGATTGCCGACCTCGAAGGGCACGACGATGGGCTGGGCCGCGGCGACCTTGCGCAGCGTCCTGCGGTCGAGGTGATCAAAATGCGCGTGCGTGACCAGCACGAGATCGATGTCCGGCAGTTCGTGCAGGTGCAGGCCGGGCATCTTCAGCCGCTTCACGACCTTCAGCCAGCGCGCCCAGTTCGGATCCACGAGCACATTGTGGCTGCCGAACTGCAGCAGGAACGACGCATGCCCGATCCACGTCACGCCGATTTCGCCGCGCTTCAGCTTCGGGAATTCCGGCGTCACATCGCGCGTCGCGCGGCGGCGGAACAGCGAGGGAATCAGGATGCTCGTGAGGAAATTCCGCTTCCGCCATCCGTTCTTCGGCTTCAGCCCCACCTTGTGCGCACCCGCCGCGGCATCGTGATGCCCGTTGGCGGACTTCTGGATTTTCGCCTTGGGAGGCTTCGCTTTTCGGGAGAAAAGTCTGGGCACAGCGCGGACGATAAAGCCTTCCGCATCCCGTGCAATCGTTTCGTTCGCCGCAGCGCGAATTTCCGGCATCATTCCCGCCATGCGCTCCAAGACAGAAATCCGCCGCGACATCAGCGCCATCCTGCGCATGACACCCGATGCACGTGCGGAAAAAAGCGCGCGGCTCTGCACGGCGATCACCGGTTCCGCCGCATGGCAGTCAGCGCGCACCGTCGCCATCTTCGCACCGCAGCCGCGCGAGCCGGATGTGGAGCTGCTCTGGATGCACGGCGCGGGCAAGACCTTCGCCTACCCGCGCGTCACCGAGGACCGCCTCGACCTCTTCCGCGTCGCGATGCTGCACGAGCTCGCACCCGGCGTATTCGGCGTGCGCGAGCCGCTCGCGAAAACCGACAACGCGATCGACCCCGGAATGCTCGACCTCATCCTCGTCCCCGGCGTCGCCTTCACGCGCAGCGGCGAGCGCCTCGGGCGCGGCGGCGGATTCTACGACCGCCTGCTCTCATCGCTGCCTGCGCACACGCGCAAAATCGGCGTCTGCTTCGATTCGCAAGTCCTGCACGAGCTGCCAGTGGAAATGCACGATCAGCGCGTGGACTCCATCATCACCGAGAGCGGCGCACTACTCGCAAGCTGAACCGCTCACGCCTCACCGGCTGGCACCTTCATCTCAAAGCTCGGAATCCTCACCAGCACCGGCAGGCCCGCTTCAGTCACGCCGATGTAGGCACCCTCCGCCACGCTATCCGCACCGATGGTGTGGTAGCTGTTGTAGGAAAAACTTTCGCCCGGCTCGATGCGCGGGAATTTCCCCACGACCCCGTCGCCCTCCACCACGATCGTCTCGCCGCGCGCATCCGTCACCACCCACTTGCGCCCTTTGATCGTCACCGTCTCCTCCGAGTCGTTGTGAATCGTGATGAAATACACAAACGGAAACGGCTTGTCCTCCGATGCCTGGAGCTGCGGCATGAAAGTCACGCGATCCACCGTCACGCGGAGACCTTCGAGTTCAGGGATGGATGAGGCCATTTAAGATTTCTGATTTCTGATTTAAGATTTACCGCGACCCAGACGCCGTGTGCGGACTAAGCGATATGCACTGCAAATCCTAAATCTTAAATCTTAAATCCATCCCCCATGCTCCCCGTCGTCCTCACCATCGCCGGTTCCGACAACAGCGCAGGCGCGGGCGCTCAGGCCGATCTGAAAACGATCAGCGCCCTCGGCGCCTACGGCGTTACCGCCATCACGTGCGTCGTCGCCGAGGTGCCGGGAAAAGTGAGCGCCGTGCATCCCATCCCGAGCGCCATCGTCGCCGAGCAAATCCGCCTCCTCTTCGGCGCATTCCCCATCGCAGCGATCAAGACGGGCATGCTCTATTCCACCGAAATCATCCGCACCGTCACGGACACGCTCGCTCAATTCAAAATTCAAAATTCAAAATTCAAAATTCCGCTCATTGTGGACCCAGTGATGGTCGCCACGAGCGGCGATCCGCTGCTGCTGCCGGATGCCATTGCGCAATACCGCGAACACCTTTTCCCCGTCGCCGCCCTCGTCACGCCGAATCTCGACGAAGTCCGCACGCTCACCGGACGCGCCATCACCTCCCGCGCCGGGATGCTCGACGCCGGACGCGAACTCGCCGCACGCCACGGCACCGCATTCCTGATCAAAGGCGGACACCTGCGCGAAGCCATCGCCACCGACCTCCTCGTCCTGCCCGACGGCACCGTGCACACCTACGAGGCTCCGTTCGTCCCCGGCGTGAACACCCACGGCACCGGCTGCACCTACAGCGCCGCCATCGCCACCGGCCTCGCGCGCGGCCTCGATCTTCCCGCCGCCGTCGGCGAGGCGAAAAAGTTCGTCACCGCCGCCATCACGAATTTCCTCCGCTGGGAAAAAGATGGCCGCACCACCGACGCGCTGCATCATTTCTGCCCGTAAGTTCGGTGCAGCAAGTGAGCAGGAAGATCGCACAAGCGTGGCGCCAGCCTTTGGACTGCGGCGGCTTGACGCCGCTTTTCCTTCGACAGCCATCGAGACGTTCAGAGTTCATGAGCGCGTACGAAGGCACGTTCGATTCGCCACACACGGTTTCCCAACTCACAACGACCTGCGTGCCGAGAGCCAAAGCGGCGTCAAGCCGCCGCACTCCAAAGCCTCTCGGCACTCACGCACCGATGACACGGGGACGCCGGAAATGCGAATCGCCACGCGAGCGCTGCCGGTGTAGCGCTGCGAACATCGAAGTCCTCCCGGCCATGCCCGATCCTGATCCACACCCACCGCAACCGCGCCCCGTCTCCGCCGCGCGCTGGCTGCTGATGCTGGTGCCGTCGGTGCCGATGATCGTCTCACCATTCATCCAAGATGCGCAGATACGTTTGCGCGGTCAGACAGACAGCGAGGATAGAATTGGGACGTCTATTGTGGTGTTCTTTTTGACTTTGTGCGCGTCGGCGGTGCTCAGCCTCATCATGGGTTTCCTGCTGGAAAAATGGCGACACAGTGTCATCGAAAGTTTTTCCCGAGCCATCTTATATGGGCTCCTGATCTTCTTCACCGACTGCTTCGTCGCCTTCACTGGCTGCACCGTGGGCGCTGCGATACCCCATCCATGAACCTCCACTGCACCACCGAATCCCTCCTTAAGCGCACCACTTCGCGTTGCCCCGTGTGCCACGCTTCGGTGCCCGCCGAGGTGTGGAAGGTGAGCGATGGCAATGGCGGGGATTCCGCCGCGCCGACCGCGCGCGTCTTTCTCCGCCGCACCTGCCCCGAGCATGGAAAGGCCGAGGCGTGCATCGCGAGCGACGCGCGCTTTTACTGGCTCGCGCAGGGCGACCCGCAGAACCAGTGCTGCGGCGGCTCGTGTGTTGCGGCTGAGGGTGGCGGTGTGGGCACGCTGGGGAAAAATGCCGCGGGAAGTGCTCAGTCCTCAGTGCTCAGTTCTCAGTCTTCCGAGTCGGATGCGCAGTGCGGGACTGCGTCCACATTTTCGCGCGACAGCGCGGCATCTGATCTGAGCACTGACGCACTGAGCACTGAGCACTTTCCCGCAAACGCCGCGCCGCCCGAAATCGAAAATCGAAAATCGAAAATCGAAAATCTCTCCACCTGCCTCGCGCTGATCGAGATCGTGAACTCCTGCAACCGCGCGTGCCCCACATGCTACGCGGATTCGCCCACGGGCGCGCTCGATGCCGTGCCGCTCGCCGACGTGCAGCGGCGCATCCAAGGCGTGATTGACCGCAAGGGCCGCATCGAAATCCTCCAGCTCTCCGGCGGCGAACCGACGCTGCACCCGCAGTTCTTCGAGCTGCTCGCGTGGCTGCACGCGCACCCCGGCATCGACTACGTGCTGCTGAACACCAACGGCGTGCGCATCGCCAACGACGACTCA
>JAYWEO010000183.1:0-3447 GCA_043779225.1 Prosthecobacter sp.
CTTCATCCTTGCCTTCGCCGCCGTCGCGGCGCTGCAGCGCATCGGCGTGTTCTAGACGCGCCCGGAGTTGGGCCTTGGCAGCCATGTGACCTGCCCTTAGGATAAATTCCGCAGGTTCCGTCGTGAACCGGGATCCTCCCAGATGACAAATCGCTTTCCACAACTCGCGGTGCATGTGCTGGCTCTGGCACTGTTGTATTTTGTGACGGGATGGCTGGGACTGATGCTCCCGGCGTTCGGTTCGCACGTCACCCTGCTGTGGATGCCATCGGGCATCGCGGTGGCGGCGTTGCTGCGCTGCGGATTCCGCTGCTGGCCGGGGGTGGCACTGGGTGCGTTTGCGGTGAACTATGTGACAGGCATCCCGTGGCTGGAGGCACTGGGCATCTCGGCGGGCAATACAGCGGGGCCATTGCTGGCGGCGTGGCTTTTGCAGCGGATGGCTGTGCGCACGACATTTGATCGCCGGCGGGACATTTTGCTCCTCACGATCGCTGCGTTCGTCGGGATGACGGTGTCGGCGAGCGTCGGTGTGGCGATGCTCTCGCGGGCCGGTGCCTTGGTGGGAGGCTGGGTTGCCTCGTGGCTGGTCTGGTGGGCTGGCGACGCGATGGGCATCGTGGCTGCCGCGCCGCTCCTGCTCTGTGCCAACCTTTCGGCATGGCGTGCAATCACTTCGCGTCTCACCGAATACCTGATCTGGGTCTGCACCACCAGTCTCATCGCCTTCGTGGTCTTTTTTGTGCCGATCGATGTGTCACACCGGGGCTGGGTGCCGTCGTATGTGACCCTTCCGATGATCGCCTGGGCGGCGATGCGTTTTGGCAAGATTGGCACGTCCATCGCGATCATCTTGATCTCATCCGTCGCGGCTTCTGCGACCGGGACCGGGCAAGGCCCATTTTACCGGCCGAATGCGACCCAGGGAATGTTGCTGCTCTGGCTCTACATGTCCACGTGTGCCGCCCTCGGATGGCTGATCACCGCGCTGCAGGCCGGCCGGGCGAAGGCCATCGGGATGCAGGCGCTTTTTGATCGGGCGCTGAGTGAAATCTCGCTCGGGGTGCTGATCAGCGATCTCGATGGGAGGATCCTCTATGCCAACGAAGGCTTCACGCGCCTGACCGGTTACACTGAGGAGGAAATGGTGGGGAGGACGTGCGGCATCCTGCAAGGCCCCCAGACGGATCCGCGGGCGGTGAAAGCGATGAGAGCCGCAGTGCGCGGAGGTGGATTCTACGACGGCGAAGTCCTCAACTATCGCAAGGACGGCACCACTTTCTGGAACGGCGTGCTCATCACTCCCATCCACAATGAACGGAACGAGAGGACTGGTTTCCTCGGCATCTCGCGAAGCATCACGGACCGCCGGGAGGCCGAGCTGGCCCGGAACGAGAGTGAGAGCCGCATCCGGCGAATCGTGGAATATGCCCCCGAAGCCATCCTGCTGTTCGACCCCGTAGCGGGCCACTTTTTGCAGGCCAACCCTGCGGCTGAGCGGCTGTTCAAGCTTTCTGCCGCGGAACTGTGCCGGGTCGGTCCGGTGAACCTGAGTCCTCCCACGCAGCCTGACGGCTACCTTTCTAGCGAGAAAGCGGCTGACCTGATCTCCCAGACTCTTGCGGGCGGAGCCCCGGTTTTTGAGTGGTCGTGCCGCTCCGCGGAGGGCTTTGATATCCCGTGCGAAGTGCGGCTGCTGCGAATCGAGGTCGGCGGCCGGAATGTGCTGCGTTGCAGCGTCACCGACATCACCGAGCGCCGGAAGGTGGCGGAGGCGCTGAAGTCCGCTTTGGGATTTGCCAACAGTTTGTTCGACTCGATGCAGGATGGTTTTTCCCTGCTCGATGCGAAAGGTGTCCAGAAGGACGTGAACCCTGCCTTTTGCAGAATGACGGGCTTCTCGCGCGGGGAACTCATCGGGCGGAGCCCGCCCTATCCGTACTGGCCGCCGGAGGAGCATGATCGGATTCGGGCTGCTCTCGGAAAGACAATCAATGGGGACTTCGCTGATTTTGAACTGACCTTCGTGCGCAAGAACGGAGAGCGTTTCCCGGTGATCGTCAGTCCTTCCGGCATCAAGAACAAGGATGGGGAATTCATCAATTACCTGGCGACGGTGAAGGACATCACCGAGCGGAAACGGGCGGAGGAAGCGCTGAGCGTCTCGGCTGAATTCAACCGGAGCCTGATCGGTTCCATGCAGGACGGTTTCGTCGTGCTCGGGCTGGATGGCATGCTCGTGGATGTGAACCCGGCCCTGTGCGACATGACCGGTTTCTCGCGCGAGGAGCTGATCGGTCGCAACCCGCCGTTCCCCTATTGGCCGCCGGAGGAGATGGAGCGCATACAGGCCGCCGTCGGTGAGACCTTCCAAGGCCGCTTCGCGACGTATGAGCTGACGTACATGCGCAAGAATGGCGAACGTTTCCCGGTGGTCATCAGCCCTTCGGGCGTGAAGAACAAGGAGGGCGTCTTTGTCAACTATGTCGCGACGCTCAAGGACATCACCGAGCGAAAACGGGCGGAGGAGGCACTGCGGCTGGCCGATCAGAAGCTGAAGCTGCATTTTGAGCAGACGCCGATGGCCGTCATCGAGTGGGATTTGGAATTTCGCGTGACCAATTGGAATCCCGCCGCGGAGAGAATCTTCGGATTCAGCCGGGAGGAGGCCCGCGGGCGGCATGCCGCTTTCATTGTCCCGGAGAAGTTTCGCGGTCAGGTGGATGAAGTATGGCGCGGGCTGCTGAAAAAGAGCGGTGGCGAGAGAAGTTCCAACGAGAATGTCCGCAAGGATGGTGCAGGCATCCTGTGCGAATGGTACAACACTCCGCTCATCGACGGGCGGGGAAAAGTCACGGGGGTGGCGTCGCTCGTGATGGACATCACCGAGCGCAGGCACGCGCAGCAATTGCTGGCCTGGGAAAAGAACGCGATGGAACTGATCAGCAGCCCGGCGTCGTTGCGCGATGTGCTGGAGGGGCTGATGTACGGCCTGGAGAAACAGGCCCCGCCCGGATTCTATTCGGTCCTCGTCCTCGACGAGGACGGCATCCACCTGCGGCACGGCGCGGCCCCGAGCCTGCCGGAAGCTTATAACCGCCTCGTGGACGGCATTGCCATCGGTCCCGCGGTCGGCTCGTGCGGGACTGCGGCGTATGCCGATCGCCAGATCATCGTGTCGGACATCGCCAGTGATCCGCGCTGGGCCGAGTACCGGGAAGTGGCTCTCGGATTCGGCCTGCGTGCGTGCTGGTCCACACCGATCCGGGGCAGCCTCGGGAAAATGCTGGGCACCTTTGCCGTCTATTATCAGGAGCCCCGGAAGCCTCTTCCCTCGGAACTGGATCTGATCGCGAGGGCGAGCAATATCATCCGCATCGCCATCGAGCGGAAGCGGGCGGAGGAGGCATTGCGGGAGAGTGAGGAGAAATTCCGCACGCTTTTCGA
>JAYWEO010000184.1:0-32886 GCA_043779225.1 Prosthecobacter sp.
ATGGCGCGGAAGTGGGTCATGTCATCGCTCACGAGCGAATAGCCGCGCTCGATGAGTCCGATGACGCACTCGCTTTTTCCGATGCCGCTGGAACCGCGCACGAGCACGCCCATGCCCTGGATGTCCACCATGCTGCCGTATTCGCTTTTGCGCGGGGCGAAGTCGTATTCGAGCGCGAGCGTCGCGGCGTTGATGAAGCGCATCGTCACCATCGGCGTGGAAAAAATCGCGACGCCATTTTCCTTCGCCACATGGAGCAGCTCCTCCGGCACGCGATACTGGCGCGCGACGATGAGGCACGGGATGGGCTGCTCGCACATCGCTGCGCAACGGTGCCGGGCCTCCTTGTCCGAGAGGCTCTTCAAGTAGGAAAGCTCCGCGGAGCCGAGCACCTGGATGCGCTTTTCTGCAAAGTAGGAAAAGAAGCCGCACAGCGCGAGGCCGGGGCGGTTCACGGTGGGCTCGCGGATGCGGCGACTGAAGCCGATACCCTCGTCGGTGAGCACCTTCATCTGAAGCGACTCCGAGTGACGCGTGTAGAATTCGCCGACGGTGATGGTCGGATGTTTTTCTGGCGCGCTCATGCGCTCTCTTTACCAGAGGACGGGAGGGCGATGGCAAGGGGGAACGCTGGGGAGTTGAGGGTTGAAAGTTGAGAGTTGAGAGGAAAATGCGCGCACCGCCTCTCAACTCTCAACCCTCGAATCTCAACTTCCCCGACCAAGCGCTCGACAAACGCGCCGCGATCATGGCCTCTGTCCGACTTCGATTTTCCCGACGACATCCCAATGAACACACCCCGAAACGGAATCATGGCAGGCGGCAACTGGATCGTGGATGCCGTGAAGATCATCGACGTGTGGCCGCAGCAGGACACGCTGGCGAACATCTTCAGCACCGCGAAAGGCTCGGGCGGATCGCCGTTCAACATCCTCATGGACATCGCGCTTCTCGGAGCAAAATTTCCGCTCAGCGGCTCCGGCCTTGTCGGCGATGATGACAACGGGCGGTGGATTCTCGATCTCTGCACGAAGCACGGGATCGACTGCGCGCATCTGAAGAAGACCGCCGAGGCACCGACGAGCTTCACCGACGTGATGACGGTGAAGGACACCGGGCGGCGCACCTTCTTCCACGCACGCGGTGCGAATGCCCTGCTCGACGCATCGCACTTTGATTTCGGCAGCACGACTGCGCGCATTTTTCACCTCGGCTATCTGCTGCTGCTCGACAAGCTCGATGCACCCAGCGCCACGCATGGCACCGTCGCGGCAGAAGTGCTCGCCAAGGCACAGGCCGCCGGGCTGAAGACTTCCGTGGATTGTGTGAGCGAGGACAGCGACCGTTTTCCCGAGGTCGTCATGCCCGCGCTGAAATACGTGGACTGCTGCATCATGAATGAATTCGAGGCGGGCCGCTGCACCGGAGTCCGCGTGCGGCAGGATGAAACAATCGATCTCGCGCGCCTCCGCGAGGCGATGCAGATGCTGATCGATCAAGGCGTCCGCGAGCGTGTCGTCGTCCACTATCCCGAGGGCGGCTGCGCGCTCGGTCGCGATGGCGAATGGACCGAGCATGCCTCGGTGAAGCTCCCCGATGGCTACGTGAAAGGCGCGGCGGGCGCAGGCGATGCCTTCGGTGCCGGCGTGCTGCTCGGGTGGCATGATTGCGCATCGGTGGCGGAGCAACTCCGATACGGAGTCTGCGCGGCTGCGGCGAATCTCAGCGAGGAGACCTGCACCGGCGGCCTGAAGCCGCTCGATGAATGCCTCGCGCTCGGGAAGCGCTTCGGATTCCGCAGCTAGCGGAATTTCGCGAGCGTGCTCTGCAGGCCCGCCATCGTGAAGGGTTTGCTCATCACCACATCCACGCCCTCGGGCTTGTCGCCGGTCGCAGCCATGATGTCGCCAAATCCCGTGACCAGGATCACCGGCACATTCGGCCGCAGCTTTTTGATTTCGCGCGCAAGTGCGTCCCCTTCCATCTCGGGCATGGAGCGATCCGTCAGAACGATGTCGAATTCCCCTGCGCTGAATTTCTCCAGCCCCTCGCGCCCGTTCACCGCGAGTGCCACCGTATAGCCGTCCTCCGAGAGGTACGCACTGATGACCTCGCGCACGAGCGGATCATCATCCACCACGAGCACGCGCCGCCGCGACGGCGTCGCCTCCGAGGATTTCGCCGGGGGAAAAATCACGCGCACGGTGGTGCCGAGACCCTTGCGGCTCTCGATTTCCAGCTTCGCACCGTGCCGTGCGACCACCTCGTGAATCACGCCATACCCGCTGGGCCAGCCATCCGCACGATCCACCGCGGTGCTCGGATCGAGCAGCCGCTTCCGCACAGCTTCGGTGACTCCGAGCCCGTCGTCCTGCACGAAAAGCACCGCGGAATCCCCCTGCCTTTCGGCACCCACGATCACTTTTCCGCGCCGCGGAATCGCGTTCATCGAATTTCTCACCAGATGCGCGAGCATTTCGCGAAGCTGGATCGGGTCGCCTTGGATTTCCGCCGCCTTGTCCGTCTTGCGTTCAAAGGTGACTTTCGGCGCGGCAGCACCGGACGGCTCGGGGATGTTCGGGCTGCACAGCGTGATCACGCTGTCGATCAGCGAATCGAGTGACACCTTCTCCTGGATCACCGGCAGCACAGACTCCGCTTCCGCCGCCGCCATCTCAGGACCGCTGGCCGGCTTCCTGAGCGCCTTCTTTCCCGCATCGGCGGCAGATGCGATCTGCAGGAGATGCTCTGTCACTTTTTCCGGATTCGCCATCATCGCAGGCGCGTGGAGGAGCAATTCCGAGTGCTGCTGGATGCGCTTGAAAGCCTCCTCGATCTCGCGCGTCGTGGAACCCGAGCGCTCTGCCGCCGCACGGCTGCGCTGTGCGGTGCGCAATTCTGCCAGCGCCACCGTGAGTTCCCGGTTCGTCTTCGCGAGTTGCTCCTCGGCCTGGCGCCGCTCACTGATTTCACGCTGGAGCTGAGCGTTGGCCGCAGCCATGGCGGACGTGCGTTCCTTCACGCGGGACTCGAGTTCCGCGTTGAGATGCTGCGCGGCCACCTGGCCTCGCTTGCGCTCGATCGCGTATTGGATCGAGCGCAGCAGCAGGTGCATGTCCACATGCCCTTTCACGAGATAATCCTGCGCCCCGGCCTGCACCATCTCGATGGACATGGTCACATCCGACACGCCGCTCAGGATGACGATCGGCAGGCTCGGTGCGGCGGTATTTGCGCGGCGGAAAGTCTCCGCGCCATTGCTGTCCGGCAGGGTCAGATCCAGCAGGACGATATCCGGAGTGGCGCGTCCCAATGCAGCAAGACCGGTCGCAAGCGAGGTCGCGGTGGTGACGGTGAATTTCGGGTACTCCGCGAATCCGAGCAGACGCCCAAGCAGTTCGGCATGCTCTTTGTTGTCCTCAATCAGCAGAACTTTGATAGGACGATTCGTGATGGGCATCGGTGCTTCAGGTGTCGGTGCTGGATGGGTGGGAGTCGCGCTGCGCGCAGTGCAGTTTATTATCAAAAACGATTCCCCGGCAGATTACAAGGCGTCGCTCGCAGGTTGTGCGGAAACCCCGCGGGAAACCTCGCTCCGGGCTGCGCTGGCGCAGCCGCCGATGATGATCACGGTGCCCGTGAGGTAGATCCACAGAAGCAGCGCCACCACACTGCCGAAGGTCCCATAGAGCACATTGAAATTCGTGACACTGCCCGCATAGATGACGAACAGCTTTTGCAGCCCTCCGAGCGCCGCGGTCACCACCAGCGCCTCGATCCACACCTCACGGATGGTCGTCTTCCGCTGAGGCGCGAATTTGTAGAAAAGGATGAGGCTGTACGACAGCAGCAGCGGCGGAAGAAGGCTGCGGGCAGTCTTCACCACCCATCCGCCGAGCCCAAAATCGAATGCGAACGCATCCCGGTGGCTGCTGTAGTACTTTTCAAAGCCGTTCAGGATCGCAGGCACCAGCAGCCCGATCAGCAGCGCGCTCGCGAGCACTGTCACCATCAGCAGATTCTTCAGCGGCAGCCGCCACCAGCTATACTCGTGCGTGCCCCAGGCACTGTTCACCGCGCGGACCAGGGAGTGGAAAAAGCGCAGCGAAGTCCACGTCAGAATCACAAATGAAACCAGCCCGGAGCCCAGCCGCGAATGCATGAATCCACGCACGGTCGCCCGGACCTGGTCGGCGCTCCCCAGGTCCACGACGATGTATTGCGAGAGCAGGTCGAATATCTGGTTTGTCGCCTGATCCCGGTCGCCGAGAAAGCGCGTGCCGAGCGCGATCAGCAGAACAAGAAGTGGCAGGAGCGAAAACAGCGCATAATAGGCAAACGAGGCCGCATGTTGCTCACCGTCCGTGTCCACGTATTTCACAGCGGTCCGCCACAACACTGCCCAAAGGCGTCCCATCCGATGCTTGCGCACAGTGGGTGGAGGGGGTGATTCAGGCATTGCTGCGCAGATTCAAACCGAAACCCCGCGCCAACGCGAAGCACTTTCTCAAAAGCCTCAAGGCATCACCCGGATCGGGCAGCGGCTCAGTTCCCCGGCCCGCGACCTCGGCCAGGACCACCGCCCCTGCTCGGCGCCTGGATGCGCGTCTTCACCTCATCCGGCAGGCTGCTCTGCGTGATCCAGGCGTTCGCCGACGGAGCATCCTGCTTCACCCAGGTGCGCGCCACATTTTCCATGGCGCGCTGCTGGCGATCTTTGTCGGTGATGGCTCCCGCCCACGCGAGTGCGCCCTGCGGATCTTTCTGCGCCACGGCACCGGCATAGCTCTCGCGGCTGCGGTCGGCCTCGGGAGTTGCCGGCAGCTTCGCCATGAACGCCCCGGCAGCGACGGCGTCCTTTTTCGCCCACTGGCCGATAGTCTCGGCCAGAGCGCGTGATTTTGCCTCGCCTTCCGGCAACGCGAGCGCCCAAGACGCGGCGGACGGCGCATCCTTTTCCGCAAATTTTCCAGCGAGCTGTGTGATGAGGCCATCGCGCAACGATCCCTCGGCCATGCCATCGAGCATGCTCCGCGCGCCATCCAATCCGCGCTGGCCGACGAGTTCCGTCGCGATCGTGTCGAGCGTGCGGCTGCGGCGGTCAAAGGTCTCCGTCGCGGCGACGCTCATCGCCTTGTCCAAATCCGTGCGGGCGAGCTGCGAAAGCACGATCGAAATCGGCGAGCTGGTAAATCCGGGCGGGCCTCCGCCAGGGCCGCCGGGTCCGCCCTGCGGATCCTCTTTTTCTTTCCCGCTCGTCTGCGCCCACGCGATGGCTCCTGCGGGATCTGTGCGGGTCCATGTCTGCATGACGGTGCTGGTGCCGATCCATTTTTCCTCGCGGCCCTTGCTGTTCACAAACGCGATGGCGCCCTTCGGATCGAGCTGTGTGAATTTTTCCAGAATCATCGAGTATTCGGTGAACCGCGCGCCGCGTCCGAAACCGCGGTCGCCGCGGAGATTGATCGCACCGAGCGCAATCTTCAGCTCCTCGGGATCGCGCACCGCATCCAGCAGCCGCAGCAGCCCGTTCATGCGAACAATGCTGTCCTGCTGCTCCATCAGGTTCTTGAACCACTTTTCCAGCGGCTGGCCATTCGTGATGCGCGCCACCGTCAGCGACCCGTCGCCTTCACCCATCGCAAACTGCCCTTTTGTCCCGCCGATGTTCGTGGTTCCCGCGACGTCACCTGTGCTGCGCACATCTCCAGCGGCGCGTTCAGCCTCATGCGATGCCTCCCTGTTTCCGACCGTCGGCGCACCGATCCGCCCGATGCAGAATGCAATGGCCGCGGTGGCAAACCAGCCGAGACCGACGACAAGGGGGAGGCGGGATTGCGGGGATTTCATACTTTGGAAGACAAATGGAAGGGACAGCGATTCTGACGCAGATGCAACCCGGCCAGCCGGAAAAAGTTCCCCGCTCAATCGGAGGCATGACGTCGCCGCCCGGATGTGACATGTTCGCGGGATGCCCATCTACGTGTACGAACTTTGCGACGGGGAATGCAAAATCTGCGGTGGCAGCTTCGAGCTGCAGCAGCCGCTCGATCGTGAGCCTTGCAAGGCATGCCCGCTTTGCAGGAAGCCCGTGCGCCGCATCATCACCGGGGTGAATTCGCCGAAATTCACGAAACCCCTCTCCGTGACGGATGCGAAAAAGGCTGGCTTCAAAATCTACAAGCGCACCGGCAAGGGCGAATACGAGCGCCAGTGATTTGCGTGAACTTCCACCGAATAAACTCAGGCGGATCCCGTCTCTCCCGTTTGCGCATCCGCATCCACGATGCCACTGTTTCCAATATGAAAACCCCACTCATTGCATTCCTGGCCGCCGCGCTCCTGCTCGCCGGCTGCGCCACGCAGACCAAGGAACAGCTCGCCGAAGCCCGCGCAGCCGGTCTCTCACCTGGGCTTCTCCGCAAGCTCGAGCATTCCGGCCGCCTCAGCCCTGGAGACATCATCGAACTCAAGCGCCGCCACGTGAACGACGGCATCGCCCTCCGCCAGCTCGACCGCACCGGCGTGGACTATGTCGTGGACAAGGACATCATCCGTCAGCTTCGCAAAGCAGGCGTCAGCGAAACCGTCGTGGCCGCGGCTATGAATGCCGGCAAGAACTTCGAGGATCAGTATCGCCGCCCATACGTGAGCGCATGGGTCGGGCCATACGGCTACCCTTATGGATATGGATACCCTTACGGATATCCCTACGACCCATTCTACTACGGCTCCATCCGCTCGTATCCGGCTTACCAATACGATCGCCCGCACCGGGGCATCGACTATCTTCCCGGCCCGCATCGCTTCATTCGCTGATCGGCCGCAGCCTCACTTTTTCCGAGGCTGAAACGGGAGCGGCACCGGAGGCATCGGCATCGCTCCGACATTCCGCGTGCATGATATGCCGGGACGCGCTCACACTGAGGGATCGCACTCGCATGAAGCTCCTCATCCCCGCACTCGCACTCGCCATGTCAGCCCCCTCATTTTCCGCAGAAGAAAAGCCCGCCCAAATTCCCGGCATCCCATTCGTCCGCAAGGCCGGTGCGATTTCGGAATACCGGCTCGACTCGAACGGCCTCCAGATCCTGCTCCTGCCGGAAAAATCCGCGCCGGTGGTGACTTTCATGGTGACGTACCGCGTAGGCTCGCGGAACGAGGTGACAGGCACGACGGGTGCGACCCATCTGCTCGAGCATCTCATGTTCAAGGGCACGGAGAAATTTGATCGCAGCAAGGGCACGGGACTCGATCAGGTGCTCGAACGCGTGGGCGCGGAGACGAACGCGACGACGTGGCTGGATCGCACGAATTATTTCGCGACCGTGCCGGCGAATGCGCTGCCGCTGCTCGTGGAGACGGAGGCGGATCGGATGCGGAATCTCGCGCTGCGCGAGGAGGATCGCCGGCCGGAGATGGTCGTGGTGCGAAATGAATTCGAGCGCGGCGAGAACGAGCCGCGCAACGCGCTCGACAAGGAGCTGTGGAGCGCGGCGTTCCAGGCGCACCCGTACCACCACGACACGATCGGCTGGCGCAGCGACATCGAGAAAGTGCCGATCGGGAAGCTGCGCGAATTTTACGACACCTTTTACTGGCCGGACAATGCGACGGTGACCGTCATCGGCGACTTCGAGCCGGCAGCTGCGCTCGCGGTGATCCAAAAAAATTACGGCGCGATCCCGAAGGCACCGCACGTGATCCCGCAGCTTTACACCGAGGAGCCGGAGCAGACCGGCCCGCGCCGCGTGATGGTGAAGCGCGGCGGCGAACTCGGCGTGGTGGCCATCGCGCACAAGACGCCCGCGGCGACGCACGCCGACTGGCCCGCGGTGCAGGTGCTCAGCGCCATCCTCACACACGGCAAGACAAGCCGCTGCTACCGCGCGCTCACGGACAAGAACATCGCCGCCGAAGTGAGCGGACAGCTCGGCTTCACCCACGATCCCTCGCTGCACATCACGACCGCAGACCTCACGCCGGCCACGAAGCACGATGATGCGGAGCGCAGGCTCACCGCGGAAATCGAGCGCATCAAAAAGGACGGCGTGACTGCCGCCGAGGTGCAGACCGCCGTGGCAAAGATGCTCGCTGAGCGCGCGTATGCACGCGATGGCTCCTTTGCGCAGGCGGAGCAGATCAACGAGGCCATCGCTGTCGGAGACTGGACGCTCTACGTGTCGCTGGAGGAAAAATTCAAGGCGGTCACGGCGGACGACGTGAAGCGCGTGGCGAAAGCGTACTTCATCGAGCGGCACAGCGTCACCGGCTGGTTCGTCCCGTCGAACGAAGGCGGCGCAGCGCCTGCGAAAAAAGACGCGGACGAGAAGCCGCCGCTCAAGGCGGTGGTTCCCGCGAAGGCCCCTGAACACGCGCTCGCGCCTCCGGTTGCGACGAACTACGCGGGCTCCGTGGTCCGGGAAAAAGTCGCGGGAATGGATCTGCTGCTCTGCCGCACGGGCGTGAAGGACGTGGTGACGCTGCGCGGCAGCATCGCCGCCGGGGAAAATTCCGCGGCGAATCCCGCGCTCGCGCATCTCGCCGCCTCGATGATTCAGCGCGGCACGAAGAAGCACGATCAGTTTGCCATCGCGGACATGCTCGAAAAGGCGGGCGTGACGATGGAAGTGAAAGTGAATGCGGACACGGTGGAGTTTGAAGTGAAGCTGCTGCGCAAGGACGTGCCGCTCGTGGTGTCTCTGCTCGCGGAACAACTGCGCATGCCCGCATTTGCCGCGACGGAACTCGCGAAGGCAAAAAAACAACTCGTCGCCGAGGCGCGGCAGACGCTCGAAGACACCGACGAGCAGGCGGCGATTGCATTTTCGCAGGCAGCTTTTCCGGCAGGGCATCCGTCGCGCCGGGCAGGAATTGCGGAACTGATCGTGGCCATCGAAAAGGCGAAGCTCGCGGAATTGCGCAACTTTCACACCGCAGCTTTTGGACCGGAGGGAATGCGGCTCGCCGCGACGGGCGATCTCGATCCGGCGGCATTCAAGGAGGAGGTGACGAAGGCATTCGCAGGATGGAAAGGTGGCCACGCGCCGAAATCCGGCGACGCGCCAACAAGCGGCGGCGGCGAGACGACCGTGGAGCTTCCCGACAAATCGAGCGTGAGCGTGATCATCGGCCAGCCGAGCGGTCTGCGTGCGGGCGATCCCGACTGGCTCGCGTTGAACATCGCCACTGGCATCCTCGGTCGCGGATTCACGAGCAGGCTCGTCGGAAATGTGCGCGACCGCGAAGGGCTCACGTACGGCATCGGCGCGAAGCTCGCGGACGATGCATTTCGTTCAGGCGCGTGGCTCACGAAGGCGACCTTTGCGCCCGCGCTGCTGGAGCGCGGGCTCGCCAGCACGCGTCGCGAAATCACCGGCTGGTGGCACGACGGAATCACCGCGGACGAACTCGAATACCGCAAGAGCGCCGCGGCGGGACAATTCAGTGTCGCGCTCGAAACGACGCACGGCCTCGCAGAGCAGCTCCTCCGCTGCGCGGAACGTGGGCTTGAGATTTCGTGGCTGGATGAATTTCCCTCGAAGGTGCGCGCGCTCGACATCGGACAGGTGAACGCCGCCGTGAAAAAGCATCTCGATCCGGCGAAGATGGTGACGGTGAAAGCGGGCACTCTGCGGTAGCGCGGCACGTCGAAAATATTCCGGCGAAGAACAACGCCACGAACACAGGACGGCATGTCTCGAGAGGGCTGGTTTCCAACCCTCCGTGCCGAGTTTTCAACTCGGCACATCGAGCGTCACCAATGCCATGCGACACGATACGCATCCGGCACATCACCCTTCGGAGGGCCGCACAATCTATGAGAAACGATTGCCTCTCCACGCTCGAAGGGCCGGGTAGGATACCCGGCCCGGCGGGTTGGAAACCCACCCTACCCGAGGCACTCCATTCGTTTCGACGTGCGCCTCATTTTTCCGAAAGCAAAAAATCAGAACGGCATCCAGCCGAGGGCGAACACGCGGTCGAGAAACCACGCGAGACCGAGGAGCGCGACGACAATGCTGATCGCGGTTTTTGCAAGCGGGCCGTGCTTCCATTTTGCGAGCGAGAGCGAGAGCGGCAGCAGCGCGAGGACGACGGCGAGCTGCCCGGCTTCGACGCCGAGATTGAAAACCACGAGGCACTTCGCCTTGGCCTGCGCGGGAAGCTCCTGCGGGTCGAGCGAGTTGGCGAAGCCGAAGCCGTGGATGAGGCCGAAGAAAAATGTGAGCATCCAGCGGTGCGCGAATTTTGTGCGGCAGAGATTTTCGACGCCGACATAGACGATGGTCACGGCGATGGAACACTCGATGAATCGCGAGGGCAGCCTCACAATCTCGAAGGCCGCGAGCAGCAGCGTGATGCTGTGCGCGATGGTGAACGACGTGACAATGGCGATGAGCGGACGCAGCCGGCTCACGACGAGCAGCGCGAGGAGGAAGCACAGGTGATCGTAACCGGTGAGGATGTGCTCGATCCCTTTTTTGAAATACGACCACACGGGCGAGTCGTCCGCGTTGCTACGGTGCGTGGCGGATTTTCCCCGCGCATCCTGCTCGCTGTTTATTGCGGAGGCGCTGTTGGTTTCCGTTTTTGGTGTGGGAACGGGAGCCGTGCTTGCTGTGTTGCCCGGCACGGTGCTGCCGGGCGACTCGGCATAGGCCACGTCGAAAAGATAATCCGGCTCGGCGAGCGTGAAGACGACCTCGGTGGACTTGCCGCGATACTCGACGACGCCGAGCACGCTGTGCCGTTCGCCGAGCGTGCGGAAGACGCCGAAAAGAAGCGCGACGGTTTTTGGCGGCGACGCGAGCGGCTGGTCGAAGCCGAATGAAACGAGCGCCTCGTTCGTGTGCCACGCGGCGGCGGGAATCGGATCGGGCGCGTCGAGCGGCCAGAAGGGATCCTTCGCCGCGCCTAGGTCGGATGCGGCCTCATTGATCTCGATGCTGACATTTGCGCGGAGGAATTTCTGGATCGCAGGCGTCGCACGCAGCAGCTCGTCGCGACTCAGCGCGGCGTCGCGGTTTGCATCGAGATCAGGGACGATCCGCTGGAGCGTAAAGATGTCGAGCGTGAGGCGGACTTCGAGATGATCGGCGAGGATGCGGACGCGCGCGTAGCTCGTGTCCGTGGTGTGTGCGCGGACGGGGACAGCCAGGACGATCGCCGCGAGGAAAAATGCGGCGATGTGTCGGATCATTTTCCCGCCTTGAACGTGATCCACATCGGCGAGGCCCACACGAGTTCGCCGTTCTTCTGCTCGCCGCGGACGTAGTAGTAGCTCGTGCCGTCCTTCGGATTCGGGTCGGTCCATTTCACGTCGCACTTCGCAGTGCCGGGCGTGGCAGTGAAGACCTCCACGTCGTCTTTCACGAAGACCACTTTGGAAAATGGCGCGGTGCCTTCGAGGTGGATGCGCAATTCAGGCGCGGAGGCAGTCGTGAATTCATCGCCCATCATGTGCTCGGTGCCGCCGGCGGTGCAGCGGTAGTCGGCGACGATGTTGTCCGTCGCGGCGTAGGTGTGGCGCTTTTTCATCGCGGCGACGATGGCCTCGCGCGTGTTCGCCTCGGCATAGACGAGCGCGTAGCTGATGTGCGTGCTGCCGTGGTCGCTGCTGCTCTCGAACGAGAACTTGTAGCCTTTCAGCAGCGCGAGATTCACGAAGCCCTTCGGCCTCCAGCCACCGATGGCGTCCTCCGCAGTCGGTGCGCGGGGCGCGACGGGGCGCTCGTAGTTTTGCCGCGCACCCTGGTAAATCTCGACCATCGGCTCGCGCTCGGCGTCCCAGTCGCGCCAGTCGGTGCCCATGTTCGTGGCGCTGGTGTGCGATGCGCAGACGCCGTCGAAAAGGCGCAGGTATTTGTAAAGCATCTGCGTGTCGGGCGCGTGGCCGGGCGTGGCCTCGTCGGTCTTCGGCAGGCGGGGGAGCGTGCGGATGCCGCGGCGCGCGAAGACGACATTGCGATGGCCTTCGGGATACACGACGGAGCGCTCGTAGGTGTACATGGGGTCGAATGCGCCCGGCAGGAAAAAGGCGTCGGTCGTCTTTTGCGTGAGCCACCACGGATATTCACGACCGCCGCCGTTGTCGTGATCGCCGCAGCCGAGCCAGTCCATCTTCGCGACATCCACGGCGTAGCGCCACATGTCTTCGAGCGGGCCATCGTTGCCGCCGTCGCCGGAGATTTCCGTGTGGCGGTGAAATTCGCCGCGCAGGATTTGCAGTTCCTTGCCGCCGACATTCATGCGGTAGGCGCGGCAGCGCGCGATGTCCTCACGCTCGCTCACGGTGGCGGGCGATGGCTCCGTTTTTTCCGACGGCGGATTTTTCGAGGCGATCAATTTCGCGGGTTGCGACGAGCCGGGCGCGCTGAGTCGGCTGAGGTAGAGATCGTTGTCGAAGGGATCCTTGTCCGAATCGAGCGCGACGTTGCCACCACCGGCACCGGTTCCTTTGCGGACGATGTGGCGATCCTGCCGGTGGTCGCTGCTGTGCAAAATCACAAGGCCACCCTGCTGCGGCGCAAGCACCACGGGCGTGTTGTAGAGCAGGTTGTCCGAATGCGGGACGAGGATCGGGCCGACCCATTTGTCGCCGTCGTAATACGTCGCCCAATTCAGCCACAGCGAGCCGAGCGGACTGCGGAAATCATTTTGCCGCGCGCGAGCGAACAGCCACACACGGCCCGTGCTGTCGGTGACAATGCGCGCGAGATTGTTGTGTGCGAAATTTTTCACAGCCTCCGCCTCCTCGCCGGCCTTGCGGCTCTCGCCGCCGGGTTCGAGCGCGGGCACGCGGACGTTTTTCTGGTTCTTGCGTTTCACCGCGCCGGGCCGCGCGGACTCGAATCCCTCCGCAGGTTGCATCCATTTTCCATCCTTCAAAATCGCGAGGCCGATCTGCCGGTCGCGATAAAGGCCGATGCCCTTGTCCTTCGCGTAAGCACCCCAATCCTTGCCCCAGGTCGGCCCGCTCTTTTCCCACGAGATCCACAGCGCGCCGCTCTTGTCATAGGTCAACGCGGGGCGGGCTTCGTAGTCGGGAGTGTTGGCGACGGGGCGCGGTTCACTTGTGATTCGGCGAGAGAGATCGAACTCGCGCACCCACACATCGTAATCACCCTTGTCATAAGTATCCCACGCAACCGCGACATGGGCCGAAGAAGACTTAGAGTTGCTCTTGACCGACTTCTCACCGGTTGCAATCGCCGGAGCCCAGCAATTGCCCTTCTGCGTGCTCACCTGCCGTTCGGCGCTCCAGCCATTCTCCGTCTGATGCCGCTCGAAAATGCGAAATGTCTTTTCGCGCGCACCCTGCCAAGCGACCCATGTATTTCCGAGTGCATCCGTCGCAGCGACGGGCCAGATGTCACTCTCGGGCGAATTGGAAATCTGGATTGGATCGCTCAGTTTCCCGTCCTTCAGCGAGCGCGCCCAGATGTCGAAATTCGGCGCGCGATTTTCCGGGAATGCCTTGTAGCCGGAGTTCTCGGACCAGAAGACCCACACGATCCCCTTCCCGTCCACGGCGACGGCGCTCTTGTAAATGTCGCGGCCCGGCGCGGTGATTGCGAGCGACTCGCTGGCCGCGCCTTTCACGCTGCGCAGCCAGAGCTGATCGCCGCCGGGCGCTTTCGCGAGCGAGGCCATCTCGGCGGGTTCCTTGTCGTAGCTCTTGGCGCGTTCGTCGCGGCTGAGGCCGGGCGTGTAGCTCTGCCATGCGACCCAAACGGTGCCATCTGGCGCCACGGCAGCGCTCGGGAAATCGTCGTCCGTCTTTGCATCGCTCACGAACGGCATCGCGGCGGCGGTGCGCTCGATCTCGGCTGCGCCGCCGAGCTGCTCCGAGATTTTTCCGAGCGGGACTTCGGAGAGCTTGAACGCGACCTCACCCTTCGCGGTCTTCACGATGATTTGCGAATCCTCGGTGACATCGGTGAGCGAAATGAGCACGCCGGTGTCGGACATCGGGAGCGCGGTCGCGGCGTTCGCGTTGGCGTTCGCGTTGGCGTTCGCGCGCTTTTTCTGCTGCTGCGGATTGTTCGAGCGGCGCTGATCGAGTGCGGCGGGATGCGTGCGGCAGCTCCAGCCGGTGAGGCCGTCCGCCTTGTCCTGCTGCGCAAAACGCCAGCCGCTGATGAGCGTCACTTTTCCCGGCGCGACGGTGATGGTGCCGCTCCAGTCCGTCGCTTCGGTGTCGTGGATGCCGAGGCGCAGGCGCAGGCCGATGTCGTCGGCAGACGCGGTGACCGTGAGGATGGAGGCACAGAGAGGGAGGAAGGCGCGTTTCATGATGCGCACGGGGTAATCGCGGCAGAGGCTCCGCTAAAGAAAAATAGATTTTGTGGCGCGTGAAAATTTCACGCGGATGAGTCCCGAATACCGAGGTCAGCGCTGTGTGCGTCCCTTGCGTTTCATTGCTGAATCGCGCGCGACAGCGGCAGACACGCGGCGCACTCAGTTGCCGGCCGGCTCTGGCAGCGGGAGCGTGACGCGGATGATGCCGGGACTCTTGTCGGGATGCGGGATCTCGATGCTGCCGCGATGGCTCTCGATGATCTTGCGGGAGACGGAGAGGCCGAGGCCGAGGCCGACGCTGCGCGTGCTTTGAAAAGGCTCGCCGATTCTTTCCGCGACTTCGCGCGTGAATCCGGTGCCGGTATCCTGAAACTCGACGGCGACGCAGGGCTTGCCAGCTGTCGAAGCATCGGCAATGCGGATGGTGATGGTGGGGTTGTCGGGATTCGCCTGAAGCGCGTTGATGATCAGTTCGACAAAGGCGTGGCGGAGAGCCTTCGTGTCGCCGTTGATTTTCCAGACGGTCTTCGATTTTTCCATGTTGAGCGCGACCTTGCCTTTGGCGGGCTGGTAGCTGCTCGCATCGAGGCATGCGCCTTCGATGAGATCGGTGAGTTTCACGGTGTCGCCGGATTTTCCATCCCAATCGCGGCTGAGGAAAGTCATCTGCTGCGTGAGCCGCATGATGCGTTTCACGCTGCTGCCGAGGACGCCGCTCAGTTCCTTGCGGACGTCGGCATCCTCGCCCTGTATGTCCAGGAGCTGCTGCATCGTGGAGACGGGGGTGACGGCGTTGCCGATCTCATGCGCGAGGTGCCACGACATCTGGCGGACGAGGCGGAGCTTGCCGGCCTCGATTTCGAGACGCGTGGCGCGCTCGTGCTCGGTGATGTCATCGAGGACGAGGAGCGCGGCATTTGGCCGCAGGCTGTTGCCGACGGTGAAGGGATGGATCGTGACGCGGCACGAGATATCGGTGCGCGCAGGCGGCACCCATTTGAAGGGCGGTGCCTGAGTGCCGCTCTGGATCACTTGGAAGATGAGGCTGCCGATCTGCTGCGGGATTTCGGCAAAATCGAGCTGGCGTGAGGCGGTGCGCTCCGGGGCGATCAGGCGAAGGGCGGCGGGATTGGCGTGCAGGATGCCGCAATTTGAACCGACGACGATACAGCCGTTGCCGAGGCCGCCGAGGATGTCATCGATGAGCCCGTGCGTGGCGGCGAGCTGCTCGTGTCGCCAGCAGTTGCGGATGGCGACGCCGAGTTCTTCGAGCCAATGGAAAAGCTGCGCGAGTTCCTCATCGGAGAAAGTGCCGCCGGTGATGCGCTCGTCGAGCAGCAGCGTGCCGACGAGGGCCTCGCGGTCATTGATCGGGAGTGCGATGGCGCTGCCGAGGGTGTGGAATTCACGGCTGATTTCTCGATCGCCGCGGACCTCGGCGCTGTCGGCGCGGAGGATGCGGCCATGCTTCGTGAGATGCCTGCCGAGACCGGTGGAGAGGCTGAGCGGGAAATGCTCGATGAGCGCCGGATCGTGGCCGATGGTATGCGCGGGGCGCAGCCATTGGTCGTCGCTGGAAGGCGCACCGTCCGTGGCAAGCGCGCTCGCCTTTCGGAGGAACACGGCGGCGCGATTCACTCCGAGGGCTTCGCGAAGCTGCTGGACGGCGTCGCGCACCAGCTCGCGGACATTCAGGCTGTGGACAAGGAGGGATGAAAAATGCCGGAGTTCATCCAGTCCACGGCGCGACATGTACGGGGAACCATGCACGACCGCCGGGGCTGCCAGGGCAGGAGCGGGTGCGTCACCAAACGTCGGCGTTCCGGAGAGACACCGGCCGAGGAGGTATTGCAGCAGCCGTGAACGCACGGGCTTTTCCAGCACGTGCGCCGAGCCGAGAAGATAGGCCTCCTCCTCCCATGAGCCGGCACCGATTCCGCCATAGACGATGAGCGGGCAGTCTGGATCGAGAGAGCGAATTTCGACGATGGAGCGTGTCGCGACCGCGTTGGAATTCTCCAGGTCGAGGATGATCGCATCCACGGCGTTGCGCCCGAGCAGCGACGCGGCACTGGTCGCATCCTCCTTCGTGATCACGCGGTATGCTCCGCGATCCATCGCTGCCTCGATGGAGGCGGCGAACGGGGCCTGCGCGGTGATGACGAGAAGGGTATGCATTCCGTCAGACTCTTACCTTGCTGATTGATGAAGGCCGCGGCGCCTTCAGTGCCTTGTAGCGGCTCGGCAGATCGAGGTTCACGATGGTGCCCTTCCCGACTTCGCTGGAGAGGACGAGGCTGCCGCCATGCAGTGTGGCGATCTTGCGGCAGATCGCGAGGCCGAGGCCGAAGCCACGATCCTCGTCGCCGGTTTTCTTGGTCGTGAAATAGGGTTGGAAAATGCGGTGGATATTTTCCGAGGCGATGCCGCTGCCATGATCGGTGATGCGCACGCGGAACCAGTCGCGCTCCAGATCGGTCTTCATCAGGCGGAGGATCTCGATGTCGATTCCGCCTTTGGGCTGCGAGGCGTCCACGGCGTTCGAGAGGACGTTGCTGAGCAGGCGTCGGATGAGGACTCGATCCATCTCCACGAGGATCTCTCCGGAGAGCTGGAACGTGTAGATGATTTCCTTGCCCTTGCGCTTGTTCTGCCGGGCGAGTTCGACGACTTCCTGCACGAGCGTGTCGAGACGTGCCGTCTGAAAATCGGGGCGGAGATTTTCTGAGAAAAAGAGCGCCTCGCGGATGTATTCCCGCATGGTCTGGATGTTGCGCATGGCCACCGGGGCGAGGTCCGTCCGCAGCGATTCGGCTGAAACGCCTTCCGTCAGAAGCTGGAGCAGAGTCCAGACTGGCGTCGTCAGATTGTTGAGGTCGTGGGCCATCCCTTGAGACATGCGTCCGAGTAGTTCGAGTTCTTTGGCTTGGAGGAGTTGGTCTTTAAGAGAAACCTGATTAATTACAAGGGCTATATTTGTTGTAATTTCAGTCAAAAGCTGGATATCCGTCTTTGTAAATGGTCTTCCGCTCGCCTTTTCGTCCACGACGAGGAGCCCCAGGGGCTGCTGGCCGAGCAAAAATGGGAATGCGAACACGCCGGGAAGCACCTTGATCTGCTCCCTCGCGGCGCTTTCCACCGGTTGGTTGCCGTGGATGTAACGGGGAGCGAGTGAGAGGAAGGTCTTATCCGTCGTCAGAAAATACCGGAAGACCGGTGACTCGCTGCCGAGTTCGGGAATCTGACCCGCCGTATCGGTGGGGTGAGAGCGCACCACGGTGAATGCCCGGTTCGTCTCGTCACGGAGGATGAGCGAGTAGCCGCGGACGCCGAGGGAATTGATGAGCTGGGTGTGGAGGTCGGTGAGGAGTGCCTCGAGATCGGTATGCCAGCGGCTTCGCTCGATGAAGGCGCGGACCTTGTCCTGGTACTCGAACAAATCGCCCATCAGCTTCTGTTCCAGCGTCTCAGCCGTGCCTCCGAGCAGCTTCGGAAAAAGAAACGATGCAAGCAGGGTGGAGACAATGAGGACGGCGATCGAGGAAAGGAGGGCAAACGGTGTGATGTCCCCCCGTTTTGCAAACGTCGCGACGGTCAGCTCCAGCAGCACTGCGATGAGCACGAGGAAAAGGAATCGGACGATGTACGCGCTCCATCGGCCGAGCGTGAAACGGACATCGAGCAACTGGTGCTGGAACACACTGTACGCCACCATCACGCCGTATGCGACGGCAGCGAGACTCCCGTAGGGGAAGATGGGGACATCGGTGAAGGGATACCGGACGACGTTGTAGATCGGCAGCAGGTCATTCGTGCCGAGCAGCACCAGGAGGGCCTGCGCTGCGAGAATGCCATTGAACCGCCCGCGCTCGCGCTGGGGCAAAGCCGCACGGGATTTGGCCAGGATGATGATGGATGCGAAGGACTGGACGAACGCGATCCCATAGACCCTGAAACCGATCCCCGCCTTCGAATACCAGGCAAAGCCGACGTGCTGGACTCCGTCGATGAACTGCCCGAACCCATTCATCAGCGCGAGGATCCCGTGGAAGCAATAGATGAGCGGCAGCCATTTTCCCGGTTTTACGCCGGCGAGAATCAGGCACAGGTGCAGCATCGTGACCGGGATGAAAATCACCCCGAATTGCATCAACGTCGCCCACTTGAGCGCAGCGGCCGCCGCCGCCGCGGCTTGCACGGGATTATCCGCCAAAGGTGCGGGCGTGCGGAAGAGTGCGAATGTGCCGAAATTCCAGAGCGCAATGGACAGCGCCCAGACGACGAACACCTGATTCAGCCGCGACCGCCTGTCGCTCCCATAGACGAAGAGCGCCAGCACGAGGTTGAAGAGGCCTCCCAGAAGCGGGACGATGAAGAAATACGTCATCGCTTTGCAATCGGCCAGCGGCGCAGAGCCAGGCACGCATTTTTCCCGCCGAATCCGCTGCTCAGATTCAGCGCGACACGGATCGGATAGGGCCGCGGAAGGATCGGCACAAAGTCGAGCGTGCACTCCGGGTCCGGCACGCGCAGGTTTGCCGTGGGCGGGATGATCTGATGATATACGGCCAATGTAGTCGCGACCGTCTCCACCGCACCCGCGGCAGCCATGAGGTGGCCGGTGACGGGCTTGGTCGAACTGATGGCGAGGCGTTGCGCATCCTTGCCAAAGAAGCGCTTGATGGCGCGGGTCTCGACGAGGTCGTTCGCCTCGGTCGCCGTCCCATGGGCATTGATGTAGTCGATCTCCCCCGGATCAATTCCCGCCCGGGTGAGCGTGTGGCTCATGCACTTGAATACGCCCGCGCCCTGGGGCTCCGGAGCCACGGGATGAAATGCCTCGCACGCGCGCCCATGCCCGAGCACCTCCGCATAAATCCTGGCCCCCCGCCCTATCGCGTGCCCGAGTTCCTCCATCACGACAAATGCGGCACCCTCGCCGAGGACGAAGCCGCTGCGCGCCACATCAAATGGCTTCATCGCCTCCCGCGGATCGCCCTGATGGGTGGACATCACTTTGCCCTGGCAGAATGTGCCCCAGATCTGCGGGATGATCGGCGCCTCCGCACCCCCGGTGATCATCACATCCGCCTCATCGCTGCGAATCATCGCGAGCGCGTAGCCCATCACATCATTCCCGCTCGCGCTGCCGCTGCTGAGCGTGATCGCGTGCCCTTTGATGCCGAGCTCGATCGCGATTTCGCCGCTGCCGCCGCCGCTGTAGCCATTGATCATGGAAAAAAGCGAGATCCCCTTGTAGCCGCGCTGCCTCCAAGCCTCATCCGCACTCGCCGCGCTTTCGTTGTTGCTCACCGTCGTGCCTTCCACGATGCCGATCCGGTCCTGCTCCATCTCATCCGTCTTCAGCGCCGCATCCCGCACAGCGAGATGCGCCGCCGCGATGGCATACTGGATCGAGCGCCCCAGCCGTCGCGCGATCTTCGGCTCCATGTAGGCCTCCGGCTTGAAATCCCGCACCTCGCAAGCGATGTGGACTGGCGCGCCCGCGGCATCAAAACGCGTCAGCGGCCCTGCCGAGCTCGATCCGGTGCGGATGCTCTCCCAGAATTCAACAAGGTTCGATCCATTGGGCGCGATGACTCCGAGGCCCGTGATGACAACGCGCCTGGGCGAATCAGTGCTCATGGCCTCCTCCACGCGCTGATCCGCGGGATGATCGCAGGCACGGACTGCATGTAGGATTTGTACGCATCGCCGAATTTCTCAAGCAAGGCACATTCCTCGATGCGGACCCGCGCGATCAGCGTCGGCGTGAAAATCACAAACACGACGGCCAGGGAGATCCACGCATTCAGGATGAGCCCGATGCCGAGCAGCTCGAGAATCATCGAAAAATAGACCGGATGCCGCGCGTGTGCAAAAGGGCCGCTGGTCACGAACTCATGCCCCTCGCGCATCTCGACATGCAGGCTCCAGAACTTCCCCAGCCCGCGGATCGCCGCGCGCCGGAGCGCAAAGGATGCCAGCGAACATGCACAGCCCAGCGCAAAGGTGGGCCACCACAGAACCAGCCCCCGCAGGAAAAATTCCGCAAGCCCGCCCGCGAGAATCAGGATGCCGCACAGCATGAACAGCATGAACGTCACATTCTCCCGGCGCTTCCCGGCGACGACGTCGCGCTTGGTGAATACCTCCGACATGCGTGCGAAAAAAAACGCGGATGCGACGATCGGGGGGAGGATGTGGGAGGCGTCTAGATTCATTCAGGGCAAATCTGCGGTCTGGAAAAATTCGGTGCAAGCAACGAACGCCTGCGACTTCAAAAAAGACGGTTCATCCGGCGATCGCCCGCAGCATTCGGTCGCCGGATCGGCGCGGCAACCGTCAGCCAGGAGGCCATGCGAGAGCCCTGCCCGCGAGGAGGTGGACATGGAGATGCGGCACGCTCTCGCCGGCGTCGCGCCCGTTGTTGATCACGACCCGGTAGCCGCTTTCCAGCACACCGAGCTTGGCCGCAATCTCACGCGTGGCGAGAAGCATCCGCCCGAGCAATTCAGCGTGCCCGGCATCCGCCTCGGCGAGACGCGGGATGCACCTGCGCGGAATGATGAGGACGTGGACCGGCGCCTGCGCATGGATGTCGTGAAACGCGATGAAGTCATCGGCCTCGTGGATGATCTTCGCGGGGATCTGGCCGGCGGCGATTTTCTCAAAGACGGTCATGCGACATGGAGGAAAAGATCGCCCCCGCGGACAATGTCATCGGGCGCGAACGCCTGCGCGGAATGGTCTCGGGCAAATGCGACAATCTCCGTGCGCAGCTCATCGCACGAGCTGCTCCAGTGCCTGCGCTGCCGGAGCAGCTTCACACACCCCTCCAGCCCGTGCAGTTCGCAATAGCTGCCACCCGCGCTGAAAACCTCGCCCAGCCGGGACTCAAGCGCGGCGAAAAATGCGAGCTCGAAGCCATTCCCCGCCTGCTGCGCAATCTCCACCAGCGAAATGCGCGCAAACGGCGCAGCCGCCTCGAAGCAGGCTCCGATCTCCGCAAAACCGATCACTTTCAAAGCCTCGCGCACTGCGCGGGTGAAGGATTCCACAGGCATCGTCGTCCGGTCATTCAGCGAGCCCAGCCATGCATGCACACTTTCCGCGACGTGAGGCGCGAGCGGCCAGTCCGCATGCCCCGCACGGTGCGCTGAGACCGCCAGTGCCCGGGCGAGCCACTCCCGGTCAAACGCCATCGCACGCCGGTCGCGCAGCACGATGAGCGGCAGGGCGTCGCGAAAGGCAATCATTTGAAAAGCTCCGGCTGCCCGCTCCCCTTGCGCGGCTGCTTTTCCAGCTTCTGGATCTCGTGGATGAATTCCCCAATGTCCTGGAAATGCCGGTACACGCTCGCATAGCGCACGTACGCCACCTCGTCCGTCTCATGCAACGCCACCATCACCTTCGCGCCGATGACGTGGCTCGGCACCTCGCGGCGGAATTCCATCTGCAGTTCATGCATGATCTCCTCCGACACCTTCTCCAGCGCCTCTGTCCCCACCGGGCGTTTCTCGCATGCCTTCAGCATCCCTGCCAGCAGCTTCTCCTTGTCAAAAGGCTCGCTCCTCCCGTCCCTTTTCGCCACTCGTAACTCGGAGCGTTCCACTTCCTCATACGTCGTGAATCGCTGCGAACATTGCAGGCATTCGCGGCGGCGACGGATGCTTCGCCCATCCTTCGAAAGGCGCGAATCAATGACCTTGTCTTCCAGACTACCGCACTTGGGGCAATACATTGGGTTGTGTAAGGATGGAACGAATTTTGGTTTTTAACACAAGGTATAGAAGGGTCAACGCTTAAACGCACGGCGTCAAGCAGCCATCCGCGGACGAATGCACGCCGTCGCGAGCGAGATTGGATACGCAGCTAAGACTCATGCCGGGATAGCGGGCAAGGAACCTGCTTGAAAACCACATTTAATCGTGAAAGTCCGCTCAGGTAATACCTAAATTTGGCACATAAAGTGCTATTTTCCATAATATCAATACCGTGATACGCAACGCATCCATCGAACAAAAGCCAGAGTCGGCAGTATTTTCCCCCAAGCCGTCTCCGCAAAATTCTCCCGGCAGACTGTGCCGCTTCCGCGCCAGCGCTGCGTTCATGCTGGCCGAGTCCATGGTGGCAGCGGCTGTGCTGGCGCTGGTCATCGTCGGCACTTCGCAGGCATTGCTGATTGCGAACAGGAATGCGGCTGCGTCGAGAGTTCTGACCGGGGCCCGCGCAGTCGTCCAGCGGAACATTGACAAAGCGCTCACCACCACATTCACCCAGGCCTCGACGCCCGCCATCCTGGCGATCACTCCAGCAAACGGGCAGGTTTATGATGACGATGGCGGAGCAGACAACACCATCCAAATCGCCGTGCAGGACAATGGAACTGCTGTTGTCGCATCCGGAGTGCTGACCCGCACCGTCGTGGCAATTGCAAATTCAGACAACGCGGACGTCCGCCAGGTCACGTTCGGCCTCACGTACACATACCGCGGGCGAACCCATACGGCTTCCATGACCACCATTCGCTCCCGAGACGACTAATATGCTGCACATTCACCATCACAGGAATCGGGCCGGGATGACACTTGTTGAGACGATGATGTATGTCTGCGTCGCAGTCATCCTTTCATACGTCACCTACAGTTTTCTCATCGGTGCAACGACGCTGTACGCGAAGAACATGTCCATCGTCCATTCGCACACCAATCTGCGCAGCGTCCTGGATCGGATCACCAATAACATGCAACAGGGCAACAGCCTCCCTGTCCTTATTGATACCAATGGCAATGCCGTCGTCACACCTCCTTCCGCAGGCCTCTACTATGACCGCTATCTCGGCGATCCCTATGTGCTGACAAATCCTTCCGGGACCGGGCTGCCCGCAGGCACCACCACCATCACTGTCACACGCTCCACCGCCCCGCTCGCCTCCTCACCCGCACCAGTGGTCGGTGACGCCATAGTGATCAGCAGCCCGAACGGCAGCAGTGGCAATGTGAGGTCGAAGATCTCCGCAATCGTCACAGGTGCTTTGGATGCCGTCAACCAACGTCAGTCCCACACCCTTACCCTTACGACTCCGCTGGCCAATGCCATCTCTTGGTCAAGCCCGGCCGTGATGACTGCCACTCTCGTCCACCGCGAGGCTTTCCTGGTCGTGCCAGTCGGCAATGTGTCTGAATTCCGATATTTTCAAAACTTTGAACCGATGCCGGTGCTGACCAATTCTGCCAACTATACGGTCATCTCCAACCAACTCAGCATTCTGGCCGGGGAAACGACTCCGTTCTCCATTGTTTTGGTCGGCACAGATAAGATAGTGGCGGCAAGCTTTTTCGCCCGTTCCACGGACTACAGCACCTACCTCGCTACCAAGCAGGCGTACGAGTTCAACACCTTCGTCCGGCTGAATACCTCACTTTCCTCGCGCCTCCGCCCCCAGCAATGACAGACCACCAACAACCATGAATCCATCGCCATTCTCTAACATAGCAGGCTTCCCCCATTCGCCTTCATCGCTTTTGAAGAAAAGCAAAAGGCGGCGCGGAAGCACCATCCTGGCAGCCTTGGTCATTGTGGCGATAGTCACCGCTTTGGTCGGCGTCACTTTCGTCGCAACGAATGCGGCGAGCCGCATGGGATACCGCGCGACCAACTATATTGCGACTGAGAGGGCCGCAGATGGAGCGGTGGAATATGGTTTTGGAGTTTGGAAACAACGGATTTTTGCCGGGAATGGAGCGATCTCAAGCACGGCGGCCAATACCAGCTTGAACGCGCCACTGCCCGCTGGCTTCCAGTATGATACTGCGGCAAACTATGGCCCCCTGGCGATCACAGCCACGGATGCATACGGCAAGCCGAGCGCGGCACCGGTCGCGACAGTCGTCAGTCTCTCGAATTATCCCGGCTGGCAGGGATATGCCTATAGTTATATGGTGAGCGCCAAGGTGAAAACCATCGGGCAGTTGGGCTCGCAGACATCGGCCGGAGTCCGGCGGCGATTTCAGTACGTTCAGGTTCCCATTTTTCAGATGATGTTTTTTTTCAATGACAACCTGGAGTTTTATAAACACGCGACGATGACCGTCGGTGGCCTCGTCCACACCAACTCGAACCTCTGGGCCAGTGGGTCGAGCTCCGGCACGCTGACTTTTAGCGGCAATGTTTCTTATTCCGGAGCTTACTCGCAGACGAACGATCCGCCTTATGCCAGTACTTGGAGCGGCTGGACTTCCAATGCCGAAGTCTCGCCCGTTTTTTCGAATGGCGATCAGTCCAGCCAGGTTAGTAACGTTCCCGTCGCCCAGCCTCTGGGCCTTTCACTGGCCGCACTCTTTACCGCAGGGAGCGGGAATCCCAATATCCAAGGCTATCAGGAAATCATCCAGCAGCCCGTGGCTGGATTCACCGACCCGCCGGAAATTGCCAGTCGCCGGATGGTGAACAATGCAGGGATTGTGTTGTCCATCAACGGCACGACAGCTACCGTCACTACGCAGAACGGAACGGTGGCAACCCCGGCCCAAGTCACCTCTCTCGTGGCGACCTTCACGGGAAAGACCACGATATATGACCAACGCGAAGGTAAAAGCGTGGATGTTGCCAATATTGATGTCTCCAAACTGACACCCGTCCTGAACACACTCAGCACGTCCGGCGGGTTCAACGGAGTGATATATATCGTGGACAACACCCCGGTCACAACAAGTGGCAGCACACCCTCACCAAACCCAAAGACCATTCGTCTCAAAAATGGTGGCGTCCTGCCCAACAATGGGCTTACGGTTGCCAGCCAGAACCCGGTTTATATCCAAGGCGACTATAATACAGGTACGACGTCAACGCCAATCAGTGTTCCGGCCAACTTAACAGGCAACCCGACCAACACGGACAGCCCGACAGTATCCGGATATACGCGCAAGCCGTCTGCTGTCATGGGCGATGCGGTGATGTTCCTGTCGAATTCATGGAACGACTCAAACTCCTCGTCGGCCCTGGCCACCCGGATCGCAAGCAACACCACCTACAATACGGCCGTCATGGGTGGTTACATGCCATCAGGTTACCAGCCTGCATCGGGCGCGCAGTACGGCTATTCCGGCGGTGCGGGCAATTACCCGCGCTTTCTTGAGAACTGGAGCGGCATGGCCTGCACCTACTACGGCTCAATGGTGGAACTTTTCCAAAGCCAGAGTTTCACCGGCAAATGGGACACCGGCAATATCTACTCCCCGCCCTTCCGCCGCTGGAATTTTGATACCAACTTCACGAACAACGCGCCTCCCGGCAGCCTGAATGCCATCGTCTATACACGCGGCTCCTGGTCCAAGTTCTAAATTCTGCACATGAAAATATCCGTCAGCCTGCTCATCGCACTCAGCGCGCTTTCCGCATCCGCGCTCGACTTGAATCCTCAATACATCAATACCTCAGCCGAAGGCGTCACGATTCGACGCCCTTATTTTACCGATGGAGGCAAGAAATACTGTGTGACACTGGATACGGAGACCGAACTGACATCCTACGAGGATGGTTCGCTGTTCCGATTCACAAAATTCAAACAGGGGGAAATGCGTCTCCGCCCGTCATTGTTCAGCACAGACATTAAGTTTGATTCCGATGCGCTCGGCCGCTACGAAGATGCCGCACGCAAGCTGCTGCCCCAAATCGCCACGAATGTGACGCTTGTGGAGCAGGTGAAGAATCCCTGGTTTATTAATGGATGGCAGAGCCATCGCTTCGTATTTAGTTACACCACGGCTGGCGGGGAGGTCCAGGAGAGCATCACCTTTCTGAACATCTTGCCCGCACAGCAAGTGATCGTGCAGGTGTATGCCTCGGCGAAGGATTTTCCCGAGGTTTCCAGTCGCGGATACGACACCATTCGGCGCTGGCACGAATTGGATCCTTCGACGGCAGTCAAAGGAAACTGACGGATCCGCAGGGATAATGCAACGTCTGGCCGTCGAAGGCCGTGGATTTCTCGCTGTCATACCGCCACGCCCATCCGGTCAATGACAGCTACATCTCGGCCAGCCGCGCCTTCACGCAGAACGTCTTCGCCGGCGGCATCAATCTGCGCCCGGCTCGCACGGTCGCGTTCAGCTTCTCTGCCAGCAGCGCGGATTATTCCGATGGGAACACCCGCCGCTCCGCGCTCGCCAGCGTGGCGTGGTATTTGAAACTCCCCGCCTCCCCGGTCTTGAAGCTCGAATATGAATGGCTCGATTACGACCGGCACACCCCGACTATTCCTCGCCGCAAGACTATGCGCGATTCCGCCCCGTGCTGGAAACACGCCGCGCATCAACGAGTGGCTCAGCCTCGCAATTCACGGTGAACTTTCCTACGTCCTTCACGAAAACGCGTGGAGCACGGGCCTCACGGCCGGCCTCGCTTCAAGTTTGGCGATAGCTTCAGCCTCGGTATTAGCTACATGAATTACCAGATCCCCGGCCGTCAGACGATCTGGTCTGGAGACGGATTCAAGGTCGAGCTTTCATCAGGGTTTTAGCCATCCCTATCCGATTGGTTGACTAGCCCCAGCAAACGCTATGCGGGCACAGGCGGGCGGGCGCGCATGCGAAGGAACCCCTGGAATGAAAGACAGAAAAGCCTGAAAGTCTATTTTTGTTATAAAAACCACAAAGCCAGGCACGCGTGCTGCTAAAGGTTGAAGCAAGGCATATGACAAGACTGGGCTCCCAATTCCGAAAACGACGCTCCGTGGCAGGCTTTGCCTTCGTCGAAGCAATGGTCGCGGCCAGCGTGGCTGTGATTGCGCTCGGGGGTTTCTACGCATCCTCCATGCAGGCGGGGCGGGTGCTCCGCATGGGCAGGGAGGTCGTCCTGGCCAGCGAAATCCTCCAGCAACGCATCGAGGCTTTGCGCTACGCCCCGCCGTGGAGCAATATCACCACGGCCGCCGGCATCGAATCCGTCGTCGCCACACCGACCGGAGCTTCCGCGAACTTCAGCAACGTGACGGAGACCTACACCGTCTCGGGGTATCCCAGCGGAAGCGTGCTCACCGTCACCCGCGCTCCGAGCGGGGCTTTCGTGGACAACGGCGTGGACCTCTCCTCCACCTCCTGCGTGAAAGTAACGATCATCGCATCATGGACCGGGGTCGGCAATCTCCAGCGCAGCAGGCAGCTTTCCACCATTATTAGCAAGGGAGGCCTCTGAGTTATGAAAACGCGGATGAATAGCAACCACCGGCGCGGCGGATTCACGCTGATCGAGACGATGTTGGCCATGACGGTCGGCGTCGTCATTCTCGGCGTCTTCACCTATGCCGGGCTCGGCATCACGAGGAGCCTCTCCGGCACGGAGCGCTACATCGTCGGCGTGGCCAATGAAAACCGGCTCATGGACTATGTCGCTGCGGACCTGCGGCGCGCGGTGCGCGTGAGTGCCCTCACAGGTGGCGTATCCACCGTCCTGAAAAATACCGGAGCCACCACTTACAGCATTACGACCACGACCACTCTCGTCCTGAGCATCCCGGACTACTACGGAGCGAACACGCCGGATAACCTGAAGGGCTCCACCTTTAAGACGACACGCTACCCGAGGACTACGCTCAACACGTCGCTGACCTATAACGGCAACGCCAATCCCCTGCTCAACGGAGTCGTGCCCTGGGTGGATGCGCAGACCGTCGTTGCCAACAAGAACGTCACCCGCTTTGCCCCCGCCGCCTCCGGCACCGGGGAGCTCGAGGTGCGCTATTACCGCGGGGTGCGTTCGGCCAGCGATCCCACGGTTTGCTACTTCCGCGCTGAGTATCCCTCCGGCTCCGCCACAGCGATCTCCACTGTGGAAATCGCCGAGCGCGTCTCGGACAATCTCTCCACCACCACGCTGCTCATCAGCGCGCGCAACAACGGGCAGGTGTTCCAGCTCCAATCCTCCTTCACGCCCACCTATCGCAGGACAGGCGCGACTTCCGCCCCCACCACAGGCGTCCTCGAAGTCAGTGCGCGCAACCCAAGAAGAGACTGAACCATGAAACGAATCCCAAATCCCAAACGCGGCAGCGTGCTGCTCACGACCATGATCATGGTCGGCCTCCTTGCCCTGAGCATCGCCTCCTACTACCAGAATCTCATCCCGAAATTCCGAGGCTCCTACCAGGGCGCGGCGTGGCACGAGGCGCTCCACGGCGCGGAAGCCGGGGCGGATTATGCCCTGCTCCAGCTCAATAACTGGGCCACCACCACCTCCAATCCCGACGCCTATCCGTGGTCCTCCAACAGTTGGTCCTATGCCAGCCTGCTTTACACCACCAATGGCGAGCGTTCCCTGGACGCCTCCCAGCTCCCCGTCCTCGGCGGGCAGAGCAGAGTCCGCGTCACCAAGATCACCGCCGACGTCTATACCCGGGAAAACTCCAGCTCCTCCCCGAGCCTCAACCCCTGGTTCCGCATCCGCTCCACCGCACGTGCCGACCTGCCTGGAAAATATGTGAGCGCCGACAGCCGCGACATCCAGTTGCGCCGCATGAAGCTCGCGGCCAAGACCGGCACCGGCGCGGACGACCCGAACGTCACCCGCACCGTCGAGGTCATCGCCCGCCCGCGCTATGCGTTCAACCGCGCCATCGTCACCCTGAATAACTTGACGCTCGGCAACAGCGCCAACTGGCGGGTGGACAGCTTCGATTCGCAGGATACCTCAAAATCCAACCCCGGTACCGCCGCCGGTGGCGCCTATCCCGGTTCGGGCAGTCCGAAGGTGCAGTCCAATGGCAGCATCGCCAGCGCGAAAACAAATCCGTCCTCCTCTCCCTATGGCCCCTTGATCACCGGCAACGGCGCCACCGTCCTCGGAACCGTGCAGACCAATGGCGGCGACAATCCGTCCACCGCCGCTTTTGAAAACGTCTCCGGCAATACGGGCATGGACCAGACTCGCATCACCTCGGATTACAACGACACCATCCCGATTCCCACGGCACCCGTGTGGGCTACGTGGACTTATCAGGGGGCGGCTCCCGGCGTTTACGTCACCGGCACGAAGGCTGCCCCCACGCGCTACGCCATCACCGGGAACCTGGGCACTTTCGCCGTTACCGCCCCCCCCGCAGGGACCACCGGCTACATCGAGATCATCGTCACCGGCAGCCTCAGCACCGGCAATGGCGGCGGCGCGGGCATCACCATTCCACCGAATGTCTATGCAAGCATCTGGGTGAACGGAGACATTAATTTCGGCAACGGTGACATCAACGCCAACGGCAGCAGCAGCCAGGTCGCCTCGCACCTCACCGTCTATGGCGTCGGCACCACCGGCAGCCCCACCTTTTCCGCCCAGGGAAATGCGACAGAAATCCTCGCGCTGAACGCGCCCAACTATACCGCCAACCTCAGCGGCACGGTGGACACCACCGGGGCATTCATCGTGAAGAACTTCAGCATCAACGGCGGCGGCAACGGCGGCTTCCATTATGATGAAACGCTCGGCCGGAGCGGCCTCATCGCCGGCTGGGACGTGGCGAGCAACTTCGAGGACACCCGCGGCGACCTCTGAGCGCACGGCTGCGCTGAACGGCGCATGGGTCGCGATTGGCGATCGGGCTCCCATTGGCCTGCCACGTGCTAGCCAATAACGCTCGAAGGCCCAGCCCAATGTCCTTGACCGCCATCCGCTGCCAACGCTGCAAAAATGTTTTCCCGAGCAATCTGGATTACTGCCCGCAATGCAGCAGAAGGAGTCCGCAAGGCCGGCACAGCCTCAAGCTCAAGATACTGGCCATCCTCGTCTTCCTCATTGCGCTTTCTTTGGCCGTCCTGACTCTCATCCGTTCGGGACGCTGAGGCTGAAATAGAATCCACCGCATCGCCCGATGAAGCTCCGGTAGCAGCCGATGGCGTCGCGGCGATACCGGCCCTTGTAATCAGACCAGGGAAACGACACCCCACTGGCGAAGCGAGCAACGCCGCACTTGCCTCCGCCATAGGCGGGACATCGGCCAAGACCAACGCCGTCACCACGCCGGACACGCCATTTGCGAACGATCCCAGCACCCGAGCGGACATGGAGACGGTGCGTATGAAAATCAATGAACCGATCCTCGCCGAGACAAGGATCGAGGCAGGGCGGAGTGACAGGGTCGGATTTTGACAATATGTCGGTGTCGGCCGCTGGCAGCAGATGGCATGAGTGTGATTTTTATAATAACAAGTAAGTTGGGCGGCTGGCGGCATCGTCAATGCTAACACATTGTGCATCTGCACCGCAAATCCCGACGCGGGTGAAACCCAAACAAACACAATCAGAAATCATCATACCATGCTTCGCAAACTGAACACCAAACAGGCGGGCTTCACGCTCGTGGAAATCATGATCGTCGTCGCGATCATCGCACTGCTCGCGGCCATCGCGGTACCGAACTTCCTCCGCAGCCGAAAGCGCTCTCAGGCCACCCAAGTCCTCGAAGACCTGCGCATCCTCGATTCCGCAGTGGACCAATACGCAATCGACACGAACAGGAGCAGCAACTTCAACCCGGCCTTCGCCGATCTGCAGAACTACATCAAGAACGGCGCGCGCCTTTACACGAGCGGTAACACCGACATCCTCGGCAACTCATTTGGGACCTTCACGGTGGACACGCCTCCGAAGGTTCCGACGGCGAGCTTCACAGCTCTCTCCGACGTCGCCCCGGCCGCCTTCTGGTCGCCCTACCAGTAAGCCAGCCCTATGAATTCCGGCTCCGGCCTGCGCCCGAAGGCGCGGGCCGGAGCCTTTTTCATTTCGAGCCTCAGGCACGCCAAAGAGGCCATCCCGCACACAAATGCAAAACCCGAAAGCGAGCCAGGCCCGCATTCTTCCGCGAGACTTTTTCTAAGAAATGTGGGACTGGAATGGTTCTCAGATCCACTCACCACGCGTTCCCTTTTTACCCACCAAGAAGCAGCCCATCCGGCAATGAAGAAAATCCTCACCCTGACAGTCATCGCCGCCCTCGCGGGCGGGGGCTGGTTTGCCAAGTCGCGGGAATGGTTCGGACTTTTCAAACAGACAGAGACGACTGAGGCATCGGACTTCCCGACGGCGGTCGTGGAAAAAAAGGACATTGATTTCTCCATCCAAGTCAGCGGCGACGTGATGCCGGATACACAACTCGATGTGAAGACGGAGGTGGGCGGGCGCGTGAAAGCGCTGCATGTGGAGCCGGGCGACACGGTGAAGGCGGGCGATCTCCTGGTGGAAATTGATGACACGGACATCCTCAGCGAGATGGATTCGGCCAAGACGGAGATCGATGGCGCGACGCTCTCGGTGACAAAGGCGGAACGCAATTTCGAGCGCGCAAAGGATCTCTTCGAGAGCAAGCTGATCAGCCAGGAGGCGTATGACAATCTCTCCTCTGAACTGGATCTCGCGCGCAACAGCCTGACGAAGTCTGAAAAGCGGATGCAGCTCGTCCAGGATAAGCTCACGAAGACAAAGGTGCTTGCACCGACGGATGGCACGGTGCTCACCGTGCCCGTCGTCGAGGGCCAGGTGGCCATCGCCGCGGCGAGCGTGAACAGCGGGACAACCCTGATGAGCGTCGCGAATCTCTCGAAGCTGATCGTCGAGACGCATGTGAACCAGGTGGACGTTTCCAAGCTCGCGCTGAAGCAGGAGGTGAAACTGCTCGCGGAGTCGCTGAAGGATGCGGAAATGCAGGCCGACATCATTTTCATCGCGCCGATCGCGACGATACGGAATGGCATCAAGGGCTTTACGGTTCGTGCGTCGATCAAGAAGGTCGTGGCGCGGATGCGCCCGGGCATGACGGTGCAGATGACGATCCCGATCGCGCGTGCTTCAGATGCGGTCGTGGTGCCGGTGTCGGCGGTGTTCAAGGGCAATGGCAACTCGCGTGTGGTGTACGTGCGCAAAGGCATGAAGACCGAAAAGCGCCCGGTGAAAATCGGCGTCTCGAACACCGAGAACGCGCAGATTTTGCAGGGCCTGCAGCTCGGTGAGGAAATCCTGCTCACGGAACCGGAACGAACCCAGAAACGCGGGTAGATGGCGCTGATCGAGCTGACCGAGGTCACCAAGCGATACCGCGTGGGCGATCAGGAAATCCGCGCGCTGGATGGCATCAACCTCACCATCGAGCAGGGCGAATACGCGGCCATCATCGGCCCCAGCGGCAGTGGAAAAAGCACCCTCATGCATCTGCTCGGCTGCCTCGACATCCCGACCACCGGCAAGGTGGTGATTGATGGCGTGGATGTGTCGAATGCCTCGGACGGCAAGCTCGCCGAGATGCGGAATGCGAAGATTGGGTTCGTGTTCCAGTCCTTCAATCTGCTCGGCAAATTCACCGTGCTCGAAAATGTGGAGCTGCCGATGATCTACTCCGGAGTCTCGAAAAAGGAGCGTCGCGACCGTGCCGTCGCCGCGGTCGAGCGCGTGGGCCTGATGAACCGCGCGAAGAACACGCCGCTCCAGCTTTCCGGCGGCCAGATGCAGCGCGTGGCCATCGCGCGCGCGCTGGTGAACGACCCGAAGATCGTCTTCGCCGACGAGCCGACCGGCAACCTCGACTCCAGCACCGGCGCGAGC
>JAYWEO010000185.1:0-7972 GCA_043779225.1 Prosthecobacter sp.
CCAGCCAGTCGAGCAACTCAGGATGTGACGGCTTGCCACCGAGGGTGCCGAAATTGTCCGTGCTGTTCACGATGCCCGCGCCGAAGTGCCAGCGCCAAATCCGGTTCACGATCACGCGCGCCGTCAGCGGGTGCTCGCCGCTCGCCATCCAGCGGGCGAATTCCAGGCGGCCGCTGTGCTTCGCGGGCAGGATCGGCTTTGTGAAAGTTGTCCGCATCACCTCGGGGAAGCCGCGCTCCACAGGCTTGCCGAGGGTGAGGTAGCTGCCGCGCAGGTGCATCGGCAGCGTCTTCACGATTTTGTCGTCCGCCACGCTCATGATCGCAGGCAGGTCCGGCTGCTTTGCCGTGAACTCCTCCACGTCCTTCGTCATCGCGGCGATTTTCGCGAGCGTCGCGGCATCGAGCACGTCGGCATCCTTGGCGGGAAGTGCGAGAAAGCCCTTGGCGTCGGCGAGTGCCTCGTAGGCTGGTCCCTTCTTCGCCGTGAGCGCCTCGGCGAAGATCGGTTCGTAATGCTTCCTCACGCCGTCCACATCCTTCTTCGGCGCCAGTTCACGCCACGCTGCGAAAAGGGGATGCTCGGGGTGCAGGTCCAGATACTTGCGGCTGCCGAGCACGATATCCGCATCCAGTTCCGCACCCTTGGCCGCGGACTCCGCATCCGCGAGCGTTGCGTTTGCAGGCAGCAGCGCAGCGGCGGCGAGATAGTCCGCCGCGTGTCGCTGGAGACCTGCTTTCACCTCGCTCCTCGCCTTTGCGGTGAATGCAGCGACCTCGGCCTTTTTCGCCTTTAGATCCGCGTCGAATTTCTTCTTCGCATCGAGCTGCTCCGGCGTCGCGAGCGAGTGCTCGTAGGCGAATTTGATCGCGCCCATTTTCTCCGTCGCGAGGCTGCGCGTGCTGCGGAAGATGCCGGCGAGCGCGTAGTAGTCCTCCTGCGTGATGGGGTCAAATTTGTGATCGTGGCAGCGCACGCACCCGAGCGTCATGCCCATGAACGCTTTCCCGATCGTGTCGAGCTGCTCGTCGATGATGTCCATCTCGAGCTTCTGCATGTCCGGCTCCGCGAGCACGCGCGCGCCGAGTGCGAGGAAGCCGGTCGCGGCGAGCGCATCCTCGCTGCGCGGCAGCAGATCGCCGGCGACTTGCTCGGTGAGGAATTGGTCGAACGGCTTGTCCTCGTTGAACGCGCGCACAACGTAGTCGCGGTAGCGCCACGCATTGCCGAACGCGATATTCTCGTCCATCCCGTTCGAGTCCGCATAGCGCGCCACGTCGAGCCAGTGCCGCGCCCAGCGTTCGCCGTAGTGTGGTGAGGCGAGCAGGCGCTCGATCACCTTGTCGAATGCCTCCGGTGATGGGTCGGCGAGAAAGGCGTCCACTTCCTGCGGCGTGGGCGGCAGGCCGGTCAGATCGAAAGTCGCGCGGCGGAGCAGCGTGCGCTTATCGGCAGGTGGAGCGGACGGGAGTCCCTTCTCGCTCAGCTTCGCGCGGATGAATGCATCAATCGGATTGCTCGGAGTTCCAGCTTCAGCCTTGCCGCCTAAAGGCGGAACTCCGAACGGCACCTCCACACGCGCGAGCGGCGTGAAGCTCCAGAATTTCCGTCCCTCGGCGATGTCAATTACGCGGCCGCTTTTCACGGCTGTCGCTGCCTCGCGCGGATCGGGCGCGCCCATCTTCACCCATTCCTCGAGCGCCTTCACGTCGCCGTCGGCGAGCCGCTTTTTCGGCGGCATCTGCATGTCGTGATTCGCGTAGCGCACCGCCTCGATCAGCAGGCTCTTGTCCGGATTTCCAGCGACGAGCGCGGGCCCGGTGTCGCCGCCTTTCAGCATCGCCTCACGTGTGTCCAGTGAGAGGCCGCCTTTCTGCTTTTTCTCCGCGCTGTGGCACTCGTAGCAGCGGTCGGCCAATATCGGACGGATCCGTTTTTCAAAGAAATCCATCTGCTGCGCGGACGGCGGCACAGCCGCGAGCAGGCCGCCTGCGGCGCAGGCGAGCAGTGCGGAAAATATGACGGGACGGGCGGGCATCCACAGACACAATCCCTGAGCACGCTTCCCCGTGGGGAGAAAGCGCAGGAACTTGCCGTGCCTGCTGGTGCGAAAATCTGGCGCTCCGGGAGCCTCCGCAGTGTGCCGGACTTCCTCTTCAAAATTCCAATTGAACGCCATCCGGGGCAACCTACTCTCGCAGCGAAACTCTCACCTCCACACCTCACCACAAAAAAAGGAAACGCACTATGGGCCTCATGGATTTCATCAAGGGTCAGGTTCTCGAAATCATCGAGTGGACCGACGACTCGCGCGACACGCTCAGCTACCGCTGGCCGGACGAGGACAAGGAAATCAAGAACGGCGCGCAGCTTATCGTGCGCGAATCGCAGACGGTGCAGTTCATGTATCTCGGGCAGTTCGCGGACACGTTTGTGCCGGGCAAGTACTCGCTGAAGACGGACAACATCCCGGTGCTCAGCCGCATCGCGGGGTGGAAGTACGGGTTCAATTCGCCGTTCAAGGCCGACATCTATTACCTGAACACGCGCCTCTTCACCGGCAACAAGTGGGGCACGAGCAACCCGATCATGATGCGCGATACCGATTTTGGGATCGTCCGCATCCGCGCGTTTGGCACGTTCGATTTCCACATCGTGGACCCGAAGGTGTTCCTCAAGGAAGTCGCGGGCAGCGACCAGCATTTCCGGCTCGACGAATTCAGCGACACCATGCGCTCGCGCATCGTGTCCCTTTTCAGCGAAGCGATCGCCAAGGCGAAAATCCCCGTGCTCGATGTTGCCGCGCGTTACAGCGAGGTGGGCGAAGCGATCCTGCCCACGCTGAACGCAGCGACGATCGCGAAATACGGCATCGAGTTCTCCAGCTTCATTCTGGAAAATGTGAGCGTCCCGCCCGAGGTCGAGGCGGCGATCGACAAGCGCAGCTCCATGTCTGCGGTCGGCAATCTGAATGACTACGTGAAATTCCAGATGGCCGAGGGCATGGGCAAGGGCGGTGGCTCCGGCACCGGCGGCGCGGCGGCGGAGATGGCGATGGGCTTTGCCATGGCAAATCAGATGATGAACCAGCCCGGCGGCATCGCAGGCAGTCAGGCGACTCCCGGCATCGCGGTGCCCGCACAGGCCTCGGCAGCACCAGCGATCGAGCTTTTCACTCCCGCACAGGTCGCACAGCAGCTCGGCGTGACGGAGGCGGACGTGACCGCATCGCTCGAAAGCGGCGACATCAAGGGCAAAAAGATCGGCACCGCGTGGCGCATCACGAAGGCTGCGCTGGACGAGTTCCTCGCGAAGTAACGGGCTGCCACGCTGCCCGCCCCCGTGCCCATCGGAGCGAAAAAACGGAAGCCGTCTGCGTCCGGGCCGGCGTTCGATCCCGCGATGCTCTTGGTCGCGGGCAGACTCGCGCTGTGCGACGAGCGCGCGGGGATTTTCCTCTGCGAAGGCGACAGCGTCGCGGTGCTCGATCCGATCATCGGGCGGCATCCGGATGGTGTGTTCGATGCGATTTTCGCCGACCCTCCGTATTTCCTGAGCAACGGCGGAATGACCTGCAAAAACGGACGCAGGGCGAAAGTGGACAAGGGCGCATGGGACGAGTCGCGCGGCGCGGAGAGTGATCATGACTTCAACCGCGAGTGGCTGCGCCGCTGCCAGCGTGCGCTGAAGCCCAACGGCACGATCTGGGTGAGCGGCACGCAGCATGTGATCTACAGCGTCGGCTTTGCGATGCAGCAGCTCGGCTTCAAGCTGCTGAATACGATCACGTGGGAGAAGCCGAACCCGCCGCCGAATCTTTCGTGCCGCTATTTCACGCACTCGACGGAGACGATCCTCTGGGCCGCGAAAAGTGAAGCAAGCAGGCACACCTTCAACTACGCCGCGATGCGCGAGGCGAACGGCGGGCGGCAGATGAAATCCGTGTGGCACATCAAGGTTCCTGCGGCCGCGGAAAAGACGCACGGACGCCACCCGACGCAGAAGCCGCTCGAACTCATCGAGCGCTGCCTGCTCGCCTCGACGAATCCCGGTGACCTCGTGCTCGATCCATTCCTCGGCAGCGGCACCACGGGCGTGGCCGCAGCACGGCATGGGCGCAGATTCGTCGGCATCGAAATGAACGCGCCCTATGCCGAGACGGCGCGCAAACGAGTGATGGACGAACTCGGCAAAACCCGCTCTCGATTTTCCAAGCCATGAGCGACGAAATCAAAGCACGCAGCAAATACAGTTGCCCAAGCTGTGGCGGTGAGTCGCAGTGGAATCCCGCGAAGCAGGCGCTCGTGTGTCCGTATTGCGGGACGGTGTCGCCGGCGAAACTCGGCGAATCGGGCGACATCACAGAGCACGATCTCGCCGCGGCATTGCGCTCCATCGGGCCGGATCAGCGCGGCTGGGCGACGGAGAAAAAATCCGTGAAGTGCCAGAGCTGCCAGGCCATCACGGTCTTTGATGCGAGCCGCGCGGCGCAGCGGTGCGACTTCTGCGGCTCTGCCGCCATCATCCCGGTGGATCAGCAGACGCGGCCGATCCGGCCGGACAGTCTGCTGGAATTTAAGGTCGCCGAGACGCAGGTGCGCGAGACGATCCGGCAGTGGTATTCCACGCGTTGGTTTGCGCCGAACAAGCTCGGCTCGCGCGCGCTGACGGACACGGTGCATGGCATTTACATTCCGTATTGGACATTCGATGCGCAGGTGAGCGCCGACTGGCAGGCGGAATCCGGCGACTATTACCAGGAGACGGAATACTACACGGACTCCGATGGGAAGCAGCAGTCGCGCTCGGTGCGGAAGGTCCGCTGGTATCGCACGAGCGGGCACGTGGATCATTTTTTCGACGACGAGCTGGTGCCCGCGACGAAGGGCGTGGAGCCCGGGCTGCTGCGGAGCATCGAGCCATTCCCGACGACGAGCGACCTGAAGCCTTACGATCCGGGATTCCTCAGCGGCTGGATCGTGGAGCAATATCAGATCGATCTCATCGCCGGGGCGCAGCATGCGCAGTCCACGATGGAGGCAAAGACCGAGCAACTCTGTGGTCGCGAGGTGCCCGGCGACACGCACCGCGGACTCGAAGTGCAGGCGGATTTTTCCGGGCAGACTTTCAAGCACATCCTCGTCCCCGTGTGGCTGCTCGCATACACTTACGGGCGCGAGAATTTCCAAGTCGTGATCAACGGCTACACCGGCGCGATCGCGGGACGCTACCCGAAGAGCTGGATCAAAATCCTGCTGCTCGTGCTGCTGATCATCGCGGTCATCGGCGGCATCGTGCTGCTCGTGAAACAGCCGAGATGAACCCTCCGCACGCGCGCACCCGGCGCGTGCATTTTCACGATGGAGACGCTCACACAATCGCTGCGCGAAGGACACGACCTCGATGCCACGCACGTCCGCGAGGCCGTCGCGGCGCTGATTTCCGAGCAGGTGCCAGACGGTGAAAAAAAGGAATTCCTGCGTGCGCTCCGCGCAAAAGGTGAGACTGCCGCGGAGATCGCTGCATTTTCCCAGGCGCTTCTTGCGCATGCACTGCGTCCGGAACTCGATCCCCAGCGCCTGCCGGGACCGACGCTCGATGTGTGCGGCACTGGCGGCGATCAGCGCGGCTACTTCAATGTCTCGACGGCGGTGATGTTCGTCGCGGCGGCGTGCGGCGCGTGCGTGATGAAGCACGGCAACCGCTCCATCACCTCGAAGACCGGCGCGGCGGACGTGCTGGAGGAACTCGGCGTGAAGCTCGATCTCACGCCCGCGCGCCTGCGCCAGTGCCTTGAGCAGCACGGCGTCGCGTTCATCTTCGCGCCTGCGTGGCATCCGGCGTTCAAGGCCATCGGGCCCGTGCGCAAGGAACTCGCCGCCGAGGGCACGCCGACGATTTTCAACCTCCTCGGCCCGCTGCTGAATCCCGCGCGGCCGGATAACCAACTCGTCGGGCTTTTCAGCGCGGCGCTGCTGCCGAAATTTGGCGAAGTCCTGCGCATCCTCGGCCGCCACCGCGCGTGGGCCGTGCATGGCGATGGGACGGATGAACTCGCACTCACCGGCCCGAGCGAGATCAGCGCGGTGAAAAGCGCGGACATCTCCGCATTCTCGATCACGCCCGAGGAGATCGGACTGCAGCGCTGCGAACCCGCGTCGCTCATCGGCGGCGAGCGGACGGAAAATGCGCGCATCCTCCATGCAATCCTCGATGGCTCCGATCGCGGCCCGAAGCGCGACATGGTGCTGCTGAATTCCGCCGCGGCGCTCGTCGTCGCGGGCCTTGCTCCCGACCTTCCCGCCGGCGTGGAAACCGCGCGCCACGCGATCGAACGCGGTGCCGCTCTCGCGAAGCTGCGCGAACTCCAGTCCTTCTCGTAGCGGGTGGGACTGCTGGGTTGACTTTGCGGCTGCGCTGCCCGCACGCTGAGGCAAGAACGTACCGAACCAGCATGGCCCAGAAAATCCTCGTCATTGACGATCCACAGACTGCCGCAGACATCGCGGAAAATGTTTTTGCGCGGCACTTCCCCGGCTGCGACGTGCTCGTCGCCTCGCGCGGCAGCGATGCATTCGAGCGGCTGAACGCGGCGAATCCCGATCTCGTGATCCTCAACGACACTCTGCCGGACACCGATGGTGCCGCCGTGCTCGCGCGTCTCGCCGTCGATCCTTTTTCAGCGGCCACGCCCGTGCTCCTGCTCGCAGAGGCGTCGCGGACGCAGGAGTTCAACGGCAAATATCCGAACATCGCCCGCGTGCTCGCGAAGCCTGCCACGATGGATGCGCTCGCCGAGGCCGTCGCGGAAATCCTCGGTGGCAAAGGCAGCCGCCGGATGCTGCCAGGTCGCGCGGGCGGAGTGGCATTCACCGGCCACACGGGCGTCATCTCGCTGCGTCAGGCGCTCCACATGGCGCAGGGCGATCGTCTCACCGGCGTGCTGCGTTTCCAGCTCGGCCGGAATCCGATCGATCTATGGATGAATGCCGGGCGTTTCGTTTTCGCGACCACGCGAAATTTTCAGCTCTATTGCGGTGGCAGCCCGGTGATTCTTTCCGCGACGAATCTCGGCCTCATCGTCGAGTCGCAGATCAACCAGCAGATCACCGGCTGCCCGATTTTTCTTTTCCTCAGCGTGCGAAATGGATTCCCGCACGACGACGTGGTGCAGATCACGCGCGACCACGGGCAGCGGCTCTTCAGCCAGCTTTACACGGCGGGGCGCATCACTTTCGAGTTTGAGGAGACGGAAAATTTTCCCGAGTACGTCGCAAATTTTCCAGCGAGCGGCGACGATGCGGACAACTGGATCCTCGGCGCGCTGCGCCACGTGAAGTTCGACCAGATCGCGCCAAACCAACGCCCCGATCCGAATGGGTCGCCCGCCTACACGCGCCGCGGCTACGACCTGATCCAGAAGCTCAAGCTCAACGACGTCGAGGCGCGCTTCGCCTCCGCGATCAATGGCTCCGAATCCCTGCAGGCCATCGCGCAAAAGGTCGGCATCCCGCTCGGCGACGCGCTGCTCGTCGTCTTCCGATTTCAGGCGTTGGAGATCGTGGATTTCTGGAATGCGAGCGCCCTCACGCTCCCGGCGAGTTCGTAAAAGCGAGCGCAACGATCCGGAAGACAGGCGTCCCTGCCTGTCAAGGCAGACAGGCCTCCGGCCTGTCCCAACAACCGGGACGGGTTGTTTGCCTGGACAGCCGGGACGGCTGTCTTCCGGCTACTTCAGCCACTTGTCCGCGAAGTCGAGCCACACTTTCCAATCGGGCGTCGTCATCGAGTGCTTGCCCTCGCGGATGTAAAATCCGAGGCGCGAATCCAGCAGCACGCCGACCTCCGGCATTTTCTCCGCGCCGAGACCGTCGCCCGCGACGAGCCGGTACACGGCGTTCGCACCGCGCAGCATTTCAAATTGCCCCGGCGGATTCGCCCATTTGTCCTCGGTCGCATTCGAGAGCAGCAC
>JAYWEO010000186.1:0-17929 GCA_043779225.1 Prosthecobacter sp.
GGAGTTTTTCCAGACGCCGAACGCGGAATTGCCGCGCTCGGAGCCGAGCAGAAGATCGAGCGCGCTGCTGAGGAGCGGATGGTCGCCGCTCATGAGGCCGAGGTCTTCGCGGCTGAGCGCGCGCGTGCGGTCGAAGGTCACGGACATGCCGTCCTCGGGCAGCGCGGGGAGTGCGTCGGTGATCAGATGGCCGGGTTTCAGGATGTAGCCGCGGGCGTCAAGATCGTCCACCTGCACGCCGAAGTGATCGAGCAGGCGCACGCTGAATTCCTCGAAGCCGGCATCCGTGTCGGCGCTGCGGACCTGCGCGATCAATGCGGCGGCGCGCTCGGGCTTGGAGGAGTTCAGCTCGAGCAGGCGGTCATGTCCGCGTTCGAGTTTGCCGGCCACTTTCGAGTGCAACGTGCGGGTGCGCTTGATGAAGGCGGTCAGCTTCTTCGCCGTGAACTCCTCGCTCAGCGCGTCGAGTCCGTCCTGCAGCTCGCGCGCGATCTCGTTCGCGCCGTGCGGATTTTTTTCAAAGGCGTTCAGGCCTTCGTGAAACCAGCGTGCGAGGACTTCGCCGTCGGTGCCGGGAATGTACGGGACGTGGATATGGATCGTGGCGCTCTGGCCGATACGGTCGAGGCGGCCGATGCGCTGTTCGAGCAGCTCGGGATTCTGCGGCAGATCGAAAAGGACGAGGTGATGCGCGAACTGGAAGTTCCGTCCTTCGCTGCCGATCTCCGAGCAGAGCAGGATGCGCGCGCCTTCGTCGCTGGCGAAGAACGCGGCGTTGCGGTCGCGCTGGAGCAGCGTGAGACTTTCGTGGAAAATTCCCGCGTTCACTTTCACCGCGCGCTGGAGGCGGTCGGCGATGTCCTCGACGTTCTCGCGCGTGCGGCAGATGAGCAGGATTTTTTCGGTGCCGAGTTCCTTCAGCAGCTCGACGAGCCATTTCAATTTCACGGTGAGTTCGTGTCCCTCGGCGGTGAGCGGGTGCAGCTTTGCCTGGCGCTTTGGGAAGCCGGGCAGCGACGCGCGCGTGTTGCGGAACATCACGCGGCCGGTGCCGAAGGCGTCGAGCAATTCGCTCACGAGATGCGTGCGCGCAGCAGTGTCGCCCTTGGAAAGCTCGTCGCAGTGACGCAGGACGCGCGGCGATTGCTTTCCGAAAAGCGTGCGGTCCTCCTTGGTGAGCGGCTGGCCGGTGAGCAGGCGATCGAGTGCGCGGGCGACTTCCTCGTAGTGGCTGCATTCCTCCATGAACTTCGCGAGGTCCGAGTAGCGATCCGGGTCGAGCAGGCGGAGACGCGCAAAGTGTCCTTCGGGCCCGAGCTGCTGCGGCGTCGCGGTGAGCAGGAGCAGGCCCTGCGTCTTTTTCGCGAGCGCCTCCACGAGCGCATACTGCGGGCTCGCGCTTTCGGGAGTCCATTCCATGTGGTGCGCCTCGTCCACGATGAGCAGGTCCCATCCGGCCTCGGTGATCTGCGCGGCGCGCTGCCGGTCGGTTGCGAGCATCGCGATGCTGCAGAGCACGAGCTGGCTGTCGAGAAACGGGTTCGCCTCCGGCTCGTGCTGCTGGATGGACGCGCAGCGCTCCTCGTCGAAAATGCTGAAGAGCAGATTGAAGCGCCGCAGCAGCTCGACGAACCACTGGTTCACGAGCGGCTCGGGCACGAGCACGAGGATGCGTTCCGCGCGGCCCGTGAGATGCAGGCGGTGCAGGATCAGCCCCGCCTCGATCGTCTTGCCGAGGCCGACTTCATCCGCGAGCAGCACGCGCGGCACGAGCCGTCCGGCAACCTCGCCCGCGATGAACATCTGGTGCGGGAGCAAATCCACGCGTCCGCCGACGAAGCCGCGCACCGGCGAGCGCCGCAATTCGCAGCGCCGCTGCAACGCCTCCACGCGCAGGTCGAAGGTACGCAGCTCATCCGTGTGTCCGCCGAAGAGCCGGTCCTCGGGTTTGCTGAAGCTGATCGCATCGGAAAGATCCGCCTCGGGCAGCTCGCCGCGCGCGTGGCGATACACGAGCAGCCCGCCTTTTTCCTCCACGGAATCCACGAGCAGCTCCGTGCCCTGGCGCGACTTGATCTTGTCGCCCGCGGCAAACTTCACGCGGCGCAGCGGCGCGGACTCGATGGCATATTGACGCTGCTCATTCGCCGCCGGGAAATGCACCTCCACGCGGCCGAACCCGGCCTTGAGAATGATCCCGAGGCCAAGCTCCGGCTCGGTATCGCTGACCCATCGTTGTCCTGTGGCGTGTGCGGCATTGCTCATGAAAAAGGGCGCGAACGTAGCGGCCTTCACGATTTTGACAACGGGAGTCCTCGGGAGAAAGGAACTTTATCGAGGAACGACTGGATGCAACTGGCATGTCGCACGGCGAGGTTTTTGGCGCTGGCGACGATGAAAGGATTTCATGCGCGGCTTCAGCGTCCTTTCACGCGGACCACTTTGTTTTGGAAAGACACGCCTGATGCAGCCTCGGGCCGCGATTCCTTTGCCTATGTCCGACCCGCGCAACGTTGCTCACGATAAGAAAGTCATCCGCGACAAGATCCATCACCACGATGATCCCGCGGCCGGTGCGGCAGACGGTGCAGCCCGGAAAAAAGCCGGCGATGGAGCATCCCCATGCTCACGAAGACCCGGCCACGGCGCGGGTGGATGCGAAGGCCCAGGAGGCCGAAGAAATTCACAAGGCCGCGGAGGCGCACCACGAGCGGACGGATATGCACAAGCATTCGTAAGCCCCAGCCATCTCTGATGGAGAGGGGGCGTGACTCAGCCCCGATGGTACGGTCTGCTGCCGGACATGACTCCTGATCCGATTCGCCCCGCCCCAAAATTCGACGTGACGGTGCGTGTGGGCTGCAGCCTCACCTACGAGGTCACGGGCAGGGCCTGGCTGCTCCTGCATTTGAAACCGCTGCCGGATCGCAATCATGCCGTGGTCTTCGAGGCGCTGTCTCTCGGCAACCATCTGCCGGCGGAGGAATTCACGGACAGCCACGGCAATCATGTCTATCGCGTGACCCTCGCGCCCGGCACAAATTGCTTCCGGCACGACGCCATCGTCTCGGTCTCCTCGCAGCCGGACAATCACGACCTGCCTCTGTCCGCGCCGCTCACGCCCGGCGAGCTGCCTCCCGATCTGCTGCGCTACACGATGCCCAGCCGGTACTGCGACTCGGACAAGCTGACCAATTTTGCGTGGGAAAAATTCGGCCATGTGGAGCACGGGCTCCCGCGCGTGACGGCCATCAGCAAATGGGTGCATCAGAACATCGAGTATCGCTACTTCTCCGGCAGCCCCGAACTTTCCGCATGGGATGTCCTGCAGCGCGGCTATGGCGTGTGCCGCGACTTCGCGCACCTCGCCATCGCGCTGAACCGCACCTTCAACATCCCGGCGCGCTACGTGACCGGGCATCTGCCGGACATCGGCTTTCCTGATCCGCAGAATCACATGGATTTCCACGCCTACGCCGAGGTGTATCTCGGCGGCCACTGGTTCACGACGGACGCGCGTTTTCACGTGCCGCGCATCGGCCGGATCAAGGTCGCGTGCGGGCAGGACGCCGTGGACGGCGCGTTCTCGACGATCTACGGAGGTGCGACGCTCAGCTACTTCCAGGTCTGGGCGTACCAGGTCGCGCGCGGGACGGTGGGAGTCGGCGACCCTCTGGATTTTTCCAAGCGTCTCGACAATCAGCGGACGGTGCTCACGGACGCACCCGCCTGACGTCCCCTCGCTCCTGAAGCTCCGCCAGTGCCGCCGCGCCGGTTCTTCCGCTAGGAATCCGCCATGGTCCCCGCGGAAAAACTCGCCGCCTTCGCAAAGCCGGAAAGTCTCCTCGCCGAGGACTGCATCCGCTCGGCGGTCTGAATCCCTCGCGTCCTCCGGGGTGTATGCGATCTAAAAACCGAGGCTGGAGCCGGGAAAAGACCGGGAATCAGCCGAAATCGCGATTTTTGCGTGATTTTCAGAGGTTCGATGCGTTGCCCGGATGATTCTGGCAAGTGCCCGGACGGCTCCGGCAGATGGCGGAATCATCCTGCGCCTTCACACCATCATCCCGCGAAACGGCTGGAATGGTTTCTTCCTTGCCTATCCGGGGGGTTGGCAAATCGACACGTCGCGTGCTCCGCTCGGGACCCGGCATTTCCAAGCCATTGGGCTAGCGCAAGGCGTCGAGGGAGGTGGCGTCGCGGATAACGGAATTGAGGCGGTCGAGCGCGGGATCGAAGGCGGGGTGGGGGAAGCGGAAGTGGAGCGCGGCGGAGCCTTCGCCAAAGGTGAGCGCGTCCCACTGGAGTGAGCTGAGCTGCTCGTGAAACCGCGCGACGGCGCGTCCGCGGAAGAAGGCGCGCGTGCCTTCGGGCGGGTAGAAGATGGCGTGGCGGATCTGTTCTTCCGTCACGGTGCGGCGCATCTGGCCGGTGCGGGCGAGCTCGTAATAGAGACCATTGTCGAGCGAGACGTCGTGGTATTCGAGGTCGAGCGCCTGGAGCCACGGGTGCTCCCAGCCGATGCCCTCGGCCTCGCGGAAGGTATCGAGCAGGAAGCGTTTCGCCGCCCAGTCGCAGCGGTCGCGGACGGACATCGGATCGTTCGCGAGGTCGGCGAGGACGGCCTCCCATTCGGCGAGCACCCACGCGGTGTCGTGGTCGCGGTCGCAATGCGTGCGCGCGGCGTCGAGCCATTCGCGCTGAATGTCCAGCGCGCCGGCCGTGCGGCCATCTTCAAAAAGCACGGGCCATTTCCATTGCTGATCGCGGCTGATGCTGCGCGTCGCGCCGATGGGATCGGCGAGCCTAATGTTAGGCGCGTGATTTTTCTCGATGAGCTCCAGCGCGAGCGCCGTCGTGCCGATCTTCATCGCGGTGGCCCACTCGGACATGTTAGCATCGCCCACGATCACGTGGAAGCGGCGGTAGAGGTCGCTGTCCGCGTGCGGCTCGTCGCGCGTGTTCACGATGGGGCGGCGGTTCATCGTGTCGATGCTCGTGAGCACCTCGAAGAAATCGCTGCGCTGCGCGAGCTGGAAGACGCCGGGCTCCGCCGTGTGATCCTCGCACTCGATGCCTAATTTTCCTGCACCCGCGAAGAGCTGCCGCGTGGCGAGGAACGAGACGCTGTCGCGCACGATGCGCTCCCATGCGACGTCGCGGCGCATGAGGAAATTATCGTGGCACCCGTAGCTGTGGCCCTGAAAGTCGGTGTTGTTTTTGTAAAGGCGGCAGCGCTGGCCATCGGGGAGGTGCGCGTTGCGGCGGCGCATGCATTCCTCGAGCACGCGCTCGCCCGCCTTGTCCTGCGCGACGATGTCGGCGAGCGTGGCGCATTCGGGCGTCGAGTATTCGGGGTGCGCGTGGTCGTTGTAAAAACGCGCGCCATTCGAGAGGACGAGGTCGCTCTTGATTTCCTCGAAGGTGAGGCTGCGGTGCTTGTCGAGTTCGTAGTACGCGGCCTCATCCGTGTCCTGCCGCAGTTCCGGTGCGCGGAATCCGCGGGCGTCATTGTGCGGGTCCTCGGTCGTGTAGTCCCACTTCAGATGCGCGCCGTGCTCGGTGTAGCTGCGCACGATGGCGATGCTCTCGCGCACGACGTCCACGTCGGCCATGCCGTCCACGGTGATTCCATACTCGGTTTCAATTCCGAAGACGCGTTTCATGTGCGCAGACGATGGCGCATGGCGCGGGAAGATTCCAGCGCTTCCGCTTTTTCTCCGCGCTGCGATCACTCCGGCTTGCCTCGCCCTCGCAATGCCGTAGAAGCGCGGCGTGACGCGCTGCATCCTCCTCTTTCTCCTCCTCGTCTCGCCAGTCTTCGCCGACATGGCGACGCAGGATGCCCGCTTCAAGAAGCTGCCCGAGGGACGCGAGATCAGCCCGCCGCGCGCGCTCGAAGGAATGGCGCTCGCCCTCGGGAAGACGAATAAGCACGGCGTCGCGGAATTTGTGGATGCGAAGGGCGGGCCGGGCTTTGAGAAGGCGTTGCGCATGACCGTGAAGAAGGTGCCGGAGAATGCATGGGGATTCCAGACGCATACCAAATGCACGGCGAAGGTGCAGAAGGGCGAGGTGATGCTCGCGACCTTTTGGGCACGCACCGCGGGCACCAGCGAGGAGGCGGAGGGCGCGTTTGTCTTCGAGCTTTCGCGCCCGCCGTACACGAAGTCGTCGTCGTTCCGGTTCGAGTGCGGGAAGGCGTGGACGAAGTTCTATGTGCCGTTCATCGCGGCGATGGACTACGGGGAGGATGACATCGCGCTGCATTTCCAGGCCGGTGCAGCGAAGCAGGCGATGGAAATCGGGGGGCTGAGGGTCATTAGCTATGGCAATGGGGTGGCATTAGGCGAGCTTCCCTATACACCGCTGACTTACAAGGGGCGCTCGCCGGATGCCCTGTGGCGCAAGGAGGCGGCGGACAGCATCGAAAAGGAGCGCAAGGCGCAACTGACCATCGTCGTGACTAGCATCTCGGGAAAATCGCTGCCTGGAGCCGAGGTGCGTGTCAGGCAGGTGCGGCACGCCTATGGTTTCGGCAGCGCGGTGGCGTCGTCGCCCTTGCTCGATGAAGGCACGGATGCGGACATGTATCGCAATGTGGTGGCGAGTGCCTTCAATCGCGTGACGGTGGAGAACGACATGAAGTGGCCTGAGTTCGAGGGCAACCGCCAGCGCGCGCTGGACACGGTGCAATGGCTGCGCGATGCAGGCGTCGCGGTGCGCGGGCACAATCTCCTGTGGCCGGGCTGGACCCGGCTGCCGAAGGATGTGGCGGCGCTGGAAGGCAAACCGGACGCGCTGCGGACGCGCATCCTCGATCACGTGCGCGATGAGGTGGGTGCCTTCAAGGGGCAGATTCTGGAATGGGATGTGGTGAACGAGCCGGTGACTAATACGGATGTCCAGCGGGTATTGGGCAACGGCATTCTCGCGGAGACATTCAAGGCGGCGCGTGAGGCGGATCCACAGGCAAAGCTTTTCATCAATGACTATAGCATCCTATCACACGGGGGGGCGGACACGGAGCATCAGGATGCCTATTATAAGACCGTCCGCGACCTGCTTGATGCGAAGGCTCCGGTGCAGGGCATCGGGATGCAGGGGCATTTCAATGAGCAACTGACGCCTATCACAAAGGTGTGGGAGATTCTGAACCGCTTCGGAGCGCTGGGGCTGCCGATCGAGATCACGGAGCATGACATCAATGTCTGGGACGATGAGGTGATGGCGGACTACACGCGCGACTTCATGACGGCGGTCTTTGCCCACACGGCGACGAGCGGCTTCATCACGTGGGGATTCTGGGAAAAGCGGCACTGGATTCCGAACGCAGCGCAGTGGACGGGACCGTGGCAGCTTCGCAACCACGGCAAGGTGTGGTATGACCTAGTGTATAAGAAATGGTGGACGAGTGTGAACACCGAGACGGGCAGGGGCGGTGTGGCTAAGGTGCGCGGCTTCCTAGGTGACTACACGGTCGAAGTCCGGGTCGGTGCGAAGACTAAGACGGTGCCGTTGAAACTCAAGAAGGGCGGTGCGCGCGTGGAGATCGAGCTGTAGTGGCGGATTGCGGATTGGGAAAAGTGACAGGGTCTTCCTTCGCAGATGTCTTGCGCGACTATTGAAAAGCTCCTGATCTTCGGGGGCTGGCAGGCCGTTGCCGATTTTTCGGGTTCCGGAACGTCAGTGACGTTGCTGCGGTACGCAAAAACGCGCGGGACGTGGGTCCCGCGCGCTGCGTTGGAGGATTGGGAATGGTGGTTCCAGCCTATTGGCTGACGGGCGTCGGCGGAGGCGTGGAGTTTGGCCGCGGGATGCCGAGCAGCGGCGGGAAGCCGATGTTGCCCGGGTTGTAGCCGTTCCCGGGGCCTGCCGCGATTGGCGGTGCACTGGTGCCTTTGAAGTCGAGGCCACGGTCTTTTGGACCCATCGCGATGGGGGCCTTTCCGTCCGAGAGGCTCTTGCCATCGGCCATGCTCTTGCCGTCTGCGAGGCTGCGTTCTTCCGAGCGGTTGCGAGCGTCGGAGTCGCCGCTGCCATTTTCAGCAGGGCCTTGGGCGAGCGCGGTGGGTGCGCCCGCGACTTCGTGGTCGGTGAGCGAAAGGTCGGCGAAGACGTTCAGTTCGCGGATGGCGAGCACTGCCTGGCCGCTCTCCGGCGTCCAGCGCAGGGCGAGGGCTGAGGCCTTGGTCTCGGCGAAATCGGCGAAGGCGCGCTGCGAGGTGCCGTCGAACGTGAGGGTGACGGAAGGATTGACGCCTTCGAGGCTCACGGGCGTGGCCTTCTGCGGAGCCTCGCTGAGGAGGAAGATGTCCACCTTGCCGCGGGTCTTCGCATTCGTGAGGAGCGAGAGGCGGGTGAAGGGTTGCGCGCCGTCGAATTTGACGACGAGGCCGGATTCGCCAGTCGAGGCGTTCACGTTCAGAAGGCTTTCCGGATCATCATCAATGGCGTGCTGCCAGCTTTTCTCGCTGCCTCCGGAATTCGCGTAGGTGATGGCACCCTTTGCGTAAATGCCGGCCATGTTGAACGCGGTCTGGTTGTTCACGAAGTCACCGAGGAGGTGCTTCACGTCCACGGTCTGCGGACGGCTGATGATGCCGGTGGCGGACGCTGGGCGCTCGCCGAAAACGTTCAGGCTGTAGATGGGGGACGGTTCGGCGATGTTTGTCTCGATGAGGAGATACTTTGCGAATTTGTTGATGCGCTGGGCGAGCTTGCGGTTGTTGATGCTCTCGACCGGCACGTCTTTCGCGACGAGGGTCCAGGATTTGTCGCCGGGTGCGGCGTCATGGTCTCCGGTGTAGATCGAGATGGTGCCGCTGGGAGCCTTTGTGGAGAGTTCGAGATTCGTGACGAGCTGGGGCTCGGCGAACTGGAGCAGGTAGTTCTGCTTCCCGGGGAGTGCGGGCCAGCCTGTGGCTACATCGTCATCCAGCCAGGCTGCCGCAGCCTCGGTTGCCGCATAGCGCTGCTTGGCGGCATCGTACACGGAAAGTGTCGTGGTGTAGTGCTGGCGTGCGATGTTCTTTGGGTATCCCTGAAAGATGTTTCCAGCGGACGTTTCCGGCGGAGCGGCGAACACCATGGACGAGCAGGCGGTCGCGATTGCGGTGAGAAGGATCGGTTTGTTCATGTGCGTTTGTCGTTTGTTTTTAGCTGCGATTGCCGGTTGTGAAAAGAGAAATCAGACGGGAAACGAGGGAAGCGTTTCGCGGTTGAAGATATGGTAATTACGGAAATTAGACTCCATATCATTGATTCAGCAAGTGCTTTCTGCAGTTTTTTTCGCGATGACTTTCATTCTTGTGTTGGCTTTTTCACGGATGCTGTTTCAAATGACAGGCTAGATACACCAATTTCACGGCTCCCGTCATCAGTCCGTCTGAGGCATGCGGGAGACTTTTGCCACTGACGCCCAAGCCCATCATCCATAATCGTGCAAACACTATCACCGAACGAACCGACTCCCGCAAATGCGAATAGCGAACCTGTCTTGGTCGAAGGCTTGAAAATTGGCGGCTGCTATGTGCTCCGCCGCCAGCTGAGCGGGCCCGGCGCACGCCCGGTGTGGGTCGCGAGCGATGAAGTTCTCGGCAAGGATGTGACGCTGCATTTTGTCCCTGCGGCCGTGGCCGCGGATGCCCGGGCGATGACGGAACTCCGCCAGGAGGTGAAGCGCAACCGGCAGCTCATCCACCCGAACATTCTGCGCGTGTACGATTTTGTGGAGGATGGCAGCCATGTCGCGATCTCGATGGATGAATTTGAGGGGGAGTCGCTGCACGATGTGCTGCAGAAAAAAGGCACGCTGGACCCGGCTGATTTGAAGCCCTGGATCACGCAGCTCGCGGAGACGCTCGCGGATGCGCATCGCATCCAGCTTTTCCACCGCGACCTCGCGCCGGAGAACATCTACCTGCGCCCGAATGGCGGGCTGCTCGTGGCAAATTTTGGAATCAGCCGCGTGATTCTCAACTCGCTGGAGCGCGCTGGCATCGCGAAGGGGGCCGAGGCTCATCTGGCGTATCTCAGCCCTCAGCAGATCGACGGCGATCGTCCGAGTGCGAGCGATGACATCTATGGTCTCGGCGTGCTCATGAACACGCTGCTCGCCGGTTCGCCGCCCTTTTCCGGAGACGACATCATGCCGCAGATCCGCAAGAATGTCCCGCCTGCGATTTCCGCACTGCGCGCCGCGGCGGGAGCGGCTGCACCGGTATCGGCATCGTGGGAAAAACTGATCGCCACGTCGCTCGAAAAAAACCCTGAGGCGAGACCGCGGAATCTGACGGATGTCCTCACGTTGCTCGGGCAGGATTCCGGTCCCGCGCGGGTGCAGAGCGCACCGGGTGCCGCCGCTGCTGCCGCGGTCGCGGCGGTGGAAAAGGCCACCGCTGGGATCGCAGCGCAGAATCTCACAGGACTGGACGCACCGCTGAAGACGCAGAACCATCACGAAGGCCACGGCCATGAGACCGCTGCCGGAAAACTTGGCGAATCCGTGCCTGCGGCAGAAACTGCGGCGGCCTCCGACAAGCCGCTCCATCCGGAGATCCCGCCGATTACTCAGCGTCCTCCGGCTCGCAAGGCGCCTGCAAAGGGAGCGCTGTCTGCCAATTTCCCCGACCTCGACCGCCCGCGCTCAAAGGCGCCCCTCGTCTGGCTGCTTCTCGCTGCCGGCATCATTGGGGGCGGGATTTATCTGCGGAACAAGCCTGAGGCTCCTGACGTTGATGAGAATGGCGGTGTGACGCGGATCGATGACGCCAATCCTGATGGCGGGACTTTGCCGCCCAATTTTCCAAAGGCTGCGGGAAGCACTCCACCGTCGTCGAAGTCGCCAGAGTCCCTGCCGGATCCGGAGCCTGTGACGCCCAAGAAGACCGTGGCAAGGGTCATAATTCCGGAAGCGCCCAAGACGGCCGCAACGGGCGTGACGGGCCAGCCTCCGAAGATCATCGCGACACCTGCGCCAAAGCCGCCGAAGGCAGGACTGATCGGCGGCGAGTCGGAGCCCGCGGTGAAGGCTCCGCCTCAGCCAGGGGATGTCGTGCCAAATTCACTTGCTGGCGCCTCTGCGCAGACCGCTGGCAAGCCCACACCGGACGCGAAAGGGGCGACGCCGGGGAACACACAGACGAAAGCACCGGAATTGATCGGCGGCCACACGCCGATCAATGTCGGAGTGAGCACCCCGATCACTGCCAGCACGCCGCCGGAGAAAACGCCGGCACCTCCTGTGAAGCCAGAAGCGACGCCGCAGCCCGCTGCGACTGCGAAGAAGGTCGTGCCTCTGCCGCTTCTGCCGGATCCGATCCAGCCCCTCCAGAAGCTGGCGCTGCCGGAAAAGCCGACCGTCGCGCAGTTGGAAGAAATCAAGCAGCAGAGGGAAGCCACCATCAAGAGCATCCGCAGCAGCGGTGCCATCGCGGATGCTGCGCATATGGAGGCGAGCCGCCGTCTCGACACTGCGAAGGCGGAAAAGGAAAAGCGCCAGAAGGAACTCGACTCGAAACGGAAAATTCTCGCGCCGGTGATCCAGCAGGCCGAGGCGCTCGCCGCGGAACGCAAGAAATACGAGGACGAGGCCGCCAAGGCGCTCGCCGCCGCCGCGGAGGCCACCAGGCAGGCCGAGGCTGCGAAGCGGAAGATCGAGGAGACGGTTGCGAAAGGCAGCGAAAAACTTCAGGCCCGGCAGCAGGCCGAAGGCGAATTGAACGCGCTCACGGCAGAATTTTCCGCCACGGCCCAGGAGGTGGACGAAATCTCGCAGGTGGTGACCAAGGCCGAGGCCATCCGCATGCAGGCGCGGCTCTCCCAGCAGCAGGCCGAGCTGGATTTGCAAAAAATCGCCACCGCCACCGACAAGGCGCAGCGCGCGGAAAAAGAGATGCACCGCAAGGCCAACGTGGAGAAAATCGCGGGCATCGAAAAGCAGATATCGGATCTGAAGGCGCAGGCCTCGAAGTTCGATGCCACCATCGAGCCGCTGAAGGAGCTCGGCGATGCCGGCAAGGAAGCGATCAAAAAAATCGAGGAGAAAAAGGCCGCCGCCCAGAAGCAGATCGGCGACCTCCAGAATGAGATTAAGCGGATCTCCTCGGGAGCCGCGGACGCGCTTCCGCCGAAGGAAACCGGTGCAGTGGTGACTCCGCCGACTCCGGTGATTCCCGTCGTCGCAGAGACTCCGGAGAAGGCTCCCGTGACGACAGCGGAGACCGGAGCGGTCGCGAATTCCCTCGGCATGAAATTCGTGCCGGTCGGGGACGTGCAGTTCAGCGTGTATCTGACGACGGTGAAGGATTTCGAGGCATTCGCCAATGCCACGGGACTGAAGTCCGAAGCGTGGAAGAATCCTGGTTTCAAGCAAGGTTCCGAACATCCTGTCGTCAACGTGACGTGGCGCGAAGGAGAGGCATTTTGCAAATGGCTCACGGACAAGGAGCGCAAGTCCGGGCAATTGAAAGCAGGCGAGGCCTACCGCCTCCCGACGGATTTGGAATGGAGCAAGGCCGTCGGTCTTCCGCCGGAATCCGGTGCGACTCCCGAGGAGCGCGACATGGGCGTGCAGGATGTCTATCCTTGGGGTAACCAGTGGCCGCCGCCGGCAGGTGCCGGCAACTACGCAGGCGAGGAGACGCAGACCGAGATCCCGATCCCGAATTATAACGACGGCTACCCGAACACGTCGCCAGTCGGAAAATTCAAGCCGAATGCAGCCGGCCTGTATGACATGGGCGGAAACGTCTGGCAGTGGGTCGGGGATTCGTGGAATGGAGAAAACCGCGCCAAGACGCTCCGCGGCGGCTCGTGGTACAATGGTGCCATCCCGCTCAGCCTGCTGTCCTCGTGCCGGATCAGTTCTTCGCCGGACACCCTGCACGACACCTACGGCTTCCGTATTGTCAAAGCCGTCGCCAAAGCAGCCGAAGGCGCAAAGCCCCACCGCCGCAACTGAACGCCTCTGTTTGCCGCCGATTTTTCATTGCCACGGGGCTTTGTGGCGTGTTACGAAAAAGAGTCGGCTATCCTTTTTTAGCTAAATAGATTTATGAACATACTTTCAGGTCGAATCGCTCCTTTGGTCGCCTCCGTCTCACTCCTTGCCGCGGCAGGAGTGATGGGGCAGGAGTATTTCCGCGATTTCGGCAGCTCACGCTCTTCCAGTGGCATCGGGCGTCTCGGCGTGGGTTCCGACATTTTTCTCGGCAATAATCAGAACGGCATCGAACCGGTCACCGAGGACGAAATTGCGAAGGACGAAAAGAACTACAACATCAAGATCGGTGTGCTCGAACTGTCCCTCGCCGCCGGCGTCGGCTTTGAGTTCAATGACAACATCGCGCTTTCCGAATTCAACCGCCAGTCGGACGTCATCATCCGCCCGCAGTTCGACATCGAGGGTGCGATTCGCTTTTCTGAGACGAGCCGCCTGCGTCTCGGCGTCGGTCTGAGCTACGCGAAGTATATCAATCATAGCAACTACGACTCCGATTCGCTCCTCATCTCGCCGACTTCGGCGATCACGTGGACCGCGGAGACCGGCGCGTTCAAGTTCACGGTCCGCGAGCGTCTCGCCTATCAGGAAGATCCCTTCGACCAGCCGACGCTGAATGTCGCCAACTATCGCCGCTGGGAAAACCAGGCGGGCATCCAGGTAGATTGGGACGCAAATCAGTACACGAAAATCGCCGTCGGCTACGACCGCTACGATCTCTGGACCACGGACCCTACTTACTCCGCGATTGATCACAGCATCAATACGATCTTCCTGCGTCCCTCGATTCAGGCAGGCCCGCGTCTCACCGTCGGCGTGAATGCGTCGTACAGCATGTTTGACTACAAGGACGCCTCGCACTCCGACGGTCACTCGCTGCTCGTCGGTCCGTTCGTCAAAGTGAAGGTGAACGACTTCACGGATGTTTACGCGGAAGTCGGATTCCAGCAGTCGAGCTTCGACAACGCCACGGCCTTCACCATCGTGGACCGGTTCACCGGCGCAGTCACGGGCAGCGGTCTCGACAACGAGGATGGCAGCACTTGGTACGCGAAATTTGAGATCATCAATCGCCCCGCGGAAAACATCCGCCAGAAGCTCAGCTTCTCGAAGACTGCCGAGCTCGGATACCAGTCGAATTTCTACGATCTCTATCACGTGGAATACAGCCTCGAGTGGGCCATTCACGAAAAGACGACCGTTCGCCCCGTCTTCTTCTACGAGTATTACAAGACCTCTGGTCCTGCGGCTGAAAAGGCGCACCGCGTCGGTGCCGCCCTCGGAATTTATCACGTTTTCTCCGAAAATTTCACGGCCGGGCTCGATTATCGCTATCTTGTCAAAGACTCAAACCAGAACGGGGCTGACTACTATCAGAACCTCGGAATGGTGAGCCTTTACTACAAATTCTGATAATCAAAGCCATGACCCATGCGTAGCTGCCTGTTCCTCGGCGTCCTCGCCGCTCTTTTCACCTCGTTCGCAACAGTCAGCCCGGCGCAGACCGATTTCATCAGTAGCGCGCCGCCAGCTCGTGGCGGCAGTCGGACCGTGGCACCTGCTGCGGATACATTCGCTCCGCCGGCTGCCGTTTCGCATTCATCTGGTGGCATCACCGTGTCCCGGGATACCAAGCTGACCGCTGGCGATGAAGTCACCATCAAGATTCTCGAAGACCGTGACCCTGCACCCCTCCGTACGATCGTCAGCGATACCGGTGAAGTCGAATTGAACGGATTGGGCCGCGTTGCTGTGAATGGCAAATCGAGTTCCGAGGCGGAGGCCCTCATTGCGAACTATCTTCGGCAAAGGTACTATCACCGTGCGACAGTCGAGGTCGGTGTGGTCAAAAAGGCGATGGGGACGGTTCGCAAGTTCAAGGTGCAAGTCACCGGCAAGGTCGCGCGACCCGGCCCTGTGTTTTTCGATGATGCGAACCCGGTCACCCTTTCCGAAGCCGTTACTGCCGCGATTACGACCACCTATTCGAAGACGGATAAAATCCGACTCACGCGTGGCGGTCAGACGACCGAACATGACATGCGCGCCATCACCAAGGAGGGACGGGCGGATCTCGATGTTCGTCTCCGCGATGGCGACAAAATTTATGTGCCAGAGAAGGGCATAACTTTCCGTTCCGGCGACTAAACGCTCTCAACCATTCCGCCCAAAATGGATCCTCAAAATTCCAAACCCGGTGCCGCAGGCGAAACCGGTTCTCCGACTGGTGTGCGTTTCTACCGCTATCGTGCAGTCCTGAAACGTTTCTGGTGGGTGCTGCTCCTCTGTGTCAGCGTGGGGCTGCTTTACGAGGTGTTCATCCTCGTCACCAAGCCCACGCGCTATGTCTCCGTTGGCAAGCTGAAGGTCAGCGAGCCTGCTTCCAGCGATGGGTCTATGAGTGGGGTCACGATCGGCATGCAGGGATGGGGGCAGACAGTCGTGTCCGAACTCATGGGCTCAATTGTCCGTGATCGTGCCGGCAGAAAAATCGCCGTGGAAAATCCGCAGATGGCTGCGTTGGCCGAGGGTGTGGAAATCGCAGCCATCAACGAGCCAAGCACTTTTATCTTCAGTATCACGGGCATGGGTCAGAATCCCGAATTCACCCGCAGCTTTGTGGATATGACGATGGATGTGTTTATGCAATTACGTCGTGAGGACAGCCTCACGCACAGAGGCGCACTGCTTGCAGAGTCTGAAAAACAGGCGGCCAAGGAAAAGGAGGAAATGGATGCGAGCCGCGCGATCCTGAATCGTTTCCAAGAAGACAATAGCGTGCCATTTATCGAGCAACAGGCGGAGCAGATTTCCGCAGAGCTTTCCGAAAATCGCAAGGCCATCGACGCGCTACGCGGAGAAGTGAACACCTATAAGAGCCTGAATGAAACCGGCCTCCTCGACGCGAACGCGCCGAAGAGCGACAAGAAAAATGCCAGCCAGCCTGGCGATTCACTGAGCAGCCGCTGGCTCGAGAAACAGGAGCAGCTTGCCATCAAAGAGTCCGAACTCAAGGAGCGCGCGACAGTCTGGAAACCTGCTCACCCGCGCTTAAAGCAGCTTGAGCGCGAAGTCTCGGACCTCCGTCTCACGCTCGGGGTGCTCAAGGATGAGGCTTCGAAAAATCTCGATAGTGTGCTGCGCCGCCTGAACGCCGAAATCCAGACCAAGGAAGCTGCAATCGAGCAACTCAATGCGAAGGCAAAGGACTTCAGCGTGATTCTGGCGAAGTACACCAATCTCAAAAAGGATGTCGACAGGAACGAACTCGCCTACAACCAGTCGCGCTCGAATCTTGATAAGATCCGTTCGAGTTCCCTCACCCAGGAAATCCTCGCGATCCGTCAGCCTGCCTCCCAGCCGGTTCTCGAAAACAAGGGATTGGTCCGCCATCTCCTTACCGGACTTATCGGCGGGTTCCTGCTTGGCATCGGCATTCTCTTCCTGCTCGACCGTTCGGATGATCGTCTCGCGTCGTCTTCCGAAATGATCGAGCAGTTCAACGAGGCCATCGTCGGCCAGATTCCCGACGTCGCATCGAGCCGCACGAATGCCGGACTCCCGCTGCTTCAGGATGAGGATCAGCGGTTCATGTTTGCCGAGGCGTTCCGCAGCCTTCGCAGCTCGCTCATCTTCATGCCGAACCAGACGGAGCTGAAGACGCTCATCGTCACCTCGGCCATCCCGAACGAGGGTAAGTCCACCATCACCAGCAATCTCGCCATCACCATGGCCAATGCCGGTGCGCGTGTGCTGCTCGTGGATGCCGACCTCCGCCGTGGAGATATCGCGGCGCTGTTTGACATTGATGGCCGTCAGGGTCTTTCCAACATCCTTCGCGGTGAAGTGAACTGGAAGGCATGCATTCAGAAAGGCCGCAAGGAATGCCTGCACATCATTCCGCGCGGCCCGACGACAAATCAGAGCGGCGAGCTGCTGCTGCTGCCGATCGTCCCGAAGCTTCTCGAAGAGTGGAAGGCAGCCTACGACCTCGTCATCTTCAACACGGCCCCGATCCTCGCGACCGACGACACACCGACGCTCGCGCCGAATTTCGACGGCACGCTCATGGTCATCCGCGCATCCTTCACCAGCGCCCGCCTCACGCGCAACGCACTCAACGCTCTCTATCAGCGCCAGGTGAATGTCCTCGGACTCATCCTGAACTGCGTGGATACCGAAGTGCCCGGATACTACTACTACCAGTATCCGAAATACTACACCGCGCAGTAAAAGCGGCGGTGGTGCAAATGCGCGCGCAGTCGCGCATTTGAAAGGTGAGATGCGAAGATGCAGCGGACGTTTCTCTAAACGCCGACTGCGCTAAACATGCACGGAGCACCGATGTCGGCGGCTGAACGCCACGCGACATGACTGACGATCTGTGTGCGCCCCGTCGCGCCTACTTCACCTCGGGATTCGGAGTCGCGTCGCCTTTGACGAGGCCGAGCGCCCATTTGATGCCGCCGAGGATGTGCGCCTGATATTGCTTCGCCGTCTCGGGTGAATTCACGCGGTTTGGCAGCGCCGGATCGGCATTCCACAAGTCCTCGCGATGACCGAGGCTCGTGTAAAATACACGTCCTGTCCCTGCCATGCGGCACCAGCTCACCGCGGCGTATTCCGCCTTGTCCGGCTCCTGCGGCGGGTGCTTCAGGAACCAGATCACATGCACCTTCGAGCGGTCGTGGCTGCCGTCCTTCATCTCGTACATTTCCTCCTGCGCGATGTCCCACTTGCTTCCGATGCCCGCGTTCGCCGGGTGCTTCGTGTCTCCAGCGAAGAGGTCCGCCGGCACCGGCTTGCCGTGCGTCTTGAATTCCCCCTGCAGCATCTCGCCGTAGCCCTCGAAGTGATGGAACGTGTCGCTCGCCGAGTGCATCCCCACGAACGCATGCCCGTCCTCGATCCATTGGATGAACCCTT
>JAYWEO010000187.1:0-6059 GCA_043779225.1 Prosthecobacter sp.
TGCCGCTCGACGGCATCACGAGAATCGGTTGATTCGCATTACCCGCCGTCGAGACGATCTTCACCGACAGCGCCGGGTCGCTGTAACCGGCGCGGGCCGTGGTGATGGAGGCAAAGAGCAGAAGCGGAAACAGCGCGCGGAACATTCTCATCGATTCGGTCAGTTCGGGAAAACAAGAACTGAACATAGCAAACCCCGCTCACAGTAAAGTTGAATTTCGAGTTATTCGTCCTCGTGAGCGCACCCATTTTCCCTCGGCAAATAGCGCGGCGGTCACAGGAAAACGGCTTGTGCTCTTCTCTCCTTTCAACTGCAAGGTGCCGGTCCCCGCTCTGGCTCTCCACAACGTGTCGGGCGCGAAAGCGATTTCCTGCCAGTCGCGATAAGTTCGACTTGGCGGTGAATTTCCATTTGAAGCGAACCGCCTATGCCTGCGGCGTGTTTTAGGTGTGCAAGATTGGCGCTATGGAGCGTGAATGATTATGCCGTAACTTTCTGAAAGGAAATCTATTCCTGAGATCGTTTTGACACCTGGGTTGGGCGACCCTCACTCAATTTGTATGAGGAAGCCGTTTTTGAGTGTCCCACTTTTTTCACGGCTACCGGCACACCAGCGCGCGTTTTCGTCGGCTGTAAAACGGCTTCTACGCGCTTCTGTGCGGCTCCATTCACGGCATCTCACTGGAATTCATGAGGCTCTGAAATTTCATCTCCGTGCAGGTCACGTGGGACATGTCCCGTTTTTCGCGCCAGATGTCTGATGGCGTGTGCCGCGCTTTCGCTGCCGATTTTTCAGTCCGGCAACTTCGGCACAATCTTGGCGGCAGGAAAATGGCGCACATGCTGAAACGTCTGCGCGGGTTTGCGCGAGCATTGGCGAAAGGTTGTTCCCTCTGAAAATTGACGCCGCGCGCCGGGGCATGGACACCATTCCGCCCGAGATCGCCAAGAAACTGCTCAACCGTGATTTTGCCAATCTAGTTCAGCGCGTGCAGCGCGGCGGCAAACTCAGCCGAGCCGAACGCCTGATGCTGCAAGGCATGGCCGCGAATGCGGGACAGACCACCGCCGTTGTGGAAAATTTCGCCGAGCTGGCCAAGGAGCTTGGCGTCGCGCGGCGCACACTCCAGCGCTGGCGCGCCCGCAAGGACGCGCCGCAGGCGGTCGCCAATGGTTTCCACGAGGTGAGCGCATGGCGTGAGTTCATGGCGCGGCATGGCTTGGGCGCAGATGCCGGCGTGACGGACGTGGAAATGGCGCTGCGTGCCCGCAAGTTGCTGGCGGAGGTCGAGGAGCGCGAGCTACGCCTGGCGGTGAAGAAGCGCGAGTCAGTGGCGATGGACGAAGTGCGCACGGCATGGACCGCACAGGTGGCCAAAGCCAAGGATCTGCTGCGGCACAAATTCGAGCTGGAGCTGCCGCCCGTGCTCTCCGGTCTGGATGCGGTGGCGATCCAGGCGGAATGCCAGAAAGCTCTCGACGAGGTGTTCACGCTACTTCACGCGCCGGGCGGCGGCGTGGCGTGAGCGGCGGCGCGGCCATGATTGCATTGCGGTGCAGTGATTTTGTAAACTCCGCAATCTGCGCAACGTGGGCGGCAAGGAAGGCAACGATGCTAAAACGGTGCGCAGTCGTTGCGCGAAGGCTGGCAAAAGCTTGGCGGCAAACTTTCCGGCTGAATGCCGATGCACGGCGATGAAATTGGGACGCTTGGGACGCCATTTTTCCACTCTCGCGCGTACGCAGGACAAAAGATGATTGAGGATTGAGGGATGGGATCATGTCACGCATACGCGCGGCGGTGGGAATTTGCCGTCCCAAGCGTCCCGTTTTCATCATCGTTCCGCTTGGTGCAGTGGCCGCTCGTTTCCGCACGCTCGTGGTGGCGGATTTCTCTAGCTGACGACGCTCACGGCCGCTGAGGCGCGACGGTTGACAGCATCTCTGGGGCATGATCGTCAGCAATCTTCGCAGCCTGCCGCGCGTCCTCAGTCTGAATCAGCTCGCCCGACGCGCGGGCGTGCATCGCTCTGCGCTGACGGCGCTGATGCTCCGCGGCCAGTTGCAACCCTACGCGATGCAAGACGTGGGCAACGGGCGCGAGCAATTCCTTTTCGCGGCGGACGCCGTGCAGACGGTGATCCGCCTTGCGGCTGCGGAAAACACAGGCACCGCCGCTACCGCAAACCGCTCGCTGCTTTGATCCACGCCCAAACCATAAACCAAAACCCCGCACATGACCGACGAATTCATCACCCTGACCAAAGCCCTCAAAATTCCGCTGCTGAACGAGCACGAGATTGCCGCAGTGCAGCAGTTGCAAACTGAATGGAGCCACTGGCGCGAGCGGGAGCGGCAGATCATGCCGTCTCAGATCGAAGAGGAACAGAAGGAGGCGTTCAGGGCCTTCCTCGAAAGCCCCACGCCGGAGCGGGAGTACCAACTCACGCTGTTGGCCGATGTAAATCTGACCGGCACGCGCTACGCGACACTGCGAAAAGCATTCACGGCGCTGCGCGGGCGCATCAGCGCGCACGCCGTGAAGATCATCCGGCCCGCGATGGACCGTGCGCTGGAGACGTTGCGCGCCGAGCACGCGCGGCGCCGCGAGAATGCAGAGCCGGTGATGTCGAGCAAGGATCGCAACCCGGTCGTTATTGAGGCGAAGCGCGCAGTGGAGTCTGCCGAAAGCATTGCGAACCGTCTGCACTGGGCGAGCGATGGCAAGAGCGAGAAATCGCCGCTGGAGCTGGCAGATGTGCTGATGAGCGGAGCCAACGATTTGACATTGAACACCGGCAAATGATGACGCTCGACGAAAGACTCAACGCACTGGTCGCTCTCTTGCCCGAACGGGAACAGCCTCGTTTCACTGCACCGCTGGCCGTCGGCGAAAGCATCGACAGCCGTCTGGTGGACGCGGCGCGCGCACTCGGAAAGGCCGAGGGCTTGGTGTGCATGACGCCCGGCGAGTTTTCGCGCGCCGTGATTCAGGAAGCCGCACAGCGCGCGATGCCGGCGATGAAGCCGCCCGCCGCCGATGACAAACCTGCGGAGGAAGGACTCGCCGCGCGTTTCGCCGCCATCACCGACCCGCGCGCGCAAACCGCGTTTTGGCGCTCGCTCACTGCCGAGCAGCGCGCCGCAATTCTCACCGCCAAGTAACCGCACATCGTCATGCCCAACACACTCACCAACGTTCAGGACATCAAAGTAGCGCAAAACGCACTGCTGCCGTTTCGCGGCGCGCTGCTGCCGATCCGCGCGTTCTCCAGCAATTTCTCACCGGACCCTGCGGAGAAGCTAGACACGGTGCGCGTCCCAGTCGTGGGCGCGCCCACGCAATCGAGCGACTTCGCAGGGAGCTACACCGCGAATCCCGATTCCACGGTCACGGTGATTCCGGTGGTGTTGAACCGGCACAAGTTCAAGACGGTCCACGTCACCGCGCGCGAGGCGGCCGAGACGGCGTTCAACGTGCTCGACACGCTCGTCTCCAGCGCGGTGAAGCAACTCGCGCAGGACGTGCTCCAGGACATTTTCTCCGCAATCACCGCGGAGAACTACGGCGACCCGGTGATCCCCGCGCTTGCCGCAGCCGCATTCGATTACAAAAAGCTGCTCGCGATCCGCGAGGCGTGCAGCGCGGTGAAAATGCCCGTTACGGATCGCTCGCTTGTGCTCGATGGCGGCTACTACACGAACTTGCTCGGTGATGATGTCGTCGCGAAGGGGTTCGTCCCTCAGGTCGCGCAGCCTGGCATCGTCGAGGCGATGATCCGCCGCCTCGCCGGCTTCGATCTACACGAAACGGTGATTCTGCCGGAGAACGGAGAGAAACTGATCGGCTTCGCGGCGCACCCGAGCGGGATGGCCGTGGCGATGCGCTACCTCGTTCCCGCCGCAACCTACGACGAAGCCGGTGCGGTCACCGATCCCGAAACTGGCCTCACGTTCGGCTACCTGCGCTACACAGAAGTGCAGAGCAATCGTGTCTTCGTCACCGTCGAATGTCTCTACGGCTTCAAGGCTGCTCTCGCCGATGGCATTAAGCGCATCGTGAAGCCGTAGCGGGCTGCGGGAGCGGGCTCGGTCATGGCGGACTAATCGCGCTCCGGCGGGACGATAGGATGCGGAAGGTGAGGGTTTACCTCCGCCCAGAAAAGCGGAAGCAGCACCGTATCAAGCTGCTTTTCATCCGTGACCGTCCATTGGTCATCCGCGAGCAAATGCGCGGCCTCGCGAACACGCGCCAACACATTTGGACCGAGCGGAAACGAAACCGTAAACTCGTCGATCTCCGCTGTGAGTCGTTTGCGTGCGCGATCGTCGCCTAGGATCGTTCCGATCTCAAGGTAGCGATCCTCAGCGCCACGCAATCTCCGCCGCGTCTGATAGTCGTCCCAATAGATGGTCCCATCCTCTGCGACCTCGATGAGAAACTCGCGGTCTGCGATCTGTAGGCAGTAGCAGAACAGCGGCGATTCGCTCATCGTGAATGAGCCTCAGTTTGATTCGGCGCGGCTGCAAGCACAAGGGCTCGGTCTGCCTGACAAATGCAGGACAAAAAGCTTCACTTTCTTACATCTCCATGCCATAACTCCTTTTGTCGGCCTGCACCAACAGGCACAACAATAACCACTAACGAACCAAGCTGAAAAGCGGGGCTTCATCTTCCATGAATCCGGTGAGTTCCACGTCGAACGACGGGTCACTCGCTCGAATGCTTTCGATGACGCGCTTCAAGTCGTCCTCGTCCAGCTCCGCGAGTTCCGAGAGCCGATTGTCTGCGAGCAAGTCCGCGAGTTCCTCCGCGTCGCTCGCGTAGTCCTGATAGTCCACGGGCACCTTTTCCGCGCTCATCAGCAGCGCGGCTTCGAGACGACCGTGGCCGCGCACGATGAGCCCGCTGCGCTTGCTGACGGTGATCGGCCCGCGCCAGCCCTGCTCCTGAATGATGGACGCGAGGAGCTGAATCTGATGCGCGCTATGCCGGTTCGGGTTCACCGGATTCGGCTTGAGCGTCGCGGGATCGACGAGGGCGTTATGCGCGCAATGGATCTTCACGACCCGCGTCGTTTGTCAAAGCGACACGGCCTTGACCCGCTCCGCAGCCTGCGGACAGTCTCGCGCCATGACCCACCGCGATTTTGCGAAAACGCTCGTCACCTGGCGGGAACGGAACAACTACACCCAGCGCACTGCTGCTGAGATGCTCGGTGTCTCGAAACGCTCGTTGGAAAACTGGGAGCAGGAGCGCGCGATGCCACAGGGCTTCGGTCTGAAGGCGATGCTCAGGTTCATCGAGGGGCCGCCGAAGGTCGGCGTGAAACCGCAGCGCAAACGTGCTGCCCGGAAACGCGGCAAGCGCGCCTGACCAAGCTACCTTCGTGTCGGCACGAACCGACGACCGTTGACGCCCGCGAGGGCGCATGGACTCTATTCCGCCGGACGTTGCCAAGAAGCTGCTCAACCGCGATTTCGCCAATCTCGTCAAACGAGTGCAGGCGGGCGGCAAGATCAGCCGCACGGAGCGCGCGATGTTGCAGTCGCTGGCCGCGGGCGCGGGCGGCGATGGCCCGGCGTTCGTGCGCAACTTCGTCGAGCTGGCGACGGCGCTGAAGGTCACGCGCCAGACGATCAACGGCTGGAAGAAATTCGAGGACGCACCGAAGCCGGCGGCGAACGGTCTGCATGACGTCGGGCAGTGGCGGGAGTTCATGCGTCAGCGCGGGCTCAAGGGTGGAGAGGAAACGCCAGACATCCAGCAGGCGCTCAAGGCGCGCAAACTTCTCGCCGAGGTCGAGGAGCGTGAGCTGCGGCTGGCGGTGAAGCGCGGTGAGTTCATCCCGGTCGAGCAGGTCCGCGCGGACTGGACGAATCTTGTCGGGCAGGCGACGGCGTTGTTGCGGCGCAAATTTGAAAACGAGCTGCCGCCGATCCTCTCCGGGCTCGATGCCACCGGCATCCAGGAGGAGTGCCGCAAAGCCATCGACGAAGTGCTTTCGGTGCTGCACGCCGGATGAACGCGAATCTCGTCAGCGTTTGGCGCGAGGCGT
>JAYWEO010000188.1:0-4212 GCA_043779225.1 Prosthecobacter sp.
CACGGAGATGGAAAGCGTGCGCGGCTCGTGGTCGGCGCACTTGAACTTCACCTGCTTGAGATTGAGGATGATGTCGGTCACGTCCTCGACGACGCCCGGGAGCGTCTGGAATTCGTGGTTCGCGCCGGTGATCTTCACGTTCGTGATCGCGCCGCCTTCGACGGAGCTGAGCAGCACGCGGCGGAGCGCATTGCCAATGGTGACGCCATAGCCGGCCTCGAAGGGCTCGGCCACAAATTTGGCGTAGTTTGATGTTGCGGTTGCCTCGTCCTTGACGGGCAGTTTGGGCAGTTCGAAGCGGCCAAGACGTACGGCCATAGTGTTTGTTTTCCTTTGTATTACTGTCGCTGGGTTTCCCTCGGCGCATGTGACCCGCAGTCTGACGACCGGGGCCCGAGGACCAACAGCGTTATTTGTGTTTGCGCAATTCGGAGCGCGGAAAGAAGCGCACCTTGCCCCGGAACACAACCAATTTCTCTCGATGGCTCGAAATGCCTCAATCTCCCGACTCGCATCATGGGCCTTCGAAGCGCTCCGGGCGGCCGCATTTCACCCCGAAGGATCACGGTTGCGATGCCAATCAGGGATCGATTTCATATCTATGAAAGTTATAGAAAATCCACCTGATGGCATTCCTGCTGCTTTGTAATGCCGTGAAATGTTTGCGTCACACCACTTGCCATCACGCCCGATTGTCCCGGGTGTCCGCCCTGTCTCGAGGGTGCCATCAGTTCAACCGACTGATTTGCGGAGGCAGGATTGATGGCGCGGAAAAATCGGAAGCACATCATCGGCACTTGCGCGGCGGCACTGAAGGTGGGCGTCGCGCTGGCGTGCGCGCATTTTCTCGGGTGTCCCGCATGGGCAGTGACGGAGAAGGATCTCCTGACGACGGCGGCGAACATCGCCGCGGGCACGAGCTACGTCGGCGGCGGCACGTTGGCGACGACGTGGGATGTGACGTGGACGAACAGCGCGTATGCCACGACGACATTCCTGCTGAATTCCAACCTGGGCGTGGGCACGCTGAATGACCTCGATGCATCACAGGCGCTCACGCTCACGAACAACGGCACTGCGAATACGACGCTCACCCTTTCCGGTGGCACGGACGCGGTGAGCGTCTCAGCGGTCGGCGATCTGATCTACGTCGCGTCGAACGGCATCCTCGTGATCCAGAGCGGATCGCGCACGCTTGCACTGGCCTTGGCGAACAGTGGCAATCTCGATGTGGGCGCGGGGGCTTCGCTGACGATCGCGTCGGTCATCTCGGGCGCTTTCAACCTCGCGAAGACGGGCGCCGGTGTGCTGACGCTGAGCGGGACGAATACCTTCGGAGGCAATGGGCGGACATTCACGCTGAACGCGGGGACGCTGAACATCAACGCGGCGTCGGCGCTCGGGGACAAGGCGAACACTTTCGTGATCAATGGCGGCACGATCGATAACACGAGCGGCGCGGCAATCACGACGAGCTCGTATGCGCTCACCATCAATTCCGATTTCACATTCGCCGGCGGCGGCACCGGCACTTCGCATGATCTGAACTTCGGCACCGGAGCGGTGACACTCGGCACGGCGGCGGGCACGAGCCGCACGATCACCGTCGCCGCCGGGAACAGCACGCTGAACATCGGCGGCGTGATTGCCAATGGCACCACGGCCACCTCACTCGTGAAAAACGGCGACGGCAAGCTGCTGCTCTCGGGCGCGGCGGCGAACACTTTCACCGGCACAACCATCGTGAACGGCGGCGAACTTGACCTCGGCAAGAGTGCGGGAGTCCTCGCCGTCGCGGGCAGTCTCACGATCGGCGACGGCTTCGGCGGCGCGAATGCGGACATCGTGAAACTACTGGCCGCGGGACAGATTTCCGACACGGCGGCGGTGCTCGTGAACGGCTCCTCGGGCAAGCTGGATCTCAATGGCTTTGCCGAGACGTTCGGCTCGATCGGCGACACCGGCACCGTGGCCGCAGGCGGCAGCAGCCTGAACCTCGGTGCCGCAGCGCTCACCGTGGGCAATGCGATCCCGACCACATTCTCCGGCGCGATCACCGGCACGGGCGGCAGCCTCACGAAGGTGGGCGCTGGCACGCTCACCCTCGCGGGGGCGAATACCTACACGGGCGGCACGACGATCACCGCAGGCACGTTGCAGCTCGGCAGTTCGGGCGCGCTTCCTTCGGCGGGAAATGTGACGCTCTTGGGCGGGACGCTCGATGTGCGCGGGCAGGGCGCGGCGCTCGGCAGCCTCACCTTTGGCGATGGAAGCGCGACCACGCAGACCGCGCTGACGGACAGCGGCTCGACGAGGGGAAAGCTCACGATCGCGGGCGACATCGCCTACAACGGCACGTCGGGCTTCACCTTTCCCGCGGTGAATATCACCGCGGACATCGCGCTCACCGCGGGCACGCACCACATCACAAACCCGAACGGCATCTATAGCGCGTCGCCGCTGTACGACGTTGTTTTCAGCGGCGTGATTTCCGGTTCTGGGGGATTGTCGAAGGATGGCAACGCGAACAATTACGACGTGCTCAACGCCGCGAATACCTACACGGGGCCGACCAGCGTCACGCTCGGCAGGCTCTATCTGGGGGCGGCGAATGCAATCCCGTCGGCGAGCGCCGTCACGGTGAGCGCCGGCGCGCAGATCCTGCTGAACCCGCCGAACGGCGACACGGGCGTGACGGCGGGCAACTATGGCCAAAATTTCGGCTCGCTCGCCGGCGCGGGCAATGTGGTGCTCGGCAGCGCCTCGCTCGCCGCCGGTGCGGACAATACCTCGACGACATTTTCCGGCGTGATTTCCGGGACCGGCAGCTTTTCGAAGAGCGGCAGCGGCACGCTCACCGTCACTGGCGCGAATACGCTGACGGGCGGTGTGGCGATCAATTCCGGCACCATCGTCGCAGGCAGCAACTCCGCATTTGGCACGCTCGCCACGCAGATGATCACTTTCAATGGCGGCGCGCTCGCCTCGGACAATGCTGCCCGTTCGCTCGCGAACAATCTCATCGTCAATCCCGTCGCCGGCAACGCGATCACCGGTGCGAACAGCCTGACGCTTACCGGCAGCGCGAGTGCCAATGGCGAGCTGGACATCAATTTTTCCAGCGCGACGCCGACCCTCACGGTGAATCCTGCCACGGCGAATTCCTTCGCGCCCGGCATGATCCGGCTCACCAGCGGCACGCTCCTCCTCGGTGGCGCGAATAGGATCGGCAATTCCACCGGCCTGGCGATGGCGGGTGGCAGGCTGAACACCGGCGGATTCAGCGATCAGCTCGGCGCGCTGACGATCGAGGCGAGTTCCACGATTGATTTTGGCACGACGAACAATGCGCACCTGCAGTTCTCCAGCGCTTCGTGGGGCGGTGGCGTGCTGAACATCGCGAACTGGACCGGCGCTGCCTTCGCGGCGAACAATGCGGACGAGATCCTGTTCTCCGGCCCCGTCAGCATTGATGTCCTCAATCACATTTCGTTTGCCGGCTACGGCACCGGAGCGATTGCCTTCGATCGCGGCGGCGGCCTGTATGAAGTGGCGCCCGTGCCGGAGCCGGCGACGGTCTTCGGTGCACTGGGCGTGATCGGGTTGGTGGCCTTTCGCGAGCGGCGTCGCATCGTGCGGATTGCGGGTGGAGCGTTCGGGCGCTGAAGTTCATTTCTGCAAAGTCCCGCTTGGCAAGCGCGCGTGGCCCGCTACTTTCGCCGCCCTTTAACTCGTCCGAATACTATCATGAACGTCGCATTTGAACCACTACCGAACTGTCTCGCGAACCTCAAAATCGAGGTGGATCCGCCAGACGTGCAGAAAAAAATGGGCGAGATCACCAGCCAGTACACGAAGCAGGCGAGGCTGCCCGGCTTCCGCCAGGGCAAGGCTCCGCGCGCGGTGGTCGAAAAGAAATTCCTGAAGGAAATCCACGAGGAAGTGACGCGGCAGGTGCTCAGCGATGCGTGCCGCGATGCGATCAAGGATCGCAATCTGCGCGTGCTTTCGCTCTCGGAAATCGAGGACGTGGAATGGGGCGAGGACAAGTCGCTGAAGTTCCGCGCGACGCTCGTGCTGCAGCCGGAATTCGATGTGCCCGACTACAAGGGCATCCCGGTCAGCGTTCCCGCCACCGAGGTGACGGACAAGGACGTGGACGAGTCCATCGAGAGCCTGCGCGAACAGCAGGCCGACTTTCCGGATGTGACG
>JAYWEO010000189.1:0-2119 GCA_043779225.1 Prosthecobacter sp.
CTTCTGGATGAACTCCAGCGCCTCGTCGGGATTCGTCAGGCACGCATTCCCCTCGTCCACCACGATGTGCTCCTCCACGCCGCCGAGCATCCCGAGTTCTGCCTCGACGCTGATGCCCTTGGCGTGGGCGCGGTCGCAGACGCGTTTGGTGATCTCGATATTCTTCTCGAGCGGATCGTGCGACGCATCGATCATCACCGAGCTGTAAAATCCAGAGTCGATGCAGTCGTAGCACGTCTCCTCGTCGCCGTGGTCGAGATGCACGGCGAAGATCGCATCCGGGAAAATCTCCTCGGCGCTGCGGATGATCGCCTCGAGCATCCGCTTGTCCGTGTATTTGCGCGCACCTTTTGAAATCTGGATGATGAAAGGGGCCTGGCTCTCGATGCAGCCGCGGAAAAGCCCCATGGTCTGCTCGGCGTTGTTGATGTTGTATGCCCCGATTGCAAATTTGCCGTAGGCGACCTTGTAGAGCTGCGCTGTGGTGACGATCATGTCCGCGAACGGAACGGCATCGCGCGCATTCCGGCAAGCGCAGAAAGCGCGGAAGTGTAACCAACCCCGCGAAAGTGGCGTCTCCCGCCTGAAATCCGCACGACATGAGAATCCTGAATCCTCCTCCCGCATCCAGCGCTTTGCCCCGCGTTTTGTTCGTGCAAGTCCCGGGGCTCGCGGCATAAGAACCGCTTCCTCCGCGGCCTCCACCGCAGATTTTTCAAACCAAAACGGAATCCACGCACCCATGAAACGTCGTCCTATCCAAGCGCTGCTCTCATCAGCCGCCGCACTCGTCATCGCCACAGCCTTCACCGCTTGCGACAAAAAATCGGCGGACCAGCCCGCCCCTCCGTCCGGTGCCACGCCTGCCGCCCCTGGGGAGCCGGCAAAGGCCATTGAAAAAGTGAAGTCTGCCGTCGCTCCGGCGGCCGTGGACGTCGCCGCCATCAGCGGTGCCTACGGCATCGCCGCGATGCTGCCGAAGGACGTCGAGGGATTCGGCGTGAACTATCGCCTGCACGACCTCTGGGTGAAGCTGAGCGAAAGCAACTGGGCCAAGACATTCATCAACCTGCCCATCCTGAAAAAAGAGCCGAAATTCCAGCAGAGCTTGCAGCAGTGGAATTCTCCGCAGGCGATGAAGGGCCGGGAGATCCTCGAGTCCGTCCTCGGTGTCGAGTTTGCCGCCGTCGAGTGTGCTGGCTTCACGGAAAAATTCATGCCGTGGGTGGATCTGATCGGCGAGCTTCAGGCGATGAATTTCCAGCGCGGCTTCATGACGGCGATGAGCGGCGGTCAGCCGCCGGATTCGCAGAAGCTCCTCCGCGAAGCCATGCCCGAACTCATCCCCGCTCTCGTGAAATGCGACGTGCCGCCGTTGCTCTTTGCCTTCAAGGCCCTGAAATCCAAGGCGGAAATGGATGCCGTCCTCTCCATGGGCATCGCGAAGCTTGGCGAAAAACTCCCGCCCGGTGTGGCGATCGGCAAATTCAAGGTGTCCGACAAATACGATTTCCAGGCCATCACGCTCGATGCGGCCAAGCTCGTCGAGGCCATGCAGGAGGAAATGATCCGCGGCCAGCTTGCGGAGCTGCTCGGCGACGAGGCCAAGGCCAAGGAAACCGTCGCGACGCTGAAGAAAAAGCACATCGAAATCGCATGGGGCTGGGTCGGCGACTACCTCATCCTTTCCCTCGGCAGCGACCACGCGCACGTGAAGTTTGCAGGCGGTCCTGCGGATAGCGCGCTCGCCATTCCCGCAGTCGCGCGCCGCGCCGTGGAGTTTGCCGCGAAGAAGCCGCTGTCCGTCGGCTATGCAGCCGCGCCGATGCTGGAGAAACTGCACGGCAAGCTGGAATTCGCCGACGCATTCAAGAAGGTCTCCGACGAGCTCAGCACGCTGCTCAAGCCCGAGCACATCGCCGCGATGCAGGCGGACGTGAAGAAATTCGAAGGCAAGGCGCAGGCGCTTTACGCCGCGAAATTCGACCCGATGATCAGCGTCAGCTATCTCGAAGGCGGCATCCGCGCCGAGACATTCGGCGGCGCACAGATGACTGCGCTCGACGGATCGAAGCCGCTCAGCTTCGCATCGCTGCTCACGCCGGCGGCATTCGCCTTT
>JAYWEO010000190.1:0-6514 GCA_043779225.1 Prosthecobacter sp.
TCGGGCACTTCTGCAACATGGATCTCGCCGGCCTCCCGATCTGCCTCCGCCCGGCGGAGAACAGCGAGATGGTGAGCTACTTCCACCTGAACCTCGTGCTCCGCCGCCAGGATTCGCTGCTCGCCGAACTCCGGCGGCAGGGGATCATCGTCACGACGGTCGGGCCGTTCACGAATTTCCGAGACCCGGAGGGCCGGGTCGTGAAGCTTTCTGAGGAGCAGCTTTCGATGAGATGATTTCCCAAGCGGGGCGGGTGGGCCTGGTTGGGCTACCGTGGCCTGCCCGCCCCGTGAAGTCTCTCGATCCCGGCATAGACATTCATCGTCGTGCCGCGGATGAAGGCGACGAGGGTCTGGCCGCCCTTCACGGCGAGATCGATCGCGAGGGATGATGGCGCGCCGATGGCGGCGACGATGGGCACTCCTGCGGCGAGCGCCTTTTGCATCATTTCAAAGGAGACGCGTCCGCTGAGGAAAATCACGTGCTGCGAGAGCGGGAGCAGGCCGTCGAGCAGCGCGCGGCCGAGGAGCTTGTCGAGCGCGTTGTGCCGGCCCACGTCTTCGCGCAGGGCGAGCATTTTTCCCCCGGCGTCGAAAAGCCCGCATGCATGCACGCCGCCGGTGCGGCGGAAGGCGCCCTGGCCTGCGGTGAGCAGCGCGGGCATTTCTGAGAGGAGATGCGCGCCGATGCGAAAAGGGGAAGTCACTTTTGCAAAATCGCGCAGGACCTGATCCACGGTCGCGGCACCGCAGAGGCCGCAGCTTGCATTCGAGACGAGGCTGCGCCGGTGCCGCGTCGCGTCGAAATGCGAGGGATCTCGCAGCATCACATCCACCATCGCCGCGCGCTGTCCGTCCTCACCGGGCCGTGGCACGATGGCCGCGATGTCGGCTGCGGAACCTGCGATGCCTTCGCTGAGCAGCCAGCCGGCTGCGAGCTCCTCATCCTGCCCCGGCGTGCGCATCGCGATCGCCACGGGTGCGCCTTCGATGCGGATCTCGAGGGGTTCCTCGATCACGACCTCATCGCTGCACGGGCCGGGCGCGATGCCGTCCTTGAGGCGGTGGATGGTCACTTCGCGTGTCATGCCGCCTACCATCTCTCAGAATGGGGCCGCGGCACAAGCGCCCGCTCGGGTGTCCTAGTTGTCGTCGGGGTCCGGGCGCCGTCGCCGTCTGCGCGGTGTGTCGGAATCCATTTCCTCGTCGGGATCTTCCTCGATGCGCTTTTTCCTGGCACTGGGCTTTTTCTGCTCCGCCGGTTCCTTCTTGAGGATCTCCCGGAGCACGCGGCCTGCGATCGGCGCGGCATAGGTGCCGCCGTGGACGTCGTTGTCGCGCGCCTTGCCCTCATAGAGAACGGCGAAGGCATACTGCGGCTTTTCCAGCGGTGCGAAACCGACGAACCATGCGGCGACCTTCTCATTTTTCCCCGAGCCCCACTGTGCGGTGCCGGTCTTGCCGACGACCTTGAAGCCGGGGACTGCTGCGCGCCCCGCTGTGCCTGCGTTGCTGTTCACGACTCCATCCATGCCTGCGCGGATTGCCTTCAGGGTGTCGCGGTGGATGTCGATCTGGCTGCGGACTCGTGTGTCGAAGCCAAAGGTGACCTTCCCGTCGATGTCCTGGACCTGCAGCACGAGGCGCGGCTGATAGACGGTGCCGCCATTTCCGATGGCACACATGGCCGAGGCCATCTGCAGCGGCGAGGTGAGCGTGTCGCCCTGGCCGATGCTCATGTTGGCGATGTCGCCAGGCGCGATGGGACGGTCATACCGTTTCTTCATATACTCGGGCGTCATCAGGTTCCCCGGCGCCTCCGAGCCGATGGGGATGCCGGTCTTTGCGCCGAGCCCGAGGCGGCTCGCGTAGTCCACGATGGGTTGGTATCCGGCCTTGATGCCCATTTTGTAAAAGTAGGTGTTGCACGACTGCGTGAGCGCCTCGACGAAATTCAGCGGGCCCACGTCGCTCTTCTTCCAATTGCGGAACGTGGTCCCGCCGATCTTGATGGCTGCCTCGCCTCCGAACTCGTCGCGCGGGTCCACCTTGCCCTCGTTCATCGCGGCGAGGCCGGTGATGATTTTGAATGTGGAGCCTGGGGGATAGGACGACCGGAATGCGCGCGAGAGGAGCGGGTTGAAAGGGTCTTTCGTCAGCCTGTCGAGTACCTCGGCCTGTACGTTCGGGACGTAGAGATTCGGATCGAAGTCAGGCTCGGAGGCCATCGCGAGGATTTCGCCGGTGTTCGGATCCATGACGACCATCGCGCACGGGCGTTTCACGGCGATGAGCGCTTTCTCGACGACTTGCTGGATTTTCAGGTCGAGCGAGAGGACCACATTTTGCCCCGGTCGCGGTGGCGATGTGATCTTCTCCGCCGCCTTATGCCCCCTTGCATCAAAGGCCACATGCATCACGCCGAGCTTGCCGGTGAGCTGCGTGTTGAACGATTTCTCGATGCCATCGCGGCCCTCGAAATCCGGCCACAGCAGCTCGCTGTTTTCCACTTCGCCCGTCTGAAATCCGCCCATGCGGCCGACAAAGCCGAGGATGTGCGAGGCGGTGTGCCCCTGCGGATAGATGCGAAGATACACCGGGATCGTCGTGAGCCCGTCAGTCTTGCTGCGCTTGAGCCGGTCCAGCTCCGTGGACTTGAGATCCTGCGCGATCACGAGAGGGATCACGCTGCGATCCTTGTAGTGCTTCAGCGCCTTAGCCGGTTCGACATTGAGGATCCTTCCGATGATTTCCTGCGCGCGCCGCACGTGCTCGGCGATGTAGCGCGAGGCCTCCTCATCCGAGAAATGCGAGGGCGTGGGAAAAGTGATCGCGAGATTCTGCGCCACCCGCGTCTGCGCGAGCGGCACACCATTGCGATCCGTGATCTGGCCGCGCGGCGCGGGGATGCCAAAGATGTAATTGCGTGCGAGCTTCTGCGTCTCCCAGCTCGGCTGCTGGATCGGGTCCGGGACCGGGGGTGCGGGTGCCGGGGCAGCAGGAGTGGGATTTGCAGCTGCGGGCGCTGCGGGTGCCTTTGCCTCACCGGCGCCGATGATGTTGCCGCGGATGGTGGACGGCCTGGAATTCGGATAGGCCACGACCACGGGGCGCGGCGGGACGTCCTGCGCGAGCACATGCATGGAGGCGATGCATGCGCAAAGAATCAGCGGCAAAGGGCTGCGGACCACCGTTGCAAGGGTAGGGGGGAGCATGTCAAAGCGAGGCATCAAGATTCCGCAAATCATATTCGGAAACGCGGGTTTTGCGACATGAAACGCATCGGGTTGCCGAAGGCCACGGCATCCGCGCGCTCCTCGGTCCAGCCGCGTTTGCGCATTTCCAAAATCGTCCGCGGCACCGCGAGCGGGACGCTGATTCCCCAGTCGCATGCACTGTTCATCCAGATGCGTTCCGCGCCGTAGTTTTCCAAAATATCGATCGCGCGCGCGGGCGTGCATTTCGACTCGGGGTAAAGCGTCATGCCCGCCCACATCCCGGTATCGAGCACCATCGCGGCGGTGTGTTCCTCCACGTGATCAATGATGACGCGCTCCGGCGCGATGCGCTTGTCGCTCTGGATCACATCAAGGATCAGCCGCGTGCCCTTCAGCTTGTCCTCGAGATGCGGCGTGTGGACCAAAATCATCTGCCCGTGCTTCGCCGCGAGATCCACGTGGCGCTCTAGGATTTTCAGTTCATTGCGTGTGTTCTTGTTCAGACCGATTTCGCCGATGCCGAGCACATTGGGCCGCGCGAGAAATTCCGGGATGATCGAGAGCACCTCCTCCGCGAGCTTCATGTCCTCGCTCTCCTTCGGATTGATGCACAGCCACGCGAAATGCGGCAGCCCGAACTTCGCCGCGCGCTTTGGCTCATAATCCGTGAGTTGGCAGAAATAATCGTAAAATCCCTGCACACCGCTGCGGTCAAAGCCCGCCCAGAATGCCGGTTCGCACACCGCCATGCAGCCCGCCGTAACCATCGCCTGATAGTCGTCCGTCGTCCGCGAAACCATGTGCCCGTGGGGTTCGATGTAGCGCATTGGGGAAAAGTTGAGAGGTGAGGGTTGAGAGGTGAGAGATTGAAAATCAGCTCACGCGCGGAGCGTGCAGTATGGTGGAAAAAGGGCGGCCTCTCATCACTCAACCCTCAACTCTCAACCATGCACCAACCGCCCCTTTGCCCGGCGATTTTTCAATCGGCTCACTCGTCGGATCGCTGAGCGAGAGCAGCACATCCTTCGCGCGGGTCGGCTGCTCGCCCGCGAGTTCCCTCATCGCCTCGTGAAATGCCGCGAGCCGGAAATCCGCATCACCCGTGCCGCGGTCCACGCGGTCGAGGAACGCCGCGAGATCGATCAGCTTCGCCCGTGCGTCCATGAAGTAGAGATCGAGCAGTTCGTTGCGCGTCATGTCGGGAATGTGCGTGTTTTGTGCGGGCAGGCAAGAGGGGCGGTACGACTGAGCGCACCGCCCCTCTGCGTAAACCGTTTTGGGTCGCAGCCGTTAGTCGGCCTTGTATTCCTTGTGGCCGTCCTTCTTCGTCTTGTTGAGCTTGTCCATGATGGCCTTCGCGTCATCGGTCTTGCCGGCTCCGACGGCCACCTTCAGTGCATCGAGCTGCTTGCCGGCTTCTTCCATCGCAGCCTTGTATCCGGCGAGGAATTTCGCCTTGTCGGCAGCAGGCACTTCCTTGGTCTTGGCGGGTTCATATTTCAGCGCCGCCAGATTGGCAGCCTTAGCTTCGTCGATCCTCTTGAGGTTGTCGGCCTTCTTCGAGGCATCGGCGAGGTCGCGGTTGACGCCCTTCAGCGCCTTGCCGATTTTTTCCATCTCCTTGCCAAGCGGCGTGTCTTCTTCGGCGAAGGCAGGGACCGTGATGGCGAATGCTGCGAGCAGCGTGAGCAGGTGTTTGAGTTTCATCTGGGTATTCTGTGTTGGTTTTTGATTTTGAATTCTCCCGGCGGGCAGGCCGCCGGTCTTCCCTCCCATTGACGAAAGTCCCCGGCGGTTAGTCAAAGTTTCTTTCGCGCCGCTCCTGTGAAAAATCCCCTTAGAAAAAGCTGTAGATGAACGGTGCCGCGGCCGGCACGGCAGCCGCGAGCGCGATGAGCACGCCCACGGCCACGAGTGCGATGAGGATCGGCAGCAGCCACCATTTCTTGTTCGTGCGCAGCAGTGTCCACAGCTCGCGCCACAGTCCCGGCGGACGGGACTGCGCGGCCTTTTCAAATGCGCCGGGATCTTCCTGCATCGCTCAATGCTGCCGGAAATACCGCTCCGCGTCGCCCGATTTCTGCACCTCGTCCCAATAGCTCGCGCGCCCCGGATCAATGTCGCGTCGCAGTGGATCGCGTCCCGCGAGCCGCAATGCGAGGCCGATCGGTGTGACGATGAGAAAGTAGATCGCGGCCATCGCGACATTCGCGACGACGAGCCCGATGCAGCAGCCGAGCATCATCCACACGAGGTAAAGCGGGCGTGCCACCCGTGGCACGAGCATGCACACAAGCCCCGCACCGAGTCCCGCTGCGCCGAGCCAGAGGGTCCACGCGGGCCACGCATGTGATCGCAGCCATGCGGATGCACCGAGCAGCGCTGCGACGATCGGAAAACCGATCGCGATCACTTTTCCAAATGCGCGCAGCTCGTGTGGCGAAGGCTTCCAGTTCGTCTCTCGGAATGGATTGATCATCGGTTTCAGTCGGGTGCGAAGTCTTTCAGATGACGTTCACGATCTGCATCCGGCATCGGGCTCTGCTCGGATTTTTGCAGGATGAAATTTTCCAGCACGAGCACATCCATGTCCGTCGCAAGGAAGCAGCGCAGCGCGTCCTCCGGCGTGCAGACGATCGGCTCGCCGCGCACGTTGAAACTCGTATTCACGACTACGCCGCATCCGGTCTGCCGCTTGAATTCGCGGATGAGGCGGAAGTAGCGGCCATTGCGCTCCTCGCTCACCGTCTGCACGCGTGCGGAAAAATCCACGTGGGTGATCGCAGGCAGCGTGCTGCGCACGACGTTCACGCGCTTTCGCAAATCGGGATCGCGCAGCGCGGCCTCCTGATCTTCGTCGAGCTTCGATCGATGCCCGGCGCGCACAGGCGCGACGAGCAGCATGTAGGGCGACTCGCGATCCAGCTCGAACCAATGCGCCGTGTCTTCGGCGAGGCAGCTCGGCGCGAATGGCCGGAAGCTCTCGCGGAATTTGATCCGCACATTCATGCGCGCCTGCATCCCGGCATTCCGCGGATCGCCGAGGATGCTCCGCGAGCCGAGTGCGCGCGGGCCGAATTCCATGCGGCCCTGAAACCAGCCGACGACGCTGCCTTCAGCGATCGCGCGAGCGGTCTCCGCGAGCAGTTCCGTCTCGTCGGAGAAATGGCGGTGCTTCAGCGCGCATGCATCGAGCACCGTGCGGATTTCATCGTCGGAAAATTTTGGCCCGAGGAGTGCGCCCTTCAAGGCGTCGGATTTTTGCACAATCCGCGGTGTGCCGAGCAGTTGGTGCGA
>JAYWEO010000191.1:0-4483 GCA_043779225.1 Prosthecobacter sp.
CGCTCGCCTCGCTGAAGCAGGACATCCTCGAGGGCGAGGAGGATGGGAAGAAGATCCGCATCGAGCGCACCGCGATGCCGGCCAGGCGCAGGACCTTCACCATCGGGGGACAGGAGATCGAGACGTTCGTGGTCGAGGATCGCGAATTTGAAAACGGCGTGCTTGCCGAGGTGGCTGTGGACTACTTCGCGCAGGACGACAGCGGGACTGTGTACTATCTCGGTGAGGAAGTGGATGAATACGAAAACGGAAAACTGAAGGGCCACGAGGGTTCTTGGATGCTGGGCAGGGATACGAAGATTCCGGGCATCATTTTCCCGGGACATCCAAAAGTGGGCGCCAGGTTCCGCTCGGAGGACGTGTCCGATGAGATCCGCGAAGACGATGAGGTGGTCTCTGTTTCCGAGACGGTGATCACTCCGGCGGGCACCTACAAGGACTGCGTGAAGGTGCGGGAGAAACTTGCCGACGGCAGCATCGAGTACAAGTACTATGCACCCGGCGTCGGCGTCGTGAGGGAAGCTCCGCAAAACGGCGACGTGCTGCTGAAAACTCATGCCGTGATTCCGGCAAAGTAAGCACTCAAGACCGGAGGCTCCTTCGCATATTGTGCGCGGCGGAGCCTGCTTGCCTCCTACTTTCATGCGCCTGCTGCTCGTCGAGGATTCGCAGACTCTGCGCCGCTCGCTGCGGCGCGCACTGCGGCATTCCGGCTACGCGGTGGACACGGCGGCGGACGGCGAGGAGGGGCTCGCGGCCGCGGAACTCAACGACTACGACGCGATGATTCTCGATGTGATGCTGCCAAAGCTCGACGGCCTCACCGTGCTGCGCCGCCTGCGTGCAGGGGGACGCAAGACGCACGTCCTGCTGCTCACCGCGCGCGACACGGTGGCGGATCGCGTCGAGGGGCTGCGGCAGGGCGCGGACGATTATTTGGTGAAACCATTCGCGCTCGATGAACTGCTGGCGCGCGTGGAGGCGCTCTGCCGACGCGCGTATGGCTCGAAGGAATCGGTGCTGCGCATCGGCGATGTGGAGATTGATTTCGCCGCCCGCAAGCTGTCGCGGGCGGACGCGGGAGTGCAGCTCACGCCACGCGAATGGCGACTGCTCGAATATCTGGCGCGTCGGCTGGATGAGGTCGTCCCGCGTTCCGAGATCGAGGCGCACATCTACGATGAAATGGTGGAACCGATGAGCAACGTCGTGGACACCGCGATCTACGCGCTGCGGCAAAAAGTCGGCGCAGGATTGATCCACACACGTCGCGGCCTCGGCTATGTCCTCACGAAGGAGGTCGCCGCGTGAATTCCCTCCGCGCGCGGCTCATGCGCCATCTGCTGGTCGGTGGCGTGCTGTTGCTCGGCGTTGCCGGAGTTGCTCTCCACTGGCAGGTGAAGCGCGCTCTCTCGGCGGAGTTCGATGCATCGCTGCGGGTTGCAATGGAGTCACTCGCCACGCTCGTGGAATTGGAACCGGGCGGCGGCATCGAGATCGAGGGTGGCGCGGAGAATCTCGGCGAGTTCAACAAGCCTGGTGCGCATCAGGTGTTCGTGCTCAGCGCAGCGGATGGGCGGGAAATTGCGCGCTCGCGTTCTCTCGGAGGCCACGCGCTCCCGATGCATGGAAAAGCGACGGGGCAGCCGCATTTTTTTGACACGACGTTCCGCGATGGTGTCGCCCTTCGTTGTGCGGGCATTCGATTCCTTCCGCGGTTGGAGGATGAAAAGCAGGCCGTGCCCGGTGTGCGCCCCGAAGTTCTGCTCGTTCTTGGCCGTGAACGCGGGACGGTGGATCGTTCACTCGCCGCGCTGCGCACGGCTCTGGTGCTCACCGGTGCCGGGACGATCGCCGCGCTTGCGGGCATCGCGGGCTGGGGCGTCCGGCGCGGCTTGCGACCGGTGAACGAACTCGGCGAGGCGGTCGCGCAGGTGGACGCGGGCACACTTTCGACCCGCTTTGCGACGGAGCCGCTGCCCGACGAGCTGCGCCCGATTGCGGAGCGGCTGAATGATCTGCTGGCCCGGCTGGAGCTGTCCTTCGCCCGCGAGCGTCGCTTCACTGCGACCGCGGCGCACGAACTGCGGACGCCGCTTGCGGAACTGCGCACGCTTGCGGAGGTGAATCTCGCCACGCCTTCCAGCGAGAGCGAGCGGATCGAATCGTGGAAAGATGCGCTCGCATCCACGCGACGCATGGAGTCACTCGCGCTGCATCTGCTGGAGCTGACTCGCGCGGATGATTCGCAGCGCACCGTTGAAAAGGCACGCGTGGTCCTCGCTGAAGCCGTGACGGCGGCATGGAGGCCATTTGAGACGCGGGCACGAATGCGAGGAGTCGCGTTCAGTGCCTCCATTCCAGCGGAACTCGCCGTGTCGAGCGATCCGGTGCTGCTCGGGATAGTGCTCGGGAATCTTTGCGGCAACGCAGCCGAGCATGCGGACACCGGGTCGGCGTTCCGTGTCGTCGCAGAGCGGGCGAAGGACGCGGTTGCCATCCATTTCCGAAATCGTGCCGCCGCGCTTGAGCAGACGGATGTCGCGCATTTGTTCGAGCGTTTCTGGACGAAGGATCTCGCACGTTCGCATGCCGAGCACCACGGCCTCGGACTCAGCGTCGCGCATGACTTTGCCAAGCTGCTCGGCGGCTCGCTGGTGGCGCTGCTGATCGAAAGCGGAGAACTGGAGCTGGTGCTGAGGCTGCCTGCTGCGCCATGAAAAATTTCATTCCTCAAATGCCATGCCGATGCGCAGTCTCCCGACGCTGATGAAACGGACGTTTTTCCTCCTCCCACTTGCCGCGTGTTGCATTGCCGGTTGCGCGCAGTTTTCCGCGAAGCCGCTAGATGCGGGCGCGAGTGCGTCGCGGATCACGAATCGGCGCCTCGCGAGCAGGACCTGGACGCTGAAGGCGCTGGTGGATGAGGCGGTGCGGAATCATCCCGAGATTGCATTGGCGCGGGCGCAGTATGGGACGGCGAAGGCGGCGATTCGCACGGCGGGCGAACGGCCGAATCCGACGCTGGTGCTCACGCCGCAGCTCGTCGGGCCGTTCAACTGGATGGAGGGCGCGTACGGCGTGGAGCTGGACTGGACTTTCGAGACGGCGGGCAAGCGAGGGAAGCGCCTGGATGCCGCGCGCGCGACGGTGAATGCGGCGGCGTGCAGGGTCGTGGAGGCAAATTGGAAAGTGCGCGCAGCGGTGCGCAAGGCGCTGCTGGAGCTGTATGCGGCGGAACGGCGGACGGCGCTCGTGGCGAGTGCCATCGGGAAGCAGGATGAATTGGTGAAGATGATCGATGCGCGCGTGAAGGCGGGTGCCGTGTCGCACATCGAGATGGCGCAGCCGCGGCTGATGCTCGTGCAGCTCCGCATGCAGCAGGCGGATGCCGGAAAAGGTGTGGCGCTGGCGCGTGCCTCGCTCGCGGAGGCGCTCGGGATGAGCACTGCGGGATTGGCCGATGCGAAGTTTTCCTTTGCCGCTTTCGAGAACACGAGGGAGCAGCGGGCGTCGCATCGGAAGGCGGCGCTCACGCATCGCGCGGATGTGCTCGCTGCCCTTGCGGACTATGCGGCTTCGGAAGCGGTGCTGCGGCTGGAAATCGCGAAGCAGTATCCGGACATCCATTTCAATCCCGGCTACCAATTCGACGCGGGCAAGGACAAGTGGGGACTCGGGCTCAGCGTGACGCTGCCGATTTTGAATCAGAACCAAGGGGCAATCGGTGAGGCGGAAGCGAAGCGGCGTGAGGCTGCGGCGAAGTTCAACGTGGTGCAGACGAAGGTGCTCACGGAGTGCGACCGCGCCGCGGCGGCCACGCGCTCGGCCCGCATGAAAGTCGCGACGGCGAGCAATCTCATCACGGAGCAGGAGCGGCAGTTTGAAACGGAGAAGCGGCTCGTGGTCGCGGGTGAGGGCGACAAGCTCACATTGCTCACCGCGGAGGTGGAGCGCGCGACGACGGCCATCACGCGGCTCGATGCGATCGTGGAATTGCAAGCTGCGCTCGGTGCGCTGGAGGAGGCGACGCAGGCGCCGCTCGACAAATGAAGAAGGTCGTCAATTTTCTGATCACTCTCGCGCTGCTTGCGGCGCTCGGCTGGGTGCTGTGGCGGGGCTTGACGCACCGGCACGAGGAGAAGGAGGAAGCCAAGCCCGAGGGAAAAGCGGCGGGTGAGAAGAAGGAGGAGCACGAGGATTTTGTCGTGAAGCTGGAGAAGGAAAAGTGGAAGGCGCTCGGACTGGAGATGGCGGAGCCGGAGAAGGCGGAGCTGAAGCCGCAGCGTGTTGCCTTTGGGCGCGTGCTCGATCCCGCGCCCATCGTCATCCTCGACGGGGAGCTTTCGTCGGCGGATGCGGCGCTCGCGGCTTCGCGTGCGGAATTCGATCGCACGCAGGCGCTGCTGAAGTCGGGCGAGGGGATGTCGCGCAAAGTCGCGGAGACGGCGGAGGCGCAATTTCGCGGCGATGAAATCAAGGC
>JAYWEO010000192.1:0-14764 GCA_043779225.1 Prosthecobacter sp.
CGTGCGGCGGCGGACTCCCTCGACGGTGAGATGAAAAAGGCCGCGCTGCGCATCCTCGCCACCCGGCTCGATGCGCAGCAGCGAAGGCGCAAAATCGAACGCGGAGTAGTTTGCCTCGTGGTCGTTTTTTTTCACGAGCGTCTGCACCGATGAGTGAAAGTGCGCGATGTCTTCAAAGCCCATCTCGCCGTGAAAACCGGGGGACTCGAAACTGCCGTTCGTCTGCGAGACGAGGTGATTGATTTGCCCTGCCGACACGCGGGCGAGCGTGTAGCGCAGGTGTTCGTAGCCGCGCGACTTGATGTTCAGTTTGCGCTCGCCGCCGAGCGCGAGGATGCCGCCCTTGCCGAGGATGGTCGCATCACGCGGGAACATCGGCACGTTCACGATGGCGTTGAAATCCTCGCGCAACGCGAAGCCGCCGGGCGCGGGCGTTTCCTTCGGCACGCGCACGAAGAGCCGCGCCGGCGCCTGCGGCGCGAGGCGGAAACCGAACACGCTCGCGATCGGCGGCGCGTCTTCTCCGGGCATGAATTCGAGCGGCACGGGCTTCGCCTTTGCGAGCACCGCCGGTGTCACGGTCTCCGGCTCCCACGGTTCTTCCTTGCCGTCCTTGTCCTTCTTCGGCGGCGGGAGCTGCCACGCCTTCACGGCCTTCGCGACGGTCGCGCCATTCGCGGCGATGCTGCTTTCGAGGAAGACAAACTGCCGCGGCTCGTCCTCGTCGCCTTGCACGAGCTGCGTGCGGGCCGCCTTGAAAACGAACCCGGAGTAGCGCGACGGGCTGGTGATTTTTGTGACCGCCTCCTTTTCCATCGGCTCGCCACCCGTGAGTGCGGTCAGTCCCGGTGCGATCTGGAAACGGACGAGGTCTTCCTTTTCACCCGGCTTGATGAGCGGCGAGCGGAGGAAGAATCGCAGCGGATATTTTTCATCCACGATCACCTGCGGCTTTCCGCCGGGCACGAAGAGCGGGGTTCCGCTTACGTTCACGACGGTGAGGCAGCGCACGACTTCCTCCCGCGACACCGGCTGGCTGAAGATGACCGTCGCGACCGTCTGCTGGAGCGCGGGTGTGGCTGGGTCCACGTAGAATGAAGACTCTTGGAATGAGACTGTGAGTCGCGGTGACTCCCAGTCGCGCGGGTGGTTCTGTTTCAAAGTGACCGCGCAGTCCGGGGCGAAGCCGTCTTTGCCCAGCGTGAAATGGTAGCTGCCTGGCGGCATCCAGGCGGTCTGCGGATCGAAAGCGAGCCGCTGCGCCGTGAGCCATTTCCAGGCGCCGGGGATTTCCGGAGCGATCTTCACGGTGCCGGGTTCGGCGACTTTGCCGATGAGTGCGAGCGGTGCGGCCGGGCCGTCGAAGTCGATCACGAGGACCGGTTCGGAGGGTTTCTTCTGCCGGATATCCCAGCCGGGCTGCGGCCAGTGAACGAGGCCCGTCACGGTGCGGAGGCGGGGCTTCGAGGTGTCGCGGGTGTCGGCGGTCTGTTTCGATGCGGGTGCCGCTGAGGAAGAGGTGGGCGTCGTGTCGGTGACGGCTGCGACGAGAGGTGTCGGAAGCTGGCCGGGCGCGCGGTTCTGCACGCTGCGCCATGCGCCGTAATTGATGGCTGCGGAGACGAGGAGAAATGTCGCGGCATGCGAGTGTCTCGCGATGCCGTGTCCTGCGGCTCGCAGCCAGGGCGGTGGAGTCCAAGCCAGTTTGAGAGAGCCGAGAAAGCAAGGCAGCGCGCGTGAGGATGCGCGGGCAAAAGAGGCGAGCGGGCGGAAGATGGGATGCAGCATAGTCCCGGATAGAACGGGGCCTGCGGGACGGTTCTTTCAATGAACCGCAAAATATTTTGAGACGCTCCGAAAGGTGAAGGGCGGTGGCGGCAGGGATTGCCTGTGCGCGCGTCGGCGCAGCGGCGTGTGTCCGGATGCGGACTCACAATCGATTCACGATGTTCTTGCCGCGGCATGACAGCCGGCAGAGTGGAGGACGGCAGAGTCGCGGGCATGAAAGCGAACCTCCATGGCCACTCGATTGCGACTGTTGCCATTCCTGAGTTTTTGAAAAGGGGGACGATTCTGACGTGAAGGTCTTGCGGCTTGAAAAGGCACCCATCGCGGGTTCACTTCGCGCGACTATTCTTAAGGCTCTCCCCATTCTGATGACTGTACGCTTTGCGAAACTCTTGGTGCTTTTGTGCGGCTTGCTGATCTCGCTTCGGAGTGCGAGTGCGAGTGTCATCGATGCGGCCTGCGATTCTGCGGCGCATGTGCCGGTGGCCACAGCCGGCGACTACGATGCGACCTTCACCACCGCTCCGTCGCAGCCCGGTGATCCGACGGTGCGCACGCTGGCACCCACGATGGTGGAACGCCGCTTTGCCCAGCTCAATGGAAGCGTGAATGCAAACGTTACGCCGTCCCATCCCGGCACCGCTTTCCTGCTGCCCGTGATGCGCAATGTTCTGAGCGCCGGCAGCGAGACATTCGGGCTGATGTTCACGCAGGATAATTTCGCCACGGTCTCAGACTTTGCGCCCGGCGATCTGGCGACTGCACCGGGGCAGGGGCTGCGCGATCCTTGCCTGCTTCGCGTCGGTGGGACGTGGTATTGCTTCTGCACGCTGGATGCCTGGGGAATCGCTTCTCCGAATCCGAATCAGAACAAGTTCAGGATCCTCACTTCTCCGAACCTGACGACTTGGACGACGCTGGCGGACATCACGGTGCCGGGTGCCACGCAAGCCACGTGGGCACCGAAGGCGTTCTACGACGCAGCGAGCAACCGGATTTATGTCTCGATGTCGAGCGACCGCACGCCGGCCGCCGGAGCGCATGATCCGAAGGTCGCCTACGCCTCGCTGAACGATCTCACGACGTGGAGCGGATGGACGACGGTCAGTTCGCTGCTGCCGACTCCGTCGAGCGTATTCTGGGACTTCCAGCTTTCGACGGATGGCACGCACTATTATGCGGCAGGCGTGGCGTCCGGTGGTTCCGGATCGATCAAGATTTACCGGAGCGACACCATTGATTCCGGCTATACGCTTTTTTCGAGCTTCGACTTCGGAGGCGGTGAATTTGCGGAGCAGTGCTGGCTGGAATGGCTCGGGGGAACGAACTGGGAGATCTATTACTGCAAGTCCGCGCTGAAAAAGATCTGCCGCCGGACATCCTCGGACGGCATGGCGACATGGAGCACGGAGACGCTCCTCCTCGACTACGCGACCTCGGCAAAATCATTTGCCTGTCCCTTCCGGCTGCCCGCGGCATTGACGCCGGGATCTGCAAGTGGAAGCGGTGGCAGTGTCAGCGCGAGTTTCGAGTTTGGCACCACGACGCAATATCTTTCCAGCGTGAGTGCGTTTCCCTCGACGGTGAGCGGCAGCATGGACACCACCGTGAGCGGCACCCGCAATGGTCTCAGTCCCGGCACCACGTATCACTATCGCACGCGCGCCTTCGGTCCGAACGGCTTTGTGTATGGCCCGGATGTGACTTTCACCACGCCTGCGATCGGCTTTCCGGCTGCGAGCACGGACAAGGCAACGAATATCACTCGGACGACTGCTGTCCTTCACGGCTGGGCCAGCGCGAACGATGGCCCAGCGACCACGGTGAGTTTCGAATATGGACCGGCTGCGAACTACGGCAGCGTGGCGACGATTCCGGGCAGCATCACGGCGCAAAGTTTTGTCCCCGTGCAGGTGCAGATCCCGGTGTCGGGCGAGAGCGTCACGTACCACTGCCGCATCAAGGCGACGAACAGCATCGGCACGACTTACGGGGAGGACAGGACCTTCACCACGCCCGATTCGCACGAGGCGAGACTCTGCGACTTGGTCCTGTATGGCGGCTCGCTGTTTCCGGTGTTTGATCGCTCCATCACCAGCTACGCGATGAGCATTCCGTTTGAGACGGCCAGCTTCGCGCTCTCGCCGACGGCATCCGCAGGCATCGGCTCGGTGACGGTGAATGGCATCCCGGTCGCTTCCGGCAGCAATACCGAACCGATCCCGCTGAATGTCGGAAGCAACGTGATCCACATCGTCGTCACCGCGCTCGATGGCGTGACGCAGCAGACCTACACGATCACGGTCATCCGCCCGGCTCCGGTCGCGGGGAATCTCGATCTGAGCTTCAACGGCACGGGGACGATCAGCACCGAACTCGGCGGCTACAACTTCATCTACGGGATGGCTGTGCAGCCCGACGGGAAGATCGTGGCCGTCGGCGCGGCGACCAATGGCAACGACGATGACTTTGCCGTCGCGCGTTACTATCCCGATGGCACCCCCGACATGACTTTCGGCGGCGGCACGGGTAAAGTGCTCACCGACTTTGCCGCATGGGGTGACACGGCGACGGGTGTGGCTGTGCAGGCGAATGGGAAGATCGTGGTCGCAGGCTCCGTGGGCAACGGCACGAACAGCGGCATCGGCGTGGCGCGTTACAATGCCGACGGCACGCTGGATATGATCTTCAACGGCACCGGCAAAGTCATCACGCAGATTCTCCCCGGTGGTGCGAATGCCACCTGCATGGCGGTGCAGCCGGACGGCAAAATCGTGGTCGCCGGATATGCGCAGAACGGCACGGACAACGACTTCGCGATCGTGCGCTATCACGGTGATATTTTTACGGGCATGCCGGGCACGCTCGACACCACCTTTGGCATCAATGGTGTGGTGGTCACGCACATCGGCGGCGATGATTTCGTCACTTGCATGACTCTGCAGGGAGATGGGAAAATCCTTCTCGCGGGGCAGACAAACATCGGAGGGCTGCTTGATTCAGCACTCGCCCGCTACAATGCCGACGGCGCGCTGGACACGACTTTCAACGTCACGGGGAAACAGGTCGTCAGCCTGGGCAGCGACATTGATGCCATCAACGGCCTGGTGGTGCAGCCCGACGGAAAGATCGTCGCGGCTGGGCTGACGTTCGATGGCAGCACCCATTATAATTTCGTGGTGGCGCGCTTCCACGGGAACATCGCGACTGGCGCCCCTGGCTCGCTCGACGTCACTTTCAATGGCAGTGGCAAGGCGGTCACCCAATTCGGCAACGGCGACAACTTCGCGGGTGGCGTGGCCTTGCAAGGCGATGGCAAGATCGTGGTCGGCGGCACCGCCTTCAACGGGACCAAGCGTGTCTTCGGAGTTCTGCGTCACAATGCCGATGGCAGTCTGGACACGACCTTTCACGGCACCGGGATGAGCACGGCGGAATTTGAATCCGTCGATGCAGGTGCGAACTGTGTCGTGCTGCAGGGCGATGGAAAAATTCTCCTCGGCGGATCGATGAGCGCGGGTTTCAACGACTTTGCGATCGCGCGTTTCCTCGGCGACGGTCCGGCGATCAATGTGCAGAGTCCTCCGGGCACGAATGCCTTCGACGGCCTCAGCACCGTGCAGTTTCCCGGCGCGCTGCCCGGTGCGAATGCGAGCGTGACCTTCACAATCCAGAATACTGGCACGGCTAGTCTCACCGGGCTCGGCATCACGGTGGGCGGGGCGGACAGCGCTGCGTTTGGCGTCACCGCGAATCCCGTCGCGCCGGTTTCGCCACTGGGCACCGCGACGTTCACCGTGCAATTCCACCCGGCGTCCCTTGGTGCGAAGACCGCCACGTTGCACATCGCGAGCAATGTCACGGGCAGCAACGGGAGCTACGACATCGCGCTCACGGGCTCTGGTCTCACGCCTTTGGAAAACTGGCGGCAGACCTGGTACGGCTCCGCAGCAAATTCCGGCGACGGAGCGGACGCCGCCGATCCTTTCCACAGCGGTGTCTCGAATCTGCTGGCCTTCGGCCTGTTCGGTCCGACGCAGAATCCCGCCCTGATCCACACCGGGATGCGTTCGCAGCCGCAGATCCTCGGGGACAACTATACGATCACTTTCATCCAGCCCGACGGAGTGGGCAACGTCACCTACGGCGCGGAATGGCGGCCCGATCTGTCTGCGGGTGCCTGGCTGCCAGTGCCGGATACCGGCAGCGGGAATAGGCACACCTTCAGCGTTTCGTTCCGTGCGAATCCGGTGATCTTCATGCGGCTCACGGCGACGATGCCGTGATCGCTGGACAGCCGAGAGGCTTATGATCGCGCGAGGCTAAGACCCTTCGCCGAGTTCCACATTCCAATACGCGAAGTCCACGAAATGCTTCCAGCTTTCGTGATGCTCGGCACCGAAGGTGAGATGCGCGAAGGGCCGCCACTTGGGCCGCTCGGGCTTGCGGATGAGCTTCATGCGGGCCTCGTCTGGCGTGCGGTTGCCCTTGCGCGTGTTGCACGGGATGCAGGAGCACACGATGTTTTCCCAGCTCATCTGGCCGCCCCGGTCGCGGGGGAAGACGTGGTCGAGATTCAGGTCGCGCCGGTCGAGGTTCTTGCCGCAGTACTGGCAGGTGTTGCGGTCGCGCTCGAAGATGTTGTGGCGCGTGAATTTCACCTCCTTGCGCGGCATGCGGTCGAACAGCATGAGGACGATCACGGAGGGCAGGCGGATTTTATACGCGACCGTCTGCACCATCTGCGCACCGGGTTCGCGTTGCGAGAGGCTGCGCCAACTGTCGAAGTCGTGCGTGGAAAAGCTGCCATCCTCGGTATGCACCACCTGCGCATGGCCCTGGCACAGAAGCGAAAAAGCCCTCCGGGCTGAGCAGACGTGAATCGCCTGCCAAAGCCTGTTCAAGACCAGGACTGGACGGTTGAGGAGCATGGCACCCCGGAGAGTGCGCGGAAGCTAGCGGGGTCGGCGAAAGGTGTCAACCGGCGGACGAGTTATTCACAGCCATTCACACGTTCGTCGTTTAGCGTGGATCCTGCACTTGGCGACGCCGGAGGCGTCCTGCGACCGTCGCGCGGACATTCCTGTCCGCGTCCCTCCGCGCCGCCATCCCGCGGGCAGGATTGCCCCCGTTACAACGTGCCCTTGGAAAGTCCCTCCCGCCGTTGAAGAGTAAACGCCAGCCGCTCATGAGCGCTCGCCAGCCGTTCACGAACATCGCTCAGCCGTTGTAGAACGCCCGCCGCCCGTTGCAGAACATCCGGCGCCCGTAACGGAACATCCGGCGTCCGTTGCACGACACCCGGCGTCCGTTGCACGACACCCGGCGTCCGTTGCACAACATCCGACGTCCGTTGCACGACACCCGGCGTCCGTTGCACGACATCCGGCATCCGTTGCACGACATCCGACGGCCGTTGCACGACATCCGGCGTCCGTTGCGGAACATCCGCCGGCCGTTGCTGAACATTTGCCAGCCGATGAGGAACATCCGCCAGCCGTTCCTGAGTATTTGCAAATTTCCTCACACCTTCCGCCCATTCCTTCTTACAGCGGTGCCTCGCAAATCATCTATCCAGAGAGCGTTACGCCGAAATTCCATCCTCCTCACCTCCCGCTGCTCAAATCTCGCCATCCCGAACCCATTCCTGCCCCGAGAAGTTTCACGTCCCCCAACTCCGTTCCCGTCACCTCCAGCCGCGTGACGCTGAAAGCCTTTTCCGCGGACGTCTCCAGAAATTCCCAGTCCGGGAACCGGGCGAACTTCTTCAAATGCCTCGGCTCACCCGATTCGACCGCAAGGGCCGCGCCGGTGGTGAACAGGATCAACGACGCGAGCAGGCGGACGAGATGATGGAACCCTTCGTGCGGAGTGGATGACTAGAAGGGCGGAGCGAAGCACCGGAAATGATCAAATCCTCCCGCAACCCGTCTTGCATTTCCCTGCGCGCCTCGCATTGTCCGCGCCGCCATGCCCCACCTTGGTTGGAACGAAGTCCGCGACCGCGCCATCCGCTTCTCGCGGGAGCACGCGGGCGACCGTTCCGAGAGCGCGGAGAAGCAGACCTTCTGGAACGACTTCTTCAATGTCTTCGGCTTGCGCCGGGCCTCGCTCGCGTCCTTCGAGGCGAATGTCATCAACCTGAAAGGCAACAAGGGTGCGATCGATCTGCTCTGGAGGGGAAAGTTGCTCGTCGAGCACAAGAGCTTCGGCGAGAGCCTCGACAAGGCGGAAAGCCAGGCCTTCGCCTACATCGAAGCGCTCACGAGCGAGAACCGCTGGGACGAAGTCCCACGCTTCGTCCTCGTCTCCGACTTCGCGCACTTCGTTCTCTATGATCTCGAGCCGGAGGAACAGCTCGACCTCCCGCTCTTCGCCGGAAGGAAGGTCGCCCCGCACCATTTCACGCTCGCTGACTTCCCGAAGCACATCCGGCACTTCGCCTTCATGCTCGGGCAGACGCGCGTGCGGCTCGACCCCGAGGATCCCGCAAACGAAAAGGCCTACGAGCGCATGTGCGAACTGCACGATGCGTTGAAAAAGGGCGGCTCCACCGGGCACGACTTGGAGCGCCTGCTCGTCCGCGTCCTCTTCTGCCTCTTCGCGGAAGACACCGCCATCTTCGCGCCCGATGTCTTCACGCAGTTCATCCGCACGCAGACGCGCGAGGACGGCTCGGACTGCGGCGCGCGTCTCCTCGAACTCTGCGCCTGGCTGAACGACCCGCGCGCCGACGGCGTGCTCGACGACACGGACATCTTCCACGGATTCCGCTACGTGAACGGCGGCCTCTTCGCCGAGCGCCTCGGCTTCCCGCGCTTCACCCGCGACATGCGCCAGGCGCTCCTCGACTGCTGCGACTTCCAGTGGGCGAAGATTTCCCCCGCCGTCTTCGGCTCCCTCTTCCAGGGCGTGCTCGACGACCAGTCCCGCCGCCAGCAGGGCGCGCACTACACCAGCGAGCGCGACATCCTGAAAGTGCTCCGCTCGCTCTTCCTCGACGAGCTGCGCGCCGAGTGGACCGGGATAAAGAACGACCGCTCCACGCGCCGCCGCGCGGGCATGGAGGGCTTCCATCAAAGGCTCCGCTCGCTCCAGTTCCTCGACCCCGCGTGCGGCTGCGGGAACTTCCTCGTCCTCGCCTACCGCGAACTGCGCGCGCTGGAGATCGAGGTCATCCGCGAGATCGCCAGCGGCGCGGGCGGGCAGCAGTTGCTCCCCATCGTGAACGTGGACCAGTTCCACGGCATTGAATACTCCGAGTGGCCCGTGCGCATCGCCGAGGTCGCCCTCACGATTTCCGGCTTTTTTCCAGACTCGCTTCTTTTCAGCGCAAACTAAACACGCCACGTTGCCGCCATGTCGCTCTTCAAAACGCACTTCGAGGTCACAGACCAGTTTTCGATGAAAGCTGACGCCGTGATCGCATGCGCAGACACGACAGCCTTCACCCGCGCCCTGCCCGATTCATTCGTCCGCCTCATTCTCTCGTCACCACCTTACAACATTGGGAAAGCTTACGAGCGCCAGGTGCCGATCGAGGAATACCTCACCGAAATGCAGCCACTCCTCGTGGAACTCGTTCGGGTTCTCGCACCTGATGGCAACCTTTGTTGGCAGGTTGGGAACCACGTGAACGACGGCGAAATCTTCCCGCTGGACATGTTTTTCTATCACCGGTTCAAGGCGCTCGGCCTTCAGCTTCGCAACCGCATCGTGTGGCACTTCGACCACGGGCTGCACGCCAGTAACAACTAAGAGTGACTGCAGATGCCGAATCTCCTGAAACCCGCACTCCTTGCTGAAATCAGGAACCGCTACGGCGCTCTGCAAAAACTTCCGGGAAGCGAATCGCTCTATGAAATCGGGGCGAAAGCAGCACGGGTCTATATTCGCTACTCGAAGGTCCACAAGCGAGAGGAAGCGTTCTATGGCCTCCGCAAAGATGACCTCCAGCAACTTGAGGGGCATCCGTCCGTTATCTGTTTCCTTTGGGATGGCCAAGCTGAACCGCTATTTGTCCCATTCGAGGAATACGAGGAAGTTTTTCGGATCACCGGTCCCGCCAAGGATGGCCAATACAAAGCGATGGTCTATCCACAGAACCAAGGAACGGAGATGTATTTACCGAAGATTGGACGCTTCAACGTCGAAGGTAACTTTGGCTTCGGTGTGTTGGATCGGTTGATTGATTCCAACAAGCTTCGAACAGCGCCAAGCCTCACCCACCCCCAAGTCCAAACGCTCCTCGGTGCTGTCGGGGCCGCGAAGGGTTACGACATCTGGATACCGCGGAAAGACCGACCCGACTTAGATTGGAACATCGCTGGCAGGTTTACGTGTCGAGAAAACCTGCCCGACAGCTTGGAATCGGTAATGCCGATTATTCAGGAGATTGACGTCATTTGGCTTGGGCGCGGAGCGAGTGACCTACACGCGCTTTTCGAGGTTGAGCACTCGACCCCGGTTTATTCCGGCCTCTTACGCTTCAACGATTTTCATTTGGTCGCTCCGAAGAACGAGTCGAGATTCACCGTCGTTTCCAACGATACTCGCCGCGGCCTTTTCACCCGCCAGTTGAGACGTCCAACCTTTAGGACGAGCGGACTGAGCGAACTTTGCACGTTCCTTGAATACGTCGACGTTCTGGCTTGGCACAATCGCCTCAAAGACACCAAAGCACCTCACTATAATGAAAAGTAAATCAGCAGACACGGTTTGGGTTGTTGTTCGCTCCAGCAGCGGAATTCCTGATTTGGCAGAAGTCTTCGCGGACTATGCTTCGGCAGAGAAGCGAGAGCAGAGGCTCGCGAAGACAATGAATGAGGAGGAAGACGCCATTTCGGTGATTGAGACGAAGGTGAAGCCTGCCAAAAAATAGGAGCCGACCTCGAAATGTCCTTCTTGAAGGACAAGCTCGGCGTCGAAGTGCAGCTCGGAAAGTATGCCTTCATGGTGTATAACGTGTGCGCAAAGATGACCATCTTCCGTAACCTCGGTCACATCGTCGCAGGCGTCGAAATCGTCCCGGTTAATACACTCGCGAAACAGATGTCCACGGGAGTTTCTTATTTCGAACAATTCGTCTGGGACCTCAAGCAACGCGGGCAGGCGGATATCGACATTCCGGTTTTGATCCTCGGTGTTGATGCCTAAAACGGCCTGATAAGGCCAGCAGAGGAAGTTAGCTTCCCCTGGCCGACGCCCACGCCCGAGCAGCGGGCGAAGGTGGAGACTGCGGCGCGGGCCGTCCTCGCCGCGCGCGAACCGCACCTGCCGCCGCGCGGGATGAGCACGCTGGCCGATCTGTACGACCCGCTCACCATGCCCGCCGCACTCGCGAAGGCGCACGCGGAACTGGATCGCGCCGTCGAGCGCTGCTACCGCGCCGAGCCCTTCCGCAGCGACCGCGAGCGCGTCGAACACCTCTTCGCCCTCTACGAAAAGCTGACCACGCTCTTCCTCACCCCGAAGACCAAGACCCGCGCACGCCGCACCGCACCCACGCCACCTCGCACGGGCCGCGGCCGCACGCCAGGCCCGCCAGCAGCGGGCTCGGGCTAGCGCACCGCTTCGGGCTTGCTATAAGGGCGTTTGCGCCAGACGCCGACTCAGGGCCGCGCGGCGGCGGCGGCGGGCGAGGAGGACGGCGGCTCCGGCGAGGGCGAGGAGGCCGGTGGCGGGTTCGGGAACGGTCTGGAAGTTCGGACCGAAGAAGCCGTTGCTGACGTTGGCGGTGGTAGGGTTGGCGAGGCTCGCGCCGCCGATGAAGCGGTTAAAGTTGAAGGTCACGCCGCTGGCGGGCGTGACGGTGGAGCCAGTGCTGTTGATATTATCGACCGTCGTCGTGTAGTAAGCGCCGATGTTGTAGGTGCCGGCGCCGAGGATGGTGGGGGTGACGGAGACGTAGCGGAAGCTATTGAGCAGAGTGGCACCACTGCCGGCGGCGATGGTGGTGCTGACGAGCGGGGTGCTGCCCGCCGAGGTATAAATGCCGATGGCGTGCGCTTCGCCGAAGCCATTGGATCCCGAGTCCCATAGCCCGAGCTGGCTGACGGTGACGGTGGAGGAGAGGGTGAAGCCCCAGCCAAGGGTAAAGCCAGCCGAGGGTGAGACGTCATTGCCACCGCTGATGGTCAGGGCGGGGGTATCGGCGCTGGCCGTGCCCGGGTGCGCGGACCACAGGGCGACGGTGAAAGCGAAGGCGGCGAGGCGGCGGACGATGAACGATGTTTTCATGGTGCGATGGGAGGAACGGCTCCTGCGCTCGATCCAGAATGGTGCTACGCAGGACGACGTGGGATAGCTATGCGGGAAAATTGGGCATGAGGTCAATGGCAATTTTGATTCGCGCAGCACGGGAGGAGAAGGAAGCACGGGCCGGCCGGGGGCCTCACGGGTTGGGAGTTGCATTTTGACGCGCTCTTCGAGTCGCTCGCGCCGAAGCTGAAGATCACGCGCCCCGAGCGTCCTAGGCGTAAAGAGATGGCTCGCGCCAAAGGGAACGAAGGGCGGGCGGGAATCGGCGGCGAAACACCGCTTTTCTTCTCAGATTTGAGAATCTACGAGGGAAGAGGGATGGCGAGGGGTTTGGAAAAGGATCTTGCTGCCATGATTGTTCAAAAGAATGCGAAATAGTTATAATTACTGATTTGCAAAATTGAGAAACAGAAATGAGAAAAACGGGGGAATCGGGGATGGCAAATGTGCGGCAAGCGTCCGGGGAACCAGGCGGGACGGGCTCGCTGCTTCATAGGTAAAACACTATGCAAATAGTTTTTCGCGGGGGAAGTTGGCACGGGGTGGGCTTATGTCGGAAAACAGAAACCGGGTGAGTGCCCGGATTCTGCAAATAGCAAAACTAAACAAACAAACAGAACCCCCGGAACCTATGCCACACTGGAACGATGGAACTCATTGGGACAGCGGCGCATGTTGGGCGCCGGCGGCTCCAAAACCAAACATACCAAGAGCCATGGCCATCATTGCCATCAATACCAATAAGCTGCCTCTCCCGGACAAACTCCAGAGGGGGCAGGACATCATCACAAAGAGCACGGCGAACCCGAACGTGCCTGGAAACGCGGCGGTCCTCACGGCATTCTCGAATGCGCAGGAAGACCTAGTCACGGCGAACACCGCCCACCTCGGCGCACAGACGACACTGAAGAACCTGATGGACCAGCGCGACGCCGCCCTGGTCGCATGGAACAATGCGCTGACGAATCTCGCGGGATTCACCCAGAGCGCGACGCAAGGCGTCCTGGAGAAGATCACGAGCACGGGATTCGACGTGCGGCCCCCGCGCACCCCGCTGCCGCCGCTCGAAGCGCCGACGGAGTTGCTCGCAAAGACGAACGGTGCGCCGGGTGTGACGAAGCTGAGCTGGACCCCGCTGGACGGGGCGCGGCTCTATGTCATCCAGCAAAACCCGAATCCCACGATGGACAATGGCTGGGTGCAGGTGGCGACTTCGACGAAGGCGCGCACGGAGACCGACGGCGTGGAGCCGGGGAAAGAGATGTGGTATCGCGTGGCGGGCGTGGACAGCGAGGGCCAGGGCCCGTGGAGCGCGCCGACGTGCCGGCCGGTGATGTAGCATTTGCTCCCGAAGGGGTGGCGCGGGGCGGGCATCCCCCCGCGCTGCGCCATCCTTGGCGGCGGGATGAGAGTTGAGGGTTGAGAGTTGAGAGGAATATCGGGCCGAAAGGCTAATGAGGAACCGAATGACTACGAGACCTAGCAGCCAGCATCCAACGTCCAACGTCCAACGCAAAACATTCATCGCCGAATGCCGCTTCCTCATCTCTCAACACTCCACTTTCAACACTCAACTAACTCCAAAATGCCCTACAATCCTAATATTCCACTCGATGGTGCGCTCATGGAGGCGCCTCAGATGCGCTCGCAATTTAACGGGCTCAAGACGCTCATCGATAATATACCGGCCGGTCCGCAGGGTCCGCGGGGTCCGCAGGGTCCGCAGGGTCCGCAGGGGAATCCGGGAGAGCGGGGGCCGCAAGGCGCTCAGGGGCTGCAGGGGAATCCGGGGACGCGCGGAGCGCAGGGGCTGCCGGGTGTGCAAGGTCCGCAAGGTGAGCAAGGAGCGCAGGGGCAGCAGGGTGAACCGGGGGCGACTGGTGCCCAGGGTGAGCAGGGGCCGATGGGGGAGCCGGGGCCGCAGGGGCCGCCTTTTGCCCAGGCGGTGGTGGATGCGGTGGACACGCTGGCTCCGGGGACGCCCGCGACGGTGACGACGAGCTTCGACGGGATGAATGTGCATTTCACCTTTGGCATCCCGCAGGGGCAGACGGGGAGTGAGGGGCAGCAAGGTTCGCAGGGTGAGCAGGGGCCGGCGGGACCGCAGGGGGAACAGGGGCCGATGGGGGAGGTGACGCCGCAGCAATTGAATGAGGCCATCGCGACGACTTCGCGGAATGCGAGCGAGGTCGGGCCTTTCAGCGGAAGCTTCAGCGAGCCGCCGACGCAGGGGGAGATGGAGGCCTTTGCCGCCTATGTGGAGTCGCTGCGGGTGGCGCTGCTGCGATAGCGGTGTCCCGCGCCGGGTGAAGCCAAAGCGAAGGGTGTGTGCTTTCCGTTTGCCAAGGCGCGGGCTGCACGGTATCCGGCGTGCCCTTTTCCCATTCCACTCCCACATTCCCACACCATGTCCAAGAACGCATACCATCCCTCCATCGAAGGCGCTCAGCACGGCGCGAAGGCGCTCGAACAATTTCTGGATTACGCGAAGGCTGCCGGCGCGGCGGGCGCGCAGCCGAGCAACTACATGCTGAACGGTCCCAAGGGACTGAAGAAGGCGAAGGAAATCCGCGAGGCATTCGACAGCCGCGGGATGAGCCTCGACGGCATCTCGTCGCACTGCCCGTTCTGGGTGCACACCTCGATCTGGACTGGCACGAAGAGCGGGAATCCTTTCATCGCGCCCGACATCGCGAAGCTCTCGCCGGAGAAGATC
>JAYWEO010000193.1:0-4594 GCA_043779225.1 Prosthecobacter sp.
TCGGCGACGAGTTCAGCTATCAGTTCAGCGCGAGCCCGGACTTCCAGCAGCTCCTCGCGCACTCCGCCACATGGACGGTTCCTTTGCCGTGGCATCACATTTTCCAAGTCAGCGGCACCTACTCCGACTCGCGACCGAACGTCGGCACGGGCTTTGATTTGAAAGGCGAGAGCTGGCAGTTGGGCGCGCACTACATCGTGCCGCTGCGTGGCACGAAGCATTTCAGCCACGAGCTGAACGCCGGGTTTGATTTCAAATCCACGAACAGCAATCTCCAGTTCGGCGGCACGCAGGTGTTCCGGACTCCCGTGGAGATCGGCCAGTTCAGCCTCGGCTATAACGGCACTTTGAAGGACCAATGGGGGAGCACTTCATTCGCTCTCTCGGGATACTGGAGCCCCGGCGGGATGGGCAGCCACAACAACGACACGAACTTTGGCGCAGCGCGCCAAGGCTCCAAGGCGGACTACTTCTACGCCACGCTCGGACTGGATCGCACCACGAAGCTGCCGCTCGGCTGCACATGGTCGCTCAGTGCCAGAGGCCAGCTCTCCGACGGAAATTTGCAGTCCACCGAGCAGTTCCTCCTCGGCGGCCAGAACACCGTGCGCGGCTACGATGAACTCTCCGCCTCCGGAGACCAGGGCGTGCTGGTGCGCAATGAAATCTATGCGCCGAGCTTCAGCGTGGCGAAGCTGGTCGGCTGCAAGAAGGCGCAGGACCAATTTCAATTCCTTGGCTTTCACGACGTCGGCTACACCGAGGTGAAGCACGCACTCATCGGCGAAACCAAAGGCACCACGCTCCAGAGCGCCGGCATCGGCGCACGCTGGCAGATCCGGAGCAATCTCTCCGCGCACTTCGACTACGGCTGGCAGATTGATGACATCGGCCTCAAGGACAAATCCCGCGCCCACATCGGCGTCACGCTGAGTTATTGAGCCGAGCCTTGAGCCAGCGCGTACGTTGCGCACTCTGGGATTCAGGCGATCGGCACGCCGGGGACATCCGCCGAGCGCCCGTTGTCCTTTGCAGTGAGGCCGAGAATGAATGGCCCTGCGCGCCGCGCCCAATCTTCGGGCTTCGGATACGCGGATGCGCCGCTGGCGAAGCACGAGCGCAGCATCTCGGTGTCTATGATGCCCGGATTCAGCGCGACCGCGGCGACGCCATCCGGCAGCTCCTGCGCGAGCGATTGAGTGAGTCCCTCGATGGCAAATTTGCTCGCGCAATAAATCGCGACTTCTGGTGCGGTGGTGCGGCCCCAGCCGGAACTGAAATTTACGATGATGCCGCCGCGTTTTGCCATCGCGGGGACGAAGTGGCGGATGGTATTCACGGTGCCTGCGATGTTCACGTTCAGCGTGGCCGTGATTTCTGCGGCGGGCACTTTCCAGAGCGGTGCGCTGATGGCGATCACGGCGGCGTTGTTGATGAGCAAATCCGGCGCGCCATGCGTGACGGTGATGCGTTCGGCCCAGCGGTGCACGGCTTCGTCGTCGCTCACGTCGAGCGCGGTGAAATCATGGGGCGGCCCGAACTTCTCCCGCAGTTCCGCGACGCCTTCCGCCGAGCGTGCAGTGCCGATGAGCACGTGACCTTTTGCGATGAAGAACTCTGCCAGCGCGCGACCGCATCCGCGCGTGCAGCCGGTGAGCGCGATCCGTTTTACGCCATCGCGGGGAAGCACAGCCGCGAGCCGCTGCTCTGGCTTCCAGTCCTTCGGCTGCGCGCTTTTCGAGTGCCATTTCATCCCGCTCCGCTTCCACGCTTCGCGCGCGGCGGAGTGGCTGATGCCTTTGTCGTCATCGTCCACGCCGTGCTGGTAGCCGCACGCGGGGCATATCTCTGAGGAGCCGCCGCCGCTCAGGCTGCGCGGGGCTTCGGTGAGTTTCGGGAAACCGCAGACAGGGCAGGTGTGGCTCATTGTGAAATCCAGGGTGGTGCCTGAACCGGCTTGCCCGGCTGGCGCTGCCAGTAGCTCGCGCTGTCGGGCCGGAAATACGTCTTCGTCGTCCCGTCGTGATTGAACGATGCGAACGCACGCGTCTTCGGATCGAACACCCGCACCGTGCCATCCGTGTCGAGCTTCATCGGCAGATGTTCCGCGGTCGCGCGCTCTCGGAAGCGCCATGCCTGTGCCGCATAGTCGTCCCCGGATTTCGCCGCAAAGTCGCCACCGTGCCGTGCAAAATGATCCGGCAGCGAGCCGATGTTGCCCCAAGTCCTGCGTGTCGCCGGTGCGTCGCGGATGACCGCCTTTGGAGAAACGGGCGGGACGGTTGCCGGCTTGGGCTCGGCGGGCTTCGTCGTGAAACCAGTGATTTTTTGAAAAAGCGTTGTCTTTCGCGGCGGCACGGGTGCGTTCGTCGCCGAGACAGGCGTGCCTCCGCCCGCGATGAAGCTGCCGGTCGTCAGCTCATGTTTCGCTGTGCCGATGCTGTAGAAATACTTGGTCCCCGGCTTCAGCCCTTTCAGCGTCAGCGCGTGATCCGTGCCGACTTCATCTCCCGCTGTCTGGTCGAGCCGATCCGGCGTGAGGCCGTAGCGGATGCGGCCGCCCGCGGCGCTGTCGAGTTTCCAGCGCAAGGTGGTCGCGCCATCAGCACCCGGTGAAATATCCGGCGGTGTCACGAGGCTCACGGCTCGTGTCTCACAGGTGGCGCAGAGCAGGAGGAAAAGGAGGAGCAGTCTTTGCATGAGGACGGGCAGGCTAGGGCAGGAAAGATTCAATGCGAGTGCGGAAGGCTCGTTCGCACCGGCGCGCGGTCACGGCACGGATGCCCGCTCATCTGCGCAGGAAATCGCTCGCATCGAGGAACCACGATGCGGCGGGGTCGGTCGGGAAGTTGTTATGCGTCGCACCCGGCAGCACGATGAGCTTCTTCGGCCCCGCGTAGGCGGCGTGCAGCTTGCGGCCCTGCGCGGCGCCCACGACCTCGTCGTCTTCCGCGATCACAAACACGACCGGCCCGTGGAATGTGGCGAGCGCGGCGATGTTGTCGAATTTGTCGCGGAGCAGCAGCGACACTGGCAGCCACGGGAATTTCGCCTTTGCCACCTCTTCGATTCGCGCAAATGGAATCACCATCACCGCTCCCGCGACTGCGTCTGGCATCGCGCCCGCGAGTGCCGCGGCGGTTCCGCTGCCGATGCTCTCACCGAGCAGGAAAATGGGGCGCTTGTCCGCTTCCATGAGATTTTCCACCGCTGCGCGGCCTGCGGTGATGAACGCATTCTTGCCGGGCGTGCCGTGGCGCGATCCATAGCCGGGATACTCGAGGAGATACACGTCCCACAGTCCGCGGAACGCCTCCGCGCAGTACGTGCGATCCAGCGCACAGCCCGCGTTGCCGTGAATGACGAGCAGGCGTCCCTTCGTCCGGGCAGAGGTCCGCTTCCATCCGATCAGTTTTCCTTTCCCATCGCGCCATGGCTCGATGTCGCTGGCAGCCGCATCGGCGAGCGCCTCGGGCTCGGTTTTTTTCGTCGGGAAGTAGAGCATCTTGCTTTGGCATCCGGCGATGAGCATGCAGAGGCAGGCATAAACGAGCAGGCAGATGCGGATGAGGCGGAACAGGGTGCGTTTCAATGTAGGCGGCAATTCTGGGAAAGGGTGCAGTGTGCGTTTCCTACGCGACATCGCGCACGGAAGCGAGCAGGACTCCGCGTCGCGGGCAGCATCCCGGATTCGATGGGCACGACGAGGATTCCAGCGCAGGAAATGAGCGGGTGAAATTTTTCCCCATGTGCGAAAGCCGCATTTACCGCTCGTAAGTTTTGCCACGAGGTGGGACAGTGGTCACACACATGGCAAAACCCAACTACCAGTTTGAGAAGCGTCGGCGTGAAATGGATAAGAAGGCGAAGAAGGCCGAGAAGCTGAAGCGCAAGGATGCGCCGGCGACTTCCGAAACGCCCGACGCTGCGCCCGACGCCACGCCCGAAACCGTCTAGGACCGCGCTGGTCCGACGACTTGCGAACAGGACGCGCCGAAGGTCGGCGTGTTCCGAGAATCGCCCTCTACACTCACCGTCCGCCGATGCGCGAACTCCGCACATCCGGGCGATAGGTGATCCGCACGAGCAAATCTCCGCGACCGCCGCGCGGCTTCGGCAGGCCTTCACTGGCAATGCGCAGCACGGCGCTGCGTCCGACGCCTGCGGGGATCTGCACGCGCAGCATCGAGCCGGTGATTCCCTGGATCATCTCCGTGCCGCCCTGCGTCGCGCGTTGCGTGCTGATACGCAGATCGCAGCGCAGGTCCGGGCCGCTCGCCTTGAAGCGAAAGCCGGGCAGTGCCTTCACGCGCACGGTCACCGTGCCGCCATCAAAGGGCTCTGCACGCGGCAGGCGAAAGCGCGCGCCGGGGGCAGTCAGCGGCGGGACTTCGAGCTGGAAAATCTCGGAGCCATTCGGATTTGCGGGATCGGTGACACGCACTTCGATCACCGCGCCGCGGATGAAATCCTCCAACCGCAGCCGTGCATCGTGCGAGATGTTGCGCTCGATTTTCCCAACTTCTCGCTCTCGTGTTCGGAGAGGGACATCCGCCTCGTCGAGTTCCCGATCGTATGCGCGGCGTCTCGCCGG
>JAYWEO010000194.1:0-12282 GCA_043779225.1 Prosthecobacter sp.
CTCGGCGGCGAGACGCTGCGCGACATCATCGCCTACATGCAGAGCGTGGACGGCGGGAAATTCCGCGTGGTGGACCTGCGCGACGCGTTCACCGCGACAACCGCGCTCGGCCTCTACGCGAGCCAGGCGGCGAAGCAGGACTCGTTCGTCTTCAAGAAGACTGGGACGGTGAATGTCGAAGGCGTGCCGTTCAACATCGTCGCGCTCGAGAAAGCGCCGATGAACATCATCGTGCTCAAGAGCATTCACGGCATCACGAAGACGATGCCGCAGAAGGTCGAGGCGAAGCTCGGAGGCTTCAAGGCGAACCGGCTGCACTTCCTCGGCGGCGTGACTGGCTGGGGCTACCAGAACAACGGCGACACGAGCGACGTGCTGAAGATCACCGTGCACTACGCCGACGGGCAGAAGGAGAGCATCGTGTGCAAAAACGGGACGGAGTTTTCGGATTACTTCCACCGCGTGGACGTGCCGGGATCGAAGTTCGTGGACGTGCTCTCGAACAACCACCAGATGCGCTACTTCGCGAAGCCGCTCACGCGCACCGCGCCGATCGAGAAGGTCGTGCTGGAGTCCTTCGGAGCGAGTGCGGCACCGACGATCGTGGCAGTGACGGCGGAACTGGCGGATGCGAATGCGCCGCTGCCGACGGTGCCGAAGCCCGAGGCGTCGAAGCCCCGGAGCCTCACCCTCCCCGGAAACGGCAAGCTTAGATTGACGGGAGCGGGTGCCGATGAGGATGCGAACTTCAAGCCGCAGTTTGACGACGCAGTCCCGCAACCGCCTGCGACGAAACCGGCGAACGGCCCGCGCGTGCTCATCGTGGGCGGCGGCAGCTCGCATGACTTCGTGAAATTCTTCGGCGGCACCGACAAGGCCACGCTCGCGCCCGTGTGCGGCTGGGTGGACTTCACGCAGAACGCGAACGGCGTCCCCGCGATCCTCGACCACGTGGATGTGCTCGTGTGGAGCGCGAACCAGCCCGTTTCCTCCGCGACGACGAAGGCGCTGCTCGCCTACGCGAACCGCGGCGGTGCAATCGTCGCGCATCATCCGGGGACTTGGTACGCGTGGAAAAATTTCCCCGAGTGGAATCTGCAAGTCGTCGGCGGCGGCACGCACGGTCACGACGCGCTCGGGGCGTACCCGGTGAAAGTCACGAGCGCCGCGCACCCGATCACGAAGGGCGTGCCTGCGAGTTTCGAGATCACGGACGAACTCTACAACTACGCCGCCGATCCCGCGGGCAACACGATCGAAGTGCTCGTCGAGGCGACGAGCCCGAAGACCGGGAAAACTTTCCCGCAAGTCTTCGTGGTGAAGCACCCGAAGGCCCGCATCGTCGGCCTCACGCTCGGCCACGATGCCCGCGCGCACGACTTGCCCGCGTATCAGACACTGCTGAAGAACGCAGTGCAGTGGGCCGCGGGAAGGTAGCCGCGAAGCGTGGAGCGCCGCGCGTCCCCGCCGGCCACGTCCTTCCGCGCGCAGCGCCTAATTTTGCGCACACGTTCGCGTTTCGCGCGATCCGATGAAGTGCCGCTTCGCCGGTCAGAGTGGCCGCCGAGGACGGACGGCTCTCCGTAGGCGGGGTTCCGTGTGTGCGGGTAAATCTCCCCGACGGCTAATTCCTTTTCCCGAAAAGACTCCAGCCACTGCTCGCCTTTTCCGCCTGCTTGTTCTGCTGGACCTTGAGTTGGCCGAGCAGGCTTTGCAGGTGGAGATAGATGCGGTGCCACTGGCCTTCGACTCCCGGGATGCTGTCGCTCATTTCCGCGAGATATCGGAGCGAGGGCGCGCTGGCAAAAAGCGAGAGCACGTCGTCCTTGCGCAGGCCGCACTTCACGTCGCTGGCGAGGATGATCTCGGTGCCCTGCGTGATAAGGCTCTTGAGATCGAGGAATTGCGCGTCGTCCTCGGCGGTGAACTTTTTGTCGCGTGCGAGGGTGACATAGGAATTGAACTGCTTCCAGCACTCGATGTGCGTCTCGAGATGCAGGATGAAGTCATCGAGGTTCTTGTTGTTCATGTTTGTGGGTGTGGGCTTGCGTGCGAAGTGGCTTTCGTTCGGGACTAGGAAGATGAGAGCGCCGCCGCGAAGATCGCGGGCGACGATGCTCATGCCGCTGTAGCGGACGGAGACATCATGGATGATGACGTTGGTCTCGCCCGCAAGGCGGAATGCCGCGAGCGCGGTGCGCCCGATCTCCTCCGCAGTGCTCTGAGGGAACCATTGCGGCAGTGTGCTGCAGATGATCCCGCCTTCGCGGTGGACGGCAAAGCAGCCGGACGGCATGCGGCTTGCCTCGATCGGAATGGTCGTGCGGACAAATGGTTTTAGGACGCCCATCTTACTTCGATTTGGCTGAGGGTTTCACGGATTTGCTGAAGGGCGAGTGCACGGGTAAAGCCGACGCCGAGCACTTCGTCGTCGGCGGAAAGAATGGCCAGATTGCGCTGCGGGCCGAAGGCCTGGATGTCATGGAGCTCGCCCACTTTCAGCTCTGCGCCGAGCTGGTCGAAGGCGTGCGCGGTCTGGTGGATCCAAACAGCCAGTGGCGCAGGATCATCGCAGCCCCAGTGCTCGTATTTCTTCGTCTCACCGAGGTCCACCGCCATGGCAAACTGCACGCCGGTGAAGCGGGAGAATGCGCTCAGCAGCGACTCAGGAGTCTGGCCTTCCGCCGTGCCTTTCTCGTCCGCCTCGTCGAGGGACTGCGCGGTCTCCATGAGGAGGCTTTCGTACTGGATGAAGATGGTGCGCGGCCGCGGCAAACCCGCAGGAAGCACCTCAAAATTTCCAGCCTTCCAGCCTATCATCTCGACGATGGCGGGCTTGCCCACCTTGTCCTCGACGGATGCATCCACGATCTCGCCCTTCTGAATCCAAATGCGCCCTTCTCCAATCGAGCTTGAGATTTTCAGGACGCAGGAATTTTGCGTGAGGCATTCGAGCTGGATGATGTCGAGCAGCGTCTTGCTATGCACGCCGCGGAAGCCGCCCTGGCTTTCGCGTTCGAGCAGGCTCTCGATGCAGTCCACAAAGAAGATGATCTCGCGACCGGTCTTCGGCTTTTCCATGTAGAGGTCCACGCCGACGCGATAGGCGCGTGCGCGCAGGTCGTCCTCGGTCGAGCCGGTCATCACCACGGTGCGCAGCGCGGGGACGCGGCGACGAACGATGGCGAGCACCTGGAAGCCGTCCATCTGCGGCATGTTCAGATCCACGAGCAGCAGCGAGAAGGGCTCATTTTCGAGCATCGCGATGGCATCGGGGCCGGAGCTTGCAGTGCGGATTTCCGGCTGGCTGGGCAGCCGTGCGAGAATCTCCTGATAGATTTCCAAGAGGTCCTGCTCGTCGTCGAGAATGAGGATTTTTTGGCGCGCGGCCATGGGGCAGTTGGGGCTGATGATGGGTTGCGACTGAAGGTGGAAGTGAACTTTGCTCAACGAGGCGAAAAGCAGAACGCGCACCCAACTGGCCGCAAACATTCTTTTTGTTTTATCAACACTGCGTGGCACCACGGCTGCTAGTCCGTCCCCGCAAATCCGAACCACGATGTTAAAGTTTCTCAAACGCATCTTCCGCAGGGACGAAACGGCAGCCGTTCCCTCAGTCACCGCAGCCCCGGCGGCCGTGCATCGCACGGTCGAGAAGCCGATCGGGACCGGCGTCGAGGTGGCCTCACTTTCACTGCGCGCGATCCTCGAGAAGCTGCCGCAGGAGCTCCAGGCGATCGTGAACCAGATGCCCGATCCGGAGGTGAAAATCATGCTCCCGGTGAATACGATCCTCAAGCAGTTGCCATCGGGCGCCGTGAAGATGTCGCTCGCCAGCCTGCTCCGCCAGGCACCGCAGGGAACCTTCCGAAAATCGGAGGTCGAGGAAAAGCAGATGATCGATGTGCCGCTTTCCGAGGTCTTCAAGAATGTGGATGCGAAGCGGCTCGGCCGCCGCAGCGACCAGCGGCGGTATGACGTGCCGGACGATGCGAACGGACTTTTCGGCAAGACCGGCAGCAGCCGCAGCGTGACCGACGCCGCAGCCGCAGCGCCCGAGGTGCTGCATGCCGAACCGGTGATGCCGGCAGCCAGCGCGCCGCAGCCAATGCCCGCGCCAGCGCCGATTCCACAGGTCGCACAGCCGAGGATTGTGAAGATGCCCGGGATCACCCCGGCAGCCCCTGCGAATGGCAATGGGAATGGACACTCACATTTCCCTGCATCGGCAATCACGCCGAAGGCAAAGGCTACTGTGCCCGCAGGCGCAACTGGCGAACTGATGATTTCCTTTGTGGAACTCGCAGCCGGCTGGCCCGAGGGAATCCGCAGCGAATTCTCCCTCGTGTCCGGCGACACCAAGCTCATCATTCCCTCACAGGCTGTGAGTCCCGGACTGCAAAAGGGCAAGGTGGCATTCCCGTGGTCGCAGGTGCGCATGTGGATGCGGCCAGGGGTCAACTGCCCGATTTCAATCGCCGACGATCTCGAACTCATCTTCCCGCTGAAGATCATCGCGCCCGCCTTCGTCGCCGCGACCGGTGCCACGAAGCGCCGCGAGGCCGCTGAGATCGATCACAGTCTGCCGGATTTCTTCGGCCCCACCGCCGGACATCACTCCAAGCCGGAGCAACCGACTCCTGCTCCGACTCCAGTGGCCGTGGCACCGATCGACATCGCCACACCGCCGACGCCCGCGCCCGCAGAAGCTGCCGAGACGCCTGTGGCAATGGAGGCACCGCCTCTCAAGTTCACGCTCGTCCGCGAAGAGCCCGTCGCGATGCCGCAAGCCGCGCCGGAAACCAATCCGGTCGCCACAGCAGATGCGGTCCCCGCTTTATCCCCGGCAGAAATCGTGCGGCGCGCGTGCTTGATTCCCGGTGTCGCGGGTTCATTGATCGCACTCGAGGAAGGCCTCGTCATCGCTCAGAATCTCCCGTCCGGCTTCTCCGCGGAAACATTTGCGGCCTTCATGCCGCAGATTTTCGGACGTCTGGAAAAATACACGGCGGAAATGCGGCTCGGCACTGCCACGGAAATCACCATCCAGTCCGAACACGGCCCCTGCCACATCGCCCGCCGCGGGAAGATCTATTTCGGCACACTCGGCCACGCCGGGGAACGGCTTCCGGAATCCCTCGGAAGTCTCACCGCACAGCTCGCAACTCTCAATTCGTAACAGCCCTCAACCATGGCCATCATCAATCGCGCAACCAAGGAACTGCAGCTCAAGATCGTCTATTACGGTCCCGCAAAAAGCGGCAAGACCACGAACCTCGAACAGGTCCACGCCAACGTCCAAGTCCCCGAGGAGACCACGAAAGGGAAGATGACCTCGCTCGCGACGAGCAGCGATCGCACGCTGTTCTTCGATTTTTTCCCACTCGAGGCGACGACGATCAAGGGCTTCAAGACGAAGTTTTCGCTCTTCACCGTACCCGGCCAGGTGATCTACAATGCCACGCGCCAGATCGTGCTGCGCGGCGTGGATGGCATCGTGTTTGTCGCCGATTCGCAGTATGAGAAAATGGGGGAGAACATCGAGACCTTCCAGCACATGCAGGACAACCTGAAGACGCTGAACCTCTCGCTCGACGACATCCCCTACGTGATCCAGTACAACAAGCGCGACAAGGAGGAGGTCGCACCGGTCGAGTATCTCGAATACGTGCTGAACAACCGCGAGGTGCATGTGCCCTTCTTCGAGGCGAGCGCCGCCAAATGTGAGGGTGTGTTTGAGACGCTGAACATGATCACAAAGCTGCTCATCCACAAATACCTCAACAAGTAGTCACCCCCCAACATCCCAAACACGATGGCATTCCCACAACTCTACGAGGAAGACATGCACTTCATTGACAAGGTCCTCACGGACCTCGTCAGGAAGAGCGAGGCGCTGCTCACGATGGTCGTGGAGAAAGCCGGCTACCTCATCCAGCAGCACGGCAATGCCGAGGCTCTGGACACCACCACGCTCGCGACACTCGGCTCGAATGCGTACAACGCGACGCACTTCATGGCGCAGCTCGTGAACGAGCACAATTTCACCAGCATGTACCAGCAGGGCGAGACGTACAGCACGCTCATCCTGAACATTGATGAGAACTGCATCCTCGTCCTCATCTTCGGCACCGACCAGACCGTCGGCTCGATGAAATACTACGCGGCTCCCGCGGTGAAACAGATCTGCGAACAGCTCAAGAGAGCGTCAGCGCGCGGCGAGACCGAACTCGATCTCAGCGACATGGACGCGACCGACATCCACTCGCTCTTCCGCCGATCGTAGCGGAAGTTTCGCAGCCTATTTCTCCCGCCGCTCTTCCGGGCCGCGCTCAAAAAGCCGCAGCACCAGTCCGAACAGGAAACCTGCGACCAGCGCGCTGAGCACTGCGGACACCGGATTATCCGCCACACGTTTCCCGAGATCGCGGATTCCTCCGGCGGCCTCCTTGGCGCGACGCGCGATTTCTGCCGGCTCCATCATTTGCGCTTCTCGCTGATCACCTCGGAGATTTTCACCAGCCCGAGCAGCAGCAGCACCGGACGCAGCAGACCGAAGATGATGCCCGTGACGAGGCCGAGAATTCTGCCGATCGGGAAAATCGTCAGGAAAATCCCAACGAAGAACGCCCATACCAGCGACTTCACCGGCTGCCTGCGGACTTCCTCGGCGGCTTTTTGGACAAAGTCAGTCACCGGCTTTTTTGCCTCCGGCTGTGGCTCAGGTTCGATCGGCTCAGACATGCTGCATTAACCCCACACTGACCGGCGCGGTCAACGCGGGAAGCGTGAGGAAAGTGCTCAGTGCTCAGTTCTCAGTTCTCAGACTGGTTTTCATCCTGAGCACTGAGCACTGAGAACTTTCCGCCCCCGCCCTTGCGGCTTGCGCCTCGCCGCGCGCAATCGCTTTACTCCGCGCCCTCATGCTGCCCGCCATCCTCACCACGCTGCTCTGGAGCTGCTCCGCGATCTGCGCGGCGCGCTCTGCGAAAATCGTCGGTGGCGCTCCGGCGAACCTCGCACGCATGGTCAGCGCCGCCATCCTGCTCGGATTGTGCGCGCACACCGCCGGGCGTTCGCTGCTCGGCGGCCCGGCGCTGCCGTGGTTCATCGCGAGTGGTTTCATCGGCTTCGGCCTCGGCGATGTCGCCATGTTCGGCGCGATGGAGCGCATCGGCCCGCGGCTCACGATGCTGCTCACGCACTGCATCGCCGCGCCGCTTGCGGCGATCACGGAATGGCTCTGGCTCGGCACGCGCCTCGGCCTGGCGGAAATCGCCTGCGCGATCGTGATCCTCGGCGGCGTCGCGCTCGCGCTCGCGCCGGATCGCGGCGTGAAAATCCCGCGCCGCGCATTCTGGATCGGCGTGCTGTGCGGGCTCGGCTCCGCGGCGGGACAGGGCTTCGGCAGCGTGCTCAGCCGGAAGGCGAGCGCGTTCCACCCCGCCACAAACGGCATCCTCGAAGGAATGATCGGCGGCGCGACCGCCGCATACGAACGCATCGTCCCAGGCATCCTCATCGCACTCATCTTTTTCCTGCTCACAAAACGCACGGCCGAAAGTCGCGAGCCTGGCACTTGGTCGCGCGGCTGGCCGTGGATCATCGGAAATGCCCTCGCAGGCCCGAGCATCGGCGTCGCCGTCTATCAATGGGGTGTGGCGACGACGCCGACAGGCATCCTCATGCCCATCGTGGCGACCGTCCCGGTGCTCACACAATTCCTCGCGTGGAAAATCGAGGGACATCATCCGACCCGGCGCACCGTCCTCGGCGGCGTCATCGCCGTCGCCGGTGTGATCGCGCTCGCCGCCGCATCGGGGAAGCTGCAATTCTGAGCGCCCATGGAAATTTGTTTGAACGGCAGCGGCACCTCCGCAGACTCAGCATTACCATGAAAAAGCTCCTCACCCTCCTCTGCTCGCTTGTGATCGCCACTCACGTCTCGCTCGCCGCCGGCGGCTGGACGGACAACTACGAAAAGGCTCTCGCGCAGGCGAAGGCCGAAAAGAAACTCGTGCTCCTCGATTTCACCGGCAGCGACTGGTGCGGCTGGTGCATCAAGCTCGACAAGGAAGTCTTCCAAAAGACCGACTTCAAAGCCTTCGCAAAGGAGAATCTCGTGCCCGTCACACTCGACTTCCCGAACGGCAAGAAGCTCCCGAAACACACGGTGGATCAGAATGCAAAGCTCAAGGCCGAGCACCAGGTGAGCGGCTACCCGACCCTCGTGCTGATCGACGCCGATGGCAAAGCGATCAACAAGTGGGGCGGCTACTCCGCGACTTTCCTCGAAGAGCTGAAGGCGAAAGTCGCCGCGGCAAAGTCGGCGAAATAGCGCGCCGGATTCGCAGCCGCGTTTGTCAAAGCGCGGGCAGATTTTTTCCGCGGACTCCCAGCGGCTTGATCCGATCAGCCCGCACTTTGACAAGCGCGGATGCGGGAATCAGTAGCTCTTCGCAAAAACCACGCGGCGTGTGCTGGGCTTGCCGCTCCAGACGCATTTGCCGTCCTCGTGCGGCGCATCGAACGGGATGCAGCGGATGGTCACTTTGAGCTGCTCTTTGATCTCGGCCTCGACCTCCGCCGAGCCGTCCCAATGCGCGAGTGCGAAGCCGCCGTGGATCTCGGGCTTGTTCGGATTTTTCGCGGTGAAAAATGCGGTGAAGTCTTCCTTGGTCTCGATCTTTACCGTGTGCGCGTCGCGGAGCTTCGTCGCGCGTTCGAGCAGTGAGTCGTGGATTTCCTGCAGCAGCGTGGCGATGCCGGATGTGAAATCGGCAGTCGCCGGGAAAGTCTTGTCCTTGTGCCCGCGATCACGGCGCGCGACGGCGACGGAGCCTTTTTCCAAATCGCGCATGCCGATCTCCACGCGCACCGGCACGCCTTTTTTGATCCACTCCCAGCTCTTCACGCCGCCGCCGAGGTCCCGCTTGTCCACATGCACGCGCACGGGCTCGCCGCCAAAGGTTTGCTTCCGCAGTTCCGCCGCGAGCGCCTCGCACGCGGGGAGCACGGTGTCGCGCATCTCGGGCTTCGGCGTGATGGGGATGATGACGATCTGCTCGGGCGCGACGCGCGGCGGGAGCACGGCGCCGTCGTCGTCCGCATGGGCCATGAGGATGGTGCCGACGAGTCGCGTGCTGACGCCCCATGAAGTCGTCCACGCATACTCGTGCTTGTTTTCGCGCGAGATGAACTGGATGCCGCTCGCCTTCGCAAAATTCTGCCCGAGGAAATGCGATGTGCCGGCCTGGATCGCCTTCCGATCCTGCACCATCGCCTCGATGCACACCGTCTGCACCGCGCCGGGGAATCGCTCGCCCGCGCTTTTTTCACCCGTGAAAACCGGCAGCGCGAGCCAGTCGCGCGCGAAGGTCTCGTACACGCGCAGCATCTGCATCGTCTCCTCACGCGCCTCCTTTTCGGTCTCGTGCGCGGTGTGGCCTTCCTGCCAGAGAAATTCCGCCGTGCGCAGAAAAACGCGCGGGCGCATTTCCCAGCGGACGACATTTGCCCACTGGTTGATCAGAATCGGCAGGTCGCGATACGACTGCACCCACTTCGCGTAGCTCGCGCCGATGATCGTCTCGGAGGTGGGACGCACCACGAGCGGCTCGGCGAGCTGGGACGCGGGCGCGGGACGCAGTCCGCCCCTGCCGTCGGACTCCAGACGATGATGCGTGACGACTGCGCATTCCTTGGCGAAGCCCTCGACGTGCGCGGCCTCCTTCGCGAGATACGAGAGCGGGATGAAGAGCGGGAAGTACGCGTTCTTGTGCCCCGTCGCCTTGAACATCCCATCGAGCGCGCGCTGCATGTTTTCCCAGATGCCGTAGCCCCACGGTTTGATCACCATGCAGCCGCGCACATCGGAATTTTCCGCGAGATCCGCCGCGCGGACGATCTGCTGATACCACTCGGGAAAATCCTGTTCGCGCGTGGGGGTGATGGCTGTCTGTGGCTGGCTCATAGGTAAAATGAAAGGGCGCGGAAGCTATGGACGCCCGATGCCGAGTGCAAGCCCTCGACGGTCAGATCACCTCCACGACCACCGCCGTCGCATTGTCGCGACCGGACTCCGCGACTGCCGCGCGCACGAGGCGCTGCGCGGGATCGAGCGCGGCTTCGAGAGGCGAAGGCGTGCGGATGCAGCCAGCGATGGCATTGTCGAAGAGGCCGTCCGTCACGCCATCCGTGCAGAGCACGAAAGTGTCGCCTTTTTCAAACGCCACCGCACCCACTTGCGGCTCCACATATTGGTTGCCACCGCCGAGCGCCTTTTGCAGACGGTTCCTCGCAGGGTGGTTTCGCGCCTCGTATTCGGTGAGCCTGCCGTTGCGCAGCATCCAGCCGACATACGTGTCGTCCTCGCTGAGCTGCTTCATCTCGCCGCCTCCGGGCAGGTAGTAAATGCGGCTGTCGCCGACGTGTGCAAAATACATCCAGTCCGGCGTGAACCAGCACAGGCTCAGCGTCGCGCCCATGCCGCGGCACTCCTCGTAGCTCTCGCCGAGGTAGGAGATGGCGCGGTGGATTTGTGTGAAAAGTTCCGCCAGCACGTCGCCAAAGCCCGATGCGAGACCGCTCGCGGATTGTCTGAACGTCCGCGGCATCAGGCGCGTGATTTTCTCGACCGTGACGCGGCTGGCAAACTCCCCAGCCATCGCTCCGCCCATCCCGTCGCTCACAGCGAATGCCAAGTCTGCCACATCGAGCGACGCCTCGCCGAGCTTCCCGAGCAGATGCGCTTCCTGCGCGTCGAACTGCATGCCGAGGAACGAATCCTCGTTGTTCTTCCGCACCTTGCCACGATCCGAAAGTCCGGACCAGCGAAGGTGCCGGACTGCGGCGGGGTCACGCGGGGGCTCCATCGGATTCCTTTTCGGGCTGAGGCAGAATGGCGGCGAACTCAAAATCAATCACACAGAAACGGCCGTCCGACTGCCGGTAGGTGATGTTGCGTGCCTCCGCATCATCGTGGCGGACGCCGTATTTTTCCAGCTCCGCGAAAATCTCGTCACGCCGGGCATCGTCCAGGTGCTCGACCCGTGTGCCGCAATTGGTCGTCACGATGCGCAGTTCCTCCGGGTCCGCCTCCAGCAGCCTCGGCACGAATGGACAGCCACGCTCCTCCAGATGCCGCAGCACCTGCACCTCGGTGGCAAATCGCTCCTCAGCCTTCGGCCCTCGGAAGGTCTTGAAGACGCGTCCATCGTAGCTGATTCGCACCAACGCCCTGAGAGTATCCTTCACGTCGCGCATGTCGGCGAGACAGTGCATTTCCGGGGCCGCTCGGCAAGCATTGGTCGTGTTTTGAAAGTGGTGTCGCAAAAATGAGAATGCCGTTCTCCCTCACTTATCTGCACTTTTTTTCATAAAAAATGTCGCGTCTCCTTTCACCGAAACGAGCCTGTTCCGAGAGGAGAAAACCCAGTCGGAGACTTTTCTGCATCGCGAGTCTTGACCACCGTGCGGAATTTCATGGTATCTCTCCTGCTGTCTCAAATTTGGCACTCCACTTGCTCAATTCTGAGATGCGCCCAAACCCATCCCTATAACGGGGCAAAACCAACAAAAACAGCGGTCACTAATTGCGCAGGCCGCTTAAAAACAGACACCAACCAACACAACCCACATGGCGAAATACAAACTGGAATACATCTGGCTCGATGGCTACGAGCCCGTGCAGAACCTCCGCGGCAAAACTCAGGTCAAGGAATTTGCTTCCTTCCCGAAGCTCGAAGAACTCCCGATGTGGGGCTTTGATGGCTCCTCCACCCGTCAGGCCGAAGGCAAGACCTCGGACTGCATGCTCAAGCCCGTCGCCTGCTACCCCGATCCGACGAAGGACAACGGCATCCTCGTGATGTGCGAAGTCATGATGCCCGATTGCACCACCCCGCATCCGAGCAACAGCCGCGCAGGCATCCTCGACGATGAAGGCGCATGGTTCGGCTTCGAGCAGGAATATTTCCTCTATCAAGACGGCGCACCTCTCGGATTTCCGGCGGGCGGAAATTTCCCGCCACCGCAGGGTGAGTACTACACCGGCGTCGGCTTCAAGAACGTCGGCGACATCGCGCGCGAAATCGTGGATACGCACCTCGACCTCTGCCTCGATGCCGGCATCAACCACGAAGGCATCAACGCCGAAGTGGCGAAAGGGCAGTGGGAATTCCAGATCTTCGGCAAGGGTTCCAAAAGGGCCGCCGACGAAATGTGGATGGCCCGCTACCTCCTGAACCGCCTCTGCGAAAAGTACGGCGTGGACGTGAATTA
>JAYWEO010000195.1:0-5064 GCA_043779225.1 Prosthecobacter sp.
GAGTTCATCAATTCCATTTCCGTCTCGCGCAAAATCATCGGCCCGCTCTCGGCCTACGCGGAATTCTGGTCCGACGTGAGCATGCAATCCCACGCACCCGTGCCTGCCACGACGGACTTCGGCCTGCTGCTCATGCTCGGCAAGAACGTGCAGCTCGACACCGGTGTGAACCTCGGCGTCACGCGGTCCGCGCCGGACGTGCAGACGTTCTTCGGCGTCACGATGCGGTTCTGAGATTGCGGCGGCACAGTCGCGGCGGAATGACGCAGTCCGCGACAGCCTTGTCATTTGCGAGTGGCCTCTGCGCTGCTACTGGTGAAGTGCGATAGCGCACACCCCCGAGCCGACTTTGAACCAACCCGCCACAACGATCCTCGCGCAAAGCATCGCATCTGCCTTTGGAAAAAAACGCGGCGTGCATTTCACGCGCAAGCTTCTGCGCTGCCTCGCGCTGCTGCTCTGCGTGCTGGTGCCGCTGCACGCGCAGGATATCCTGCCGCAGCGCTTCCCGGCGGGCATGCGTGTGCAGGACTTCCGGCAACTTGCAGCGCAGCCCGCGGTGCGGAAGGAGGCGGCCGCCGATGCGGGCGATTCGTACCGGCTGCCGGATGGCCGGGAAATCCGGCTCCTGCGGGCGACGGAAAGTGCGGCGGTGGCATTCCCATCAGCGGCGCAGCGCGACCGCGGCCTCGCGGGACTGAAGGCGCGAAAGGAAATCCCTGCGCACAGCGAGGCGGCCCGTGCGCAGTTCCGCAAAGGCAGCAGCTTTCACATCGTGCGCTCGGAAAAGGCAGGCACCGCGATGGACCCGAAGGCACTGCAAGGCGAACCCTCGGTGGCGTACGCGCGGCATGTGCTCATCGAGCCAAAGTCCCGCACGCGCATGATCGCGACGGATGAAATTCTCGCGGCATTCCCAGAAAACACGACACCCGCACAGATGCGCGCTCTCGTCGCTGGCGCGAATCTGCAGATCGTGGCGCGCGCCGGAAATGCGAAGCTCAACGCGTGGCGTCTGCGCCTCGCGAATCCGAAGACGGGCGATCCGCTCCAGATCGCGCGCACACTTTCTCTGGCCAAGGGCGTGCTCTGGGCACAGCCGAATTTCCTCCGCGAAATCAAACACTGCTTCACACCGCCGAACCCGCTCTTTGGCAAGCAGCAGGCGCTCAGCAATCTCGGCCTCAATGGTGCAGTCGCCGGCGCGGATGCAAAGGCGACGACCGCGTGGGACAAGACGACGGGCAGCGGTTCCATCGTCATCGCGATCATTGACGACGGCGTGGACATCAACCACCCCGGCCTGCGCATTTTCACGAATCCCGGCGAGTCCGGCAATGGCAAGGAAACCAATGCGCTCGATGATGACGGCAACGGCTTTTTGAACGACGTGCATGGCTGGGACTTTGCGAACAACGACAACAACCCCTCGCCCGTCGGCACGAATGGCCACGGCACCGGCACCGCGGGTGTCGCCGCGGGAACTTTCAGCGTCGGCACAAAGACCGCGGGCATGGCGGGCGGCTGCACAGTGCTGCCGGTGAAGATCGCGGACGACACAGGTGACTTCACCACGGATGCCGCCATCGGCACCGCGATCATCTATGCGTCCACCTTTGCGGATGTGCTCAGCAATAGCTGGGGCGGCGGCTCGGAGAGTCCGTTCATCGATGCCGCGATCGACTACGCCGTCGCGCATGGGCGCGGCGGGAAAGGCTGCCCGGTCTTCTTCGCCACGGGAAATTATGCGAGCCCGTGGCTCTCCGGCGGCGGGCGCGCGCGGCTCTCCACGCAAGGGCTGAACGGCAGCTACTACTTCGGTTTTTACTACGGGCGGAACGCGACCGCCGACGGCGAGGAGACTGTGCGCATCGACAACGTCTGCGTGATCGGCACGGATGGTTTCACGCACAGGACTGATCTTTTGCCGAATGAGGATCTGGAAAACTGGTTCACCTTCGGGCCCTTCTACATCCTCGCGTCCGGCAATTGGCAGGGCATCGCGAGCACCGGCGCGCCGCTCTGGACGATCGAGACGACGAACGCGATGAAAGGCACCGGCGGCATCTATTCCGCAGCATCGCCACAGCTCGCGAATGGGCAGGCCTCCGTCTTCATCACGCCGCCCATCTCGGTCACCGGCGCGGAGACGCTCGCCTTTTCGCAATCCTTCTCGATGTCCGCGGACTCGGATTTCTATGTGCTGCTCTTCGACGGAATCACCGGATCATTCACCGGCCTCGCCTACGGCCCGTGGCACGGCCCGCCGGATCCTCTCTCACCCGAATCGCTCTACCCGGCGAGCTACATGAAGACGATCGCTGTCGGCGCGGCGACCGACTGCGATCGGCGCAGCGATTACAGCGGCTACCTGGGCCATCTCGATTTCCTCGCGCCGAGCAATGGCGGCTGGAACGACATTGCCACGCTCGATCCCCTCGGCCCGATCGGGTGGACGCCGGACGATTTCAAAATGAACTTCGGCGGCACTTCGTCCGCCACTCCCCTCGCCGCGGGCATCGCAGCGCTCATGCTCTCGGTGAATCCCACGCTCACCGAGAACGAGATCCGCACCATCCTCCACAGCACATGCGACAAGATCGGCGGCGTGAGCTACGGCTGGACCGGCACGCATCCCGAATATGGCTATGGCCGCGTGAATGCCGCGCGCGCCGTGGAAAGCGCGATGCCCTCGCTGAGCATCAACGACGTGACCGTGAGCGAAGGCACCGCCGCCACACCGGGCATCGCAAATTTCACCATCACACTTTCCGCCGCCACCATCCGCGATGTGACCGTGCAATGGAATACCGTGGACGCCACGGCGCTCGCCGGCACGAACTACACTGGCGCGAGCGGCACCATCACGATCCCCGCGGGCTCCACCACCGCGCAGGTGAGCGTGAATCTCATCGGCGCAGTCCTCGCAAAGCCCTCGGCATTCTTCCTCCTCCGCCTCGGGAATGCGACCAATGCCACCATCTTCCTCTCGAATGGCAAGGGCACCCTCACCGCCCTCGATACCGACGGCGATGGCATCCCGGACTACTGGGAAAACTCGCACGGCCTGAAGCCGAACGACCCCGCCGATGCCGCGCTCGATCCCGATGGCGATGGCCTCACGAATCTTCAGGAATTTCTCGCTGGCTCGAACCCGCACGACGGCGCCGACCCGACGCGCATCGTCAGCAGCAACATGGCCGGAGGCGGCTTTGCCTTCACTTTGCAAACGATCGCCGGCCGCACCTACCGGATCGAATACAAGAACGCGCTCATGGATCCCGAGTGGCAGACCTTCGGCGCTGACTTCACCGCCACGGGTTCTTCCCTTCAAATCAGCGACCCCGGCGTCTTCCCTGGGCAGCTCTCGCGATTTTATCGGGCACGGGTGCTGCCGTAATCTGGACGAATTGCTTGATGAATCGCGCCGGTGCTGCGCGTATTGCATCACTCCACGATGGCCCGCCAATATACTCTCCACCGACCGCAGCCGAGCGGCCCGCGGATTGATTTCGCAGCGGAACTGAACGAGCAGCAGCTCGAAGCCGTGCAGGCGCCGCCGGGGCCCGCACTTGTCATCGCGGGCGCAGGCAGCGGCAAGACGCGCACGCTCACGTATCGCGTGGCGTATCTCATGGAGAATGGCATCCGGCCCGAGCACATCCTGCTGCTCACTTTCACGAACAAGGCCGCGCGCGAAATGTGCGACCGCGTCGGCGCGCTCGTCACGGGCGATCTGATGGGCCTGTGGGGCGGCACCTTTCACAGCATCGGGAACCGCATCCTGCGCAGGCATCCGAATGAGGCGGGCTTCGCGCCGGGCTTCAGCATCATGGATCGCGAGGACTCGGAGGAGATGCTCGATGGCGTCATCGCGACGCTCGGATTTGATCCGAAGGAAAAGCGCTTCCCGAAAGGTGAGGTCATCGCGGATGTGCTCAGCTTCCAGCTCAACACGGGGCGCAAACTGGATGATGTGCTGCTCGAAAAATACCCGCACTTCCTCGAATTCTCCGAGCACATCGCGGATGTGCGGAAGAAATACGAGGCGCGGAAAAAGAAGGCGAACGCGCTCGATTTTGACGATCTGCTGGAAAAGACGGTCACGCTTTTGAAAAATCACGCAGGCATCGCGCAGCACTATCAGCGGCAGTTCCAGTTCATCCTCGTGGACGAATACCAGGACACGAACCACCTCCAGAATTACTTCATCGAGATGCTCGCGGCGCGGCATCACAATGTGATGGTCGTGGGGGACGATGCGCAGAGCATCTACTCGTGGCGCGGCGCGGATTTCCGGAACATCCTCGAATTTCCCAAGCGGCATCCCGGCGCAAAAATCTACAAGATCGAGACGAACTACCGCTCGGTGCCCGAGGTGCTCGAACTCGCGAATGCGGCAATCGCGCGGAACGAGCATCAGTTTGAAAAGCATCTCGTGGCCGTGCGACCGGGAGGAAATATGAAGCCCGCGCTCGTGCCGCTGGCGGACTCGGGGCAGCAGGCGCAGTTCGTCGCGCAGCGCATCCTGGAGCTGCACGAGGAAGGCACGAAGCTGGAGGAGATGGCGGTGCTCTACCGCGCGCATTTTCACTCGATGGAATTGCAGATGGAGCTGACGCGGCGCGGTGTGCCGTTCGAGATCACAAGCGGGCTGCGGTTCTTCGAGCAGGCGCACATCAAGGACGTGAGCGCGTTCCTGAAATGGACCGTGAACCCGCGCGACGAGGTGGCCTTCAAGCGCATGGTGCGGCTGCTGCCCGGAGTGGGTCCGCGCAGTGCGGATTCGCTGTGGGATGCGGTGGTCCTTGCGCTGACGGAAGCGGAGGAAACGTCCAACGTCCAACGTCCAACGTCCAACGTCCAAAGTTTGCCTGCGCCCCCGACTGACGCCGATCCCGATGCGCCGACGGAAGCGTTGCCGGAGACATTTTCAAATCCGTGGGAGGGACTGCCCTCGATCAAATCACTGCTGATGCCTCTAAAGCTCCCCGCAAAGGCGCAGCAGGCGTGGCAGCAGTGCGTCTATACGCTCGACGAACTCGCGCCCGGCGGCCGGCTCGT
>JAYWEO010000196.1:0-14209 GCA_043779225.1 Prosthecobacter sp.
TTTCATCGCGCTGAAATTCGCCCCGCGTGTCACCCCCCGAACCATTGCGCTGGGATATGATCCTCCCCAACGGACAGCCGCTCCGCTGGGACATGGGACCCGAGTTCACGTGGGATGGGAATGTCCCCGCATCCGCATATCCAAACCCTCCCACCCTCATGACCACCGAAAACCGCATCTCCGCAGCCCTCACCGACGCCGACCTCACCGCCATCCTCGGCCACCTCACCGCCGTCCGCACGCTCCTGCCCTTCCTCGTGAATGTCCCCATTGCTGAACGCAACGGCATCGCGAAATTCGGCGACAAGTCGCAGGCCTTTGATGAAAAGTGCAAGGACTACGAGCACCAGCGCCCGGACCTCGTCCCCGCCTTCGTGAGCGTGCCCGAGACGGACAAAGACCGCGCCCTGCGGGACAAAATGAAGACCATCAACGGTGTCCTCGGCCAGCTTGCGGATGACGGCTTCTGCACCGAACTCGTCCTCGGCGGCGACCTGGCCGACAGCGACAAGGCCTTCTACGCCGCCGTCCGCCTCGCCGCCGCGAACGGCGTCCCCGGCGCGCAGGCCATCTACGAAGACCTCAAGCAGCGCTACCCCTCCGTCCCCCGCAAACCCGCCACGCCGAAGCCGCCGACGCCCTGATCCCGGCACCCCGAAAGGCCGCAAAAGCCCCCGGAACCACGTCCGACGTTCCACCGACCACGGAAACGGTGCCTCCGACCACGTCCGGCGTGCCTCGGACCACGGAAACCCTGCTCCCGACGACGTCCGACGTCCTCCCGACCACCGAAACCCTGCCTCGAACCACGTCCGACGTGGTCCGAACCACGGAAAGGGTGCCAAATGGAAGGGTGGACGTGGTTCGCGATGCAGATTGCGCTCGATCCGCGCTGCCAAAATGCTTCCGTGGCGGCATGAAAACATTCCTCCCCTCCTTTGTTTGGGCCCTGCTGCTCGCGATCACGGCCTATGCGGAAGACGCGCAATTTGTCTCCACTGGAAAACTTCTCGTGCCGGGGGCGGGTTTCGGTCCGAAACCGGAAATTGGCGAACCGGTTCCTGATTCCTTCTACAACACCGTCTGCGAAATCGCGATGGGCGCGCGGATGCACAATCGTGCTGCCGAGCGCGTGCATGCCTTGCACCCGGGTCTCGCTCCGGAAGACCTCCTAGTGGGGCACGCGGTGAAGATCAAAGCGGCGCGATCTCCCAATACATCCATCGTAGTCGTCAGCGTGACTTCACCAGAGGAGGTCTTTGGGTACGCGATGACCGATGCGGTGATGGATGAGCTTTTCGCGACTTGGAAGGAGATCAAAGACAATAGGTACCAAATGCAGACCGTCGTGACGCAGGATCACATGGTGGCGGTGGAAAAGGACATCCAGCATCTCGAAGAGGAGCTCACGCAAGCGGAACGGGAGAAGGCGGAACCGGCCACCTTGGCCAAGGTGAAGGCGCGCCTGAAGCATTCCAACAAAAGATACGAAGCGCTCGTCACCCGGATCGAGGCCCTCAATGATGCCCGTGATCTCACCCTGGACGCCTTCACGGTCATCGAGCATGCCTCGAAGCCGAAAAAGGTGGAGAAGGCACCCTAGTTTTCCACGTCCGAAGCCAATCAACCGGGAAAGGCGTCTCACCCAGGAACTCAGCACACCCGGCAGGAGCCTGTGTCCTTGTTCTGGTTCCAAGGGGCTTTGCCGAGGAGGATAGCCATGCCGCAGAAGCCGGTAAGGCCGGAGACGATGAGGGCGATGGCCATCAGCGGGATGAGGTAGCCGAAAGTGTAATGCACGTAGCGCGCGAGCAGCGTGAAGAGGAGAAGGCACACGCCGATGGCGATGCGCACCTGGCCGTCGAGCGGGAGAACGGCCTTGGCCCCGCGGGTGACGGGGACGCCGGCGGCGATACACGCCTCGGTGCCGCCGGTGACGACGGCGACGTTCGGGAGGCCGGCGGCGATGAACTGCTCGGCGGCCTTCGTCGCGCGGCCTCCGCTTTTGCAAAGGAGGTAGATGGGCGTGCCGGGCTCGGGCTTCAGGGCGTCGGCGGCTTTCTGCGGATCGAGGGCGTCGAGCGGGGCGAGCTTGGCGCAGGCGACGTGGCATTCGGCGAATTCGGCGGGCGTGCGGACATCGAGGACGGCGACCGGGGTGCCTCTGGCGAGGAGCGCGGCGAATTCGGCGGTGGTGATGGTGGCGAGTGCGGTGCTCATGGAAGTTGAGAGATGAGGGTTGAGGGTTGAGTGATGGACCCACCGTGCGCCCGTGCGGACCGCCTCTCAACTCTCATCTCTCACCTATTTTTGAGCGAGTGCGCTCAACCGTTGTCCTACCCACCCGCTACCGATCATGAAAAACCGACTGACCCGACTTTCCACCCTCCTCCTCGCGCTGCTCTCCATGATGCCCGCGCTCCGGGCCGAAATGGATAAGAACGACGCCGACCCTTCGCAGGAAGCCTCCGTGAAAGCCGTGGCGAAGGCGATGCCGGCAGTCGTGAACATCAACACCGAGTCCATCGTGAAGCGCACGGTGCGCGATCCGATGGATGCGTTTTACAATGACTTTTTCGGCGGCGCGATGCGGACGCCGCGGACGATCAAGCAGAAGGTGCAGAGCCTCGGCTCGGGGTTCTTCATTGATGACAAGGGGACGATCATCACGAACGCGCACGTGGTGGCACGCGCGGCGGAGATGAAGATTTCCGTGACGACGCCCGCGGGGAAGACCTACACGGCACGCTACATCACCGGCGACGAGGATCACGACCTCGCGATGATCAAGGTGGATGCGGCGGAGAAGTTTCCCTTCATCGCGCTGAACGATCCCTCGAAAAACCTCCTCGGCCAGACGTGCCTCGTGCTCGGCAATCCGCTCGGCTACGGCTCGTCCGTCGCGCGCGGCATCCTGAGCGCGAAGGGCCGCAGCGTGACGGTCGGCGATGTGGAATATCAGAACCTCGTGCAGACGGATGCAGCCATCAATCCCGGCAACAGCGGCGGGCCGGTCGTGGACATCGCAGGGAAACTCGTCGGGATTTCATCGGTGAAGATGTCGTTCACCCCGCAAGGCGTGCCGACGCAGGGCATCGGGTTCGCCATTCCGGGCAGCGTGGTGAGGGAGAAGGTGGAGGAGTTCCGCAAAATCGAGCGCGGCGAGAAAGTCGCGGAGAAGCCGAGCCTCGCGCGGAAGTTCTTCGGCCTCACGCTGCAGGACGTGGATGAGAAGCTCGCCGCGAGCACCGGCTTCCGCGAAGGCAGCGGCGCATTGATCGCGGACGTGGAGCCGAAGTCGCCCGCAGCCGTGGCAGGCATCCAGCCGGGGATGCTCGTGCCGTCGGTCGGACGCTTCGAGGTGGACAGCGTGAAGACGATCGAGAAGCTGCTGAAGCAGGTGGACACCGGGAGCCGCGTGGACTTCGGCCTCGCGTGGTTCCAGAAAACGGTGCGCGGGAAGCGGCTCGTGAGCGACACCTTCCAGCTCATCGCGCGCTGACTTCCGGCATTGGAAGTTGAGCGTTGGATGTTGGACGTTTGGCCCGCCGCAGGCGCGGTGTGAATCGGGACACGCATCGGGAAAACGAAATGTCGCGGCTGGCTGAACGTCCAACGTCCAACGTCCAACGTCCAACGTCCAACTTCCTACAGACCTTCCACCCGGCTTTTGTCGCGGAAGGAGACGACCTGGGTGCGGGCGGCGATCTCGGTGAGACGCCGGTCGAGATAGTTGGCGGACTGTGCGGCGGCCTTGCCGAGTTCGGTCGCGGGGCCGAATTCCGTGGCCAGCTCGCGGAGGATGGGCAGGGCCTCGGGGCGCTGCGTGTCGGCGAGGGCCTGCACGGCGGCGAGGCGATAGACGGGGTGCGTCTGCGGCTCGCGCGCCCACTTTGGCAGCATGCCGAGGGCGACCTCTGGGTAAAAGCGGGCGATGCCGAAAAGGGCGTAGTGGCGCGTGCTCGGGCTGCCCTCGAGCAGCTCGCGCTTCCAGAATTCCCACTCCATGTTTTCGGTGATGCCGTAGTAGCGCTTTGCGGCCTCGCGGCTGAGCGGCTCGATCATGGCCTCGATGCGGAGCTGCGGGTCGGCGGCGATGGTGAAGGTCTCCATTTTCCCACCGCAGTCGCGCAGTGCGGTGAGCGCGGCGAGCAGGTCGCCGGTCTCGGCGCGGAAGGCGTCGCTTTCGCCGGGGGTGCCCTGCGCGAATTTCGCGAGTGCGCGCAGCGGCAGGTTTTCGGTGATGGCGAGGACGGCGGTCTGCACGGCCGGTGCGGTGAGGCTGCCGTGCTCGCCCAGCCATCGCAGGAAGGCCTCGGCGCGCTCGGAATTGTGATACGAGAACTTGTAGGTGGCGTTGCCGATGACGTTCGAGGAAAGGAGGGCGGCGGTCGTGAGGTTCAGCTCCACGGTGCGGGCGGGCATCAGCTCGGCGGTCGCGCCGCGGGTGATGATCACGCGGTTGCGCCCGCTCTCGAGCACCTGGCCGGTGAGCACGGAGACGCGCAGCGGCGTGGGGCTGTTATTGCGGAGCTGCACGGACATGCGCTCGCGGCCATTGCCACGGAGGGTGGCCTGGATGGTGCCCTGCTTCACGGCGGCGAGCAGGTCGGCATCCTCAAATTCCACCGGGGCAGGCTGCGCGGAGGTCTGGTCATTCCCCACGATGGGAGCCGGCTGCTCAAGGGGACCGATGGCCACGGGATCGGGCAGCACTTCGCCGGAAGGCGCACCATCAATGGCGATGGCAGCGGGACCGGAGGCCACGGGCGGCAGTTCATCCTGAGTCTTGGAAGCCGATGCGAGCGCGACCACGGCCGCTCCTTCGATCGTCTCATCTCCGACGGGGAGCTTCGAATACAGCAGCTCTGCAACACTGAATCCGCTCCATCCGATGGCTACGGAGAGGAACAGGAAATTGACGGCTCGGGAAGCTTTCATGCCCCGCCCGATGTGCACGGTTCGTGCCAGACCGGAGATTTTCTCATGGCCCCAAGCCGCCAGCCGAAAATCGGTGGAACCCGGACGCAGCCCCGTGTCCTGATATGCAGCGCTCGTGCGTTTCCTAATGGAACCCCTCCCCGCCGATAGAACACGCAACTTTCACACCTCTCATGAAACGCATCCTCTTCCTCCTGCTCACACTCGCGGCATTCGCCGGCGCCGCGCCGCTCGTCTTCCAAGGCACCGACGGCCCCGGCAAAGGAAAGCACATCGTCTTCATGGCGGGCGACCATGAGTATCGTTCGGAGGAATCGCTGCCGGCGCTCGCGCGGATTCTCGCGAAGCATCACGGCTTCAAGTGCACGGTGCTTTTCAACATTGATGCGGACGGGAACATCGGCGCGGGCGAACCGCAGAACATGCCGGGCCTGGAGGCGCTCGACACGGCGGACCTCGCGGTGGTGTTCCTGCGGTTTCAAAATTTGCCGAAGGAGCAGATGCAGCACTTCGACGACTATCTGAAACGCGCTGGGCCGGTGCTCGGGATGCGCACGGCGACGCACGGATTCAAGATGGCCGACAGCGATCCGTTCGCGAAGTATTCGTTCAACAGCAAGGTCGCGGGCTATGAGCTGGGCTTCGGGCATCAGGTGCTCGGGCAGACTTGGGTGGGGCACTATGGGAAAAATCACGCGCAGAGCACGCGCATCAGCATCGTGCCGGAGCGCGGGTCGCATCCGATCCTGCGCGGCGTGAAGGATGTGTGGGTGCAGGCAGGCGGCTATGTCGGCAAGCCGGTGGATGGCGAAATTCTCACCATGGCGCAGCCGCTCGATGGCATGACGCCGGATTCAGCTGCGGATGCGACGAAACCGCCGCAGCCCTCGGAGTGGACGCGCACTTACAAGTCGGCCTCCGGGGAAATGGGGCGCGTTTTCACTTCACTCTACGGGACGTCGGAAGACATCACGAACGACGGCTACCGCCGGATGCTCGTGAACGGATGCTTCTGGGCGCTCGGCATGGAAAGCTCCATCAAGCCGGATCTGAACATCGCATTCGTCGGCGCGGGGAAGCCGAACACATTCGGCGGCGGAGCGTATGCGCGGGGCATCAAGCCGGAGATGTATGCGGGATTCGAGAGCCCCATCCCGGCAAACAGCAACACGAAGGGCGAGGCGAAGACTGAGAAGAAGGATGACAAGAAGGACGGTGCGAAAGGCGACAAGGCTGCGGACAAGGAAGCGGCGGCGAAGACTGTCGAACCGGCTGCTGCGCCGCTGGTCACAGGCAAGCCAGCGCGCTTTGTCCGCATCGAGCTGCCGGGCGACAAGCGCATCCTCACACTCGCGGAAGTCGAAGTGATCAGCGGCGGAAAAAACATCGCGCGCGGAGCGAAGGCCGCGCAGTCCAGCACAAACGCGGGCGGCACGGCGGAGAAGGCGATTGATGGCAACAAGAGTCCCGACTGGGGCAAGGGCGGGCAGACGCACACGACGAACGCGGGCTCCACACAGCCGTGGTGGGAGCTCGATCTCGGGCGCGCGGCGGACATCGAGAAGATCGGCATCTGGAACCGCAGCGGATTCGAGACGCGGCTCGATGGTTTCACGATCACGCTGCTCGATGCGGAGCGGAAGGAGGTCTTCCGCGTGACCGGCGTGGCAGCGCCGCAGGCGATGGAGATCGATGTGAAGCACAAGAGCGCGCTCACGTATTTCAACTACGACGGAAAGCCGGGCACGCCCGTCGCGGGCGGCGCGAAGACCGCCAAGGGTGACAACAAGAAGGACAGCAAGAAACCCGAACAGGCGAAGGAACCCGCGCTCGCCGACGTTCCCGCAGACTATCGCGACCCGCTGCCGTTCGCTTTTCAAAAAGGCGACACCATCGCGATCCTCGGCAACGGTCTCGCGGATCGCATGCAGCACGACGGCTGGATGGAGACGCTGCTGCAGAGCCAGCTCGCGGAGCAGCAGGTGCGCTTCCGCAACATGAGCACGAGCGGGGATCGTCCGAACAGCTTCCCGCGCAGCCCTGGGCAGATTTCGATGACGGCGTATTTGCAGAAGGTGAAGCCGGACGTGGTGTTCGCGTTTTTCGGCTACAACGAATCGTTCGAGGGCAAGGCCGACGACTACAGGAAGCAGTTGCTCGACTTCGTGAAAAAGACGCGCGGCGCGAAGCCGAACGGCAAGACGTTCCCGCGCATCGTGCTCTTCAGCCCGATCGCGCACGAAGACACACACAACCCGAACCTGCCCGACGGCAAGGCGCACAACGTGCAGCTCGAAGCCTACTCGAAGGCGACCGAAGCCGCGGCGAAGGAGGCGGGCGTCGCGTTCGTGGATCTGTTCCATCCGTCGCAGGAGCTTTTCAAATCCGCAAAGACGCCGCTCACGATCAATGGCGCGCATCTTTCCGAGGACGGAAACCGCCAGCTCGCCGAGGGGATCGCGAAGGCGCTGCTCGGCAGGCAAGTGAGTTCATCGTCCACGATGGATGCGCTGCGCGAGGCCGTGCTCGACAAGGATCTGCACTGGTGGAACCGCTACCACGCTTCCGACGGCAACGACGTGTGGGGCAGCCGCTCGACGCTGAAATTCACGAACGACCAGAGCAACGGCGAGGTGCTCCAGCACGAGCTCGTGATGCTCGATGTGATGACCGCCAACCGCGACGAGCGCGTGTGGGCGCGCGCAACCGGCAAGGACAAGAAGGTGGACGACGGCAATGTGCCCAAGCCCGTGCCGGTCGTCTCGAATGTCGGCGGCGGGAGCAAGAGCTCCAGCGCGATGAAGGAAGGCACGCTGAGATACATCAGCGGCGAGGAGGCCATCAGCCACATGGCCGTCGCGAAGGGATTCAAGGTGAACCTTTTTGCTGACGAGAAGCGCTTCCCGCAGCTCGTGAATCCTGTGCAGATGCAGTTCGACACGAAGGGCCGCCTGTGGGCCGCGGTGTGGCCGAGCTACCCGAAATGGGAGCCGCTCAAGCCGATGAACGATGCGCTGCTCATTTTCCACGACGACAACGGCGACGGCGTGGCGGATCGGGTCACGGAATTTGCGAAGGTGCAGAACCCGCTCGGCTTTGAATTCTGGAACGGCGGCGTGATCGTCACCTGCCAGTCGGAGCTGCTTTTCCTGAAAGACACGAAGGGCGACGGCGTCGCGAATGTGCGCATCAGCTTGCTGCAAGGGCTCGATTCGTCCGACACGCACCACGGCGCGAACAACCTCATCTACGGGCCGGATGGCGGCATCTATTGGCAGAGCGGCGTCTTCATGCAGCACAACTACGAGCATCCGTGGGGCCCCTCGTTGCAGGCTTCCGCGAGCGCGATGTATCGCTTCGACCCGCGTCGCTTCACCATCTCGATGCACGCGACGAATTCGCCAAATCCGCACGGCATTTCGTTCGACTACTGGGGCTATCACTACGCCACCGACGGCACCGGCGGCCGCGCGTATCAGGTCCGGCCCGAGGGCACGGGATTCAAGATGTTCGAGCTTTTGAAAAAGGAAGTGCGCCCCGTGACCGCGAGCGAAGTCGTGAGCAGCACGCATTTCCCCGAGGCGATGCAGGGCGACTTTTTGATCTGCAATGTGATCGGCTTCCTCGGCATCAAGCACTACCACCTCGCGCGCGACGGTGAGAAAGGCGCCGTGTGGGGCGAGCCTGCGGGCGACGATCTCACCGTCAAGATCACGAATGCCGACGGCAGCAAGAGCGAGGAAAAATCGCGCGGCCTGCTGATGAGCGGCGACAAAAATTTCCGCCCGTCGGATGCCATCTTCGCGCCCGATGGCTCGCTGTATTTCAGCGACTGGCACAACGTCATCATCGGCCACATGCAGCACAACGTGCGCGACCCGAACCGCGACCACGCGCATGGCCGCATCTACCGCATCACCGCGATCGATCGTCCGCTGCAAAAGCCCGCCGCCATCGCTGGCCAGCCGATTCCCGCGCTGCTGGAAAATCTCAAGTCGCCCGTGGACGGCATCCGCCACCGCACGCGCATCGAGCTGAGCGGACGCGACAGCAAGGAAGTGATCGCCGCGACGCAGAAGTGGATGAAGCAGTTCGACCCGAACAAAAAGGAAGACGCGCACCACCTGCTCGAAGCGCTCTGGATTCACCAGCAGCACAACGTGCAAGCCATGGAACTGCTCGTGCAGCTCATGAAATCCCCCGAGCCGCACGCGCGCATCGCCGCGAACACCGTGCAGCACCTGTGGTTCAATGTCTCCGCCTCGCAGCGCGGCGGCATCGTCGCCGAAGGGAAGGAAGCCGCCGCGAAAAAATCCGGAATCCTTTCCGACACACCCGAACTCACCACGATCCGCATCGCGACCGTGCAGGAGAAAATGAGCTACGACGTGAAGGAACTCACCGTGAAGGCCGGCAAGAAGATCAGGCTCACCTTTGCCAACCAGGACTTTATGCCGCACAACCTGCTCCTCGTGAAACCCGGCAAAGCGGACGACGTCGGCATGAAAGCGATCGCGCTCGGCGCGCAGGGATTCGATGTCGGCTTCATCCCGCAAAGCACGGACATCCTCTGGCACAGCAAGCTGCTCGACAACGGCAAGGAAGAGGTCATCGAGTTCACCGCGCCCGCCACGCCCGGCGACTATCCGTATATTTGCTCGTTCCCCGGACATCACCTGATCATGCGTGGCGTGATGAAAGTAAAATGACCCCGCCATGAAACGCACCACCTCCCTCCTTGCCGTCCTGCTGCTCACGCTCACGTGCGCCCTTCGCGCCGCCGATGCCCCGTCGAAGCACCCGAACATCCTCCACATCCACGCCGACGATCATCGCGCGGACGGGCTCGGTGCATTCGGCCATCCGGTGCTGAAGACACCGAACCTCGACACGCTCGTCGCGCGCGGATTCACGTTCACGCACTGCTACACGATGGGCTCGATGATCGGCGCCGTCTGCCTGCCGAGCCGCACGATGATGCTCACCGGCAAATCCTGGCTGCGCATTCCAAAGCCTCGCGAAGGCGAGCCCGAGAAGTCGCTGCCAAAGGTGATGAGCCGCGCCGGCTACGAGACGTGGCACTGCGGAAAGGGCGGCAATGAATACACGACCGGACTCAAGGCCTTCGACACGAACATCCTCATGGACGACCACACGCCGGACCTGCGGCGCGGCAGCAGCGAGCGGCACGCGGATGCGGCGGTGAAATTCCTGCACGAGCGGAAGTGGGACAAACCCTTCTACATCTATCTCGCACCGCCCGTGCCGCACGACCCGCGCGTGGCAGCGCCGGAATTTCACGGCATATACCAGGCGAGCGAGATCCCCCTCCCCGCCGCATTCATGCCGGTGCATCCTTTCGACAATGGCGAGATGACCGTGCGCGACGAGTCGCTCGCGCCGTGGCCGCGCACACCCGAGGACACGAGGCAGCAGCTCGCCGACTACTACGCGTGCATCACCGGGCTCGACCACCACGTCGGCCGCATTTTTGCCGAGCTGAAAAAGAGCGGGCAGTGGGAAAATACGATCCTTATTTTCACTGGCGACAACGGCCTGTCCGTCGGCGAGCACGGGCTCTTCGGCAAGCAGAACCTCTACGAATTCGGCGGCATGCACGTGCCGTGCGTCATCGCCGGCCCCGGCATCCCGAAGGGCAGGAGCGAGGCGTTCGTCTATCTCATGGACCTCTTCCCGACCCTCGCGGAATTCGGCGGCGCGACGCTGCCCGACGGCGTGGAGGGCAAAAGCATCGCGCCCATCATCGCCGGCAAGGCGACCAAGGTCCGCGACCTCTGCTACACCGGCTATCGTGAATGCCAGCGTGCCGTGCGCGATCAGCGGTGGAAACTGATCCGCTACCCGCTCGTGGATCAGGTGCAGCTCTTCGATCTGCAAAACGATCCCCGCGAGCTCACGAACCTCGCCGGGAAGCCCGCGCACGCGGCGAAGGTCGCCGAGATGATGTCCTTGCTCGCTCAGGAAATGGCCGCGCATTCCGACACCGCTCCGCTGAAAGTCGCGAATCCGAAACCAGCCGCGTGGACACCACCGGCACCGGGAGAAAAACCGGACGCCAAGGCGAAGAAGAAAGCCGGGCAGTAGTCGCCGCTCACCCGTGCGGACGAGAGAGTCGCCTGCGTCGCACCCCGCAAATACCTGTCTGAAATGAGACTGCTGGCGGTATTTCCCCTGGCATGAAACTCCCCGCGCTGCTCGCGCTTTTCCTTTCGGCATTTGCCTCACTTCGTTCGCACCTTCGGGGCACCACGCGCTTCGCAGTGCTGGCTGTCTCGCTTTGGCCGGCTGTCATTCCTCATTCGTCATTCAGCGCCGACGGCGCGAAGCCAAACATCGTCGTCATCGTCGCGGATGATCTCGGCTACGCGGATGTGCTCTTCAATCCGCAGCATCCGAAGGAAGTCACCACGCCGCATCTCGACGCGCTGGCGAAGCAGAGCGTGATCTGCCGGCAGGGCTATGTGAGCGGGCATGTGTGTTCGCCGACGCGCGCGGGGCTGATGACGGGGCGGTATCAGCAGCGGCTTGGGCTTTACACCGGCGGTGAGGCAGGCAGCGGAATGCCGATGAGCGAGAAGATTTTTCCGCAGCATTTCAAACCGGCGGGCTATGCGACGGCGCAGTTTGGAAAGTGGCACCTCGGGCCGGATGTGGCGTGGAGCCCGGCGTTGCGCGGGTTCGATGACGTGTTCGGCTTTCTCGGGCGCGGCGCGCACGATTATTTCAAGCTGAACGACCCGAACGATCCGATCTATCGCGGCACGACGCCCGTGCAGGAGACGGGCTATCTCACGGACCGGCTCGGCGAGGCGGCGGCGGCATTCATCACGCGTAAAAAGTCGCAGCCGTTCCTCGTGTATCTCGCGTTCAACGCCGTCCACGCGCCGCTGCAGGCGCCCGCGGATGAGATCGCGAAATTTCACACCGGCAACACCGACCGCGACACGCTGCTCGCGATGGGCAAGCGGATGGACGATGCGATCGGCAAAGTCATCGCGACGCTCAAGGCCGAGGGAGTGTGGGAAAACACGCTGCTCTTTTTCATCAGCGACAACGGCGGCCCGCTCGCGCAGTCGGCGGTGAACACGCCGTTGCGCGGCGGCAAGCACCAGGACTACGAGGGCGGCATCCGCGTGCCGTTCCTCGTGTGCTGGCCGGGGAAATTGCAGCCCGGCGAGAGTCAGGCGGTGGTCAGTTCGCTGGACTTTCTGCCGACGGCGCTCGCGGCAGCGGGCGTCGCGCAAGTAGACGCGAAGCCGTTCGACGGGAAAAATATTCTGCCCCTTCTCCAAGGTGTCCGAGGAGAAACGACGCCGGAGCCGCGCAATCTTTTCTGGTCATCGGGCAGCGAGGAAGGCTGGTGGGCGGTGCGATCGGGCGATTGGAAACTCGTCGGCGAAAAGGCGCGCGTGAGCCTCTTCGATTTGAACAAGGATGTGTCCGAGAAGAATGATCTCGCGAAGCAGATGCCGGAGAAAGTCGCGGAACTCACGAAGCTCCACGACGCGTGGCTCGCCGAAATGGCGAACCCGGTGAACGCGGGCGCGAAGCGTTTCGGGATGCCGCTGGCCGAGGGTGCGAAGACGAAGAAGCCCAAGAGCGAGCGGAAGAAAAATCAACCCGCACCGCTGCCGAAAGTGCCCGGCACAACTGCGGGCGATGGCACCGTGCGCGAGTCATTCGCAAACTTGCCCGGCAAGCCGTGGAAAGCGCAGCGCGGAACTTGGGAGACGAAGGACGGTGCGCTTTGGGCGTCGCTGAACGCCGTCAACAAAGACGCGCTGCTGCGCGGCCCGGCGGAGTTTCGCAATGGAACGCTGGGCTGTGAATTCCAACTCGCACCCGACAGCCATTTCACATTGCGATTCCGCGATGCCGCGGGCGACGTGATCATCCGCACCGACATCGCAGCCGACCGCATCATCTTCAGCGACGTGACCGGCGAGAAAAACGAGACGCTCAAGAAAGTCCCGCTCAGCCTCGCGCCCGGCGCGTGGCACACGCTCACGCTCAAGTTCGACGGCATCAATCTCGACGGCATCAATCTCGACGGCGAAATCGGCGGCACGAAGTTCAGCGCGACCGACAAGATTTTCGAGCGCGAGAAGGGCGGCGTGGATTTCCTCCTCACCGGCGGCAAGGCCGGCTTCCGCAATTTCTCTCTCACTCCTGAAGCATCGGCAAAATAGTCAGGCTCATGAACTCTGCGACCACGGCCACGACGCGGAGGAAAAACATGATGTCGCGAAGTCGAACGCGCCCGTTGTTGAGTAATCGGCCGCACGATTGAAAACCCTCCCGCCCTCCAGGCCCACCCCATGAAACGAATCGCCCTTCCACTTTTTGCTGCGCTGCTGCTCGCACCGCTGAGTGCATCGCGTGCGGCCGATGCGACGAAATCTCCGGGTTCGTTGCCGGAGCTCAAAGCGAAGCTGCAGGCGACGATGATGCGGCATCTGGACCCACTGATCAGCAACGACGGTTCAATCGTCACACTCAAAGGCAAGTCTGCCGAAGGAAGCGGCGCGATGGCTTTTTACCTGATGTTCGAGGCCACGGGCGAACAGCGGTATCGCAAGGCCGCGGTGAGCATGGCGGATCAGATTTTGAAGGAAATGCGCGCGACGAAATTCGGCGTGCTGCCGATCAAGGAAAGGAGAAGCCCGGCGGCAAGACGATCCTCGGCGGAGGGCCGCCGGCGCTCGGTGCGTATGCCTCGGCGGCCGCTTACATCCTGCACCAGGAAGGCGGGAGGAAGGAGGATCTGAAATACATCGCGACGGTGCTCGACCGGTTCCCGTGGAATGAGGAGGGCTGGTGGGCCTCGACGATCGATGTGGCGACGGGCGAGCCGAAGGTGCCGATCACGAAGGAAGGCATCATCAACAAATCCGCCGCCATGGCCATGGCCGCGGGAATCGTGAGCGCGTTTGTGCACGACATTGGCGCGGAGCTTCCAGCTCGGCCTCGTGCTGATGGGTGGCGGACACACGGACGAAGGAATGAAAATCCTCGACGCTGCCATCGCCCATTTTCCAGTCGGCAATGCGGGCATGGATGGCGTCCATGCCGCGGAGCCTTCGGTGCTCATCCTCTCGCACTGAACACGGCCCGGTGATGCGGACGCCGGCTCGCGGTTTCGCGGCGTGACAGACAAAGCCTGCCGTGCCCCGGCCTGTCACGCGGCTCGCCTAATATGGCCCATTCACACACCGTTACTTGAATCATTCCCGACTTGTGTTTTCTA
>JAYWEO010000197.1:0-9781 GCA_043779225.1 Prosthecobacter sp.
AAGCAGGTTCCGAATTTCGCCGAACTCACGAAGACAAAAAACGACTGATATCGGGAACAGTTTCCGCTTATAAGTAGGCAATAATGGCCCGCGCTTCCAATCTCACCATGTGTTCCTTCTGCGGCAAATCGCACGCAGAAGTCCGAAAGTTGATCGCGGGTCCGGGTGTTTACATCTGCGACTCGTGCATCAATGTCTGCAAGGGCATCCTCGACAAGGAACTGAACGAGGAGGCCAAGCGAACCAGCACACAGCTCCGCGTGCCGAAGCCTGTGGAAATCCGCCGCCAGCTTGACAATTACGTCATCGGACAGGAGTCCGCAAAAAAGACGCTGAGCGTCGCGGTGCACAACCACTATAAGCGCATCCTGCACAACAGCACGATCGGCGGCAGCATCGGCGGCGGCAATGACCCGCTCTCCGAGGTCGAGATCGACAAGAGCAACATCCTGCTCATCGGCCCGACCGGCAGCGGCAAGACGCTCATGGCGCGCACGCTCGCGCGCATCCTCGATGTCCCGTTCTGCATCGCGGACGCGACCACGCTCACCGAGGCCGGCTACGTCGGCGAGGACGTGGAAAATATCATCCTGCGCCTGCTCCAGGCATCGGACTACGACGTGAAGCGCGCCGAGATCGGCATCGTTTACATTGACGAGATTGATAAGATCGGACGCAAGACCGAGAACGTGAGCATCACCCGCGACGTGAGCGGCGAAGGCGTGCAGCAGGCGCTTTTGAAAATCCTCGAAGGCACGACGTGCAACGTCCCTCCGCAGGGCGGGCGCAAGCATCCGCAGCAGGAATACATCCAGGTTTCCACCGAGAAGATTCTCTTCATCTGCGGCGGCGCATTCGTCGGCATGGATCGCATCATCGAGAAACGCCGCGGGAAAAAGACGCTCGGCTTCAGCTCCGGCCAGAAGACCGAGCAGGAAGTCCGCGACGCCGAGATCCCCGCGAGCGAGCTGCTCCGCCACTGCGAGCCCGAGGACATGCTGCGCTTTGGCATGATCCCGGAATTCGTCGGCCGCCTCCCCGTCGTCACCGCGCTCGATCCGCTCACCGAAGACGAACTCGTCTCCATCCTCACCGAGCCGAAGAACGCCCTCATCAAGCAATACACGAAGCTCATGGCTATGGAGGGCGTGCATCTCGCGGTGACGAAGGACGCCCTGCGCGCCTTTGCCGAACAGGCCGTGAAGCGCGGCACCGGCGCACGCGCATTGCGGTCCATCTTTGAGAAAGTCATGCGTGACGTGATGTACGAGGTGCCCGGAAGCAACATCGAGGAAGTCACCGTCAACCGCGCCGTCATCGAAGGAAAGAAAACGCCGCTCCTCCGCCGCAAGCAGGACAAGGACGCCGCGTGACGGCATCGCTGATTCTCGATTGCCGGGTTTTCATTTCCCCGGTATCGCTTTGCCGCAATCGGAATCCGGGATCGGAAACCGAGACTCGAAAATACACAGCCCAACTATGAAAAAAGCCCTCGTCACAGGAATCACCGGACAGGACGGCAGCTATCTCGCCGACCTCCTTCTCGAAAAAGGCTACGAAGTCCACGGCATCATCCGCCGCGCCTCGTCGTTCAACACCTCCCGGATCGATCACCTCTACCAGGACCCGCACATCAGCGGCGTGCGCCTCTTCCTCCACCACGGCGACCTCTCCGACTCGCTGAACCTCACCCGCCTCATCGACCGCATCGGGCCCGAGGAAATCTACCACCTCGGCGCCCAGAGCCACGTCCGCGTCAGCTACGACATCCCCGAGAACACCGGCGACATCACCGGCCTCGGCACCATCCGCATCCTCGAGGCCCTGCGTGAGAGCAAGGTCCCCGCCCGCTTCTACCAGGCCTCCTCCTCCGAGATGTTTGGCAAAGTGCAGGCCGTCCCGCAGACCGAGACCACGCCCTTCTGGCCCCGCAGCCCCTACGCCGTCGCGAAAGTGTATGCCTACTGGGCCACCGTGAACTACCGCGAAAGCTACGGCATGCACGCCAGCAACGGCATCCTCTTCAACCACGAGAGCCCGCGTCGCGGCGAGACCTTCGTCACCCGCAAAATCACGCGCGCCGTCGCCCGCATCAAGCTCGGCATCCAAAAGGACCTCTACCTCGGCAACCTCGACGCCAAGCGCGACTGGGGCTACGCCAAGGAATTCGTCGAAGGCATGTGGCGCATCCTCCAGCAGGACACGCCCGACGACTACGTCCTCGCGACCAACGAAACGCACACCGTCCGCGAATTCTGCGAAGTCGCCTTTGCCCACGTCGGCCTCGACTGGAAGGACCACGTCAAATTCGACGCCCGCTACGAGCGCCCCGCCGAGGTGGACCTCCTCATCGGCGACTACGCCAAGGCCAAGCGCGTCCTCGGCTGGGAGCCGAAGGTCAAATTCGCCGAACTCACCGCCCTCATGGTGGACGCCGACCTCGAGCAGGCCAAGCACGAGCACCGCTGAGGCGACCGCGGTGCCCCTCACATGGATTTAGATGCAAAAATCCGTGACAGAAATGACCTGACGCCCGCCGCGCCGGACCCGGCCACCGGGGAGCGCCTTGCTGAGGCGTCGCCCGCGTATTCCCCGGAGATGCAGGCCGACGCGGAAGCGGCGCTGCGGGTGAGCGAAGCGCGGCTGCGCCTGGCGGCCGAGGCGGGCAATGTCGGGCTGTGGGACTGGGATCTGGAGGCCCGCACCGTGTATTATTCGCCGGAATGGAAAAGGCAGATCGGCTACCGGGACGAGGAGATCACCAACAGCTTCGAGGAATGGCAGAGCCGGGTGCATCCCGAGGATCTCGGGCCGGCGCTGCGCAAGGTGGCGGCCTATCTGGAGAACCCGCAGAACCGGCACGAGATCGAGTTCCGCTTCCGCCACAGGGATGGCAGCTACCGCTGGATCTACGGGCAGGGAAACGTCCTGCGCGACGCCGCCGGCAAGTCGGTGCGCATGCTCGGCTGTCACATCGACATTACTGAGCGCAAACGCGCCGAGGAGGAATTGCACCGGCTTTCCCAGCGGCTCATCCAGGCCGAAGACGCCGAGCGCCGCCGCATCGCGAAGGAACTGCACGACTCCACCGCGCAGGATCTCGTCGCAGTGATCATGAATATGGGCATGCTCCAGGAATCGCTCGCACCGGGCGATACGAAGACCGCCCACATCCTCGCGGACAGCATCGCGCTCGTGGAAAATTGCGTGAACGAAATCCGCACACTTTCCTACGTGCTGCACCCTCCGCGGCTGGATGAGACGGGGCTCGCCGGCGTCCTCGCAGAATACGCCGCCGGCTTCAACAACCGCGCGGACACGCGCATCCGCGTGGAGGTCGCGCCGGATTTCGGACGGCTGCGGGAGGACATGGAGATCGCGCTTTTCCGCATCGTGCAGGAGGCCGTCTCCAATGTGCTGCGGCACGCGCAGAGCGACACGGCCACGATCCGCCTCGCGCGTGAGGGCGATGGGGTCGTGCTGGAAATCGAGGATTATGGCCGCGGGATGGGCGCTGCGGGTGCGCGCGGCGTCGGGATCGCCGGGATGCGCGAGCGACTGCAGCATCTCGGCGGGCGGTTGGAAATCGAATCGGACGCCAGCGGCACGATTGTGCGTGCCACGCTTCCGCTGCGCACAGACCGGCAATGAAGCCCCTGAAAATCCTCATTGCCGACGACCATGAGCTCATCCGCGAGGGGCTCAGGGCACGCATTGAAAAGCATCCGGGATGGGAGGTCTGCGCCGAGGCCGTGAATGGCCGTGAGGCCGTCGAGAAGGCACGCGCGCTCCGTCCCGATGTCGCCGTGCTCGATATCAGCATGCCCGGTCTGAACGGCATCGAGGCCACGCGGCAGATCCGCAAGGCATGCCCCGGCACCGCGGTGCTCATCCTCACCATGCAGGAATCCGAGGGCCTCATGCGCGACGTGCTCACGGCGGGCGCGCGCGGTTTCGTGCTCAAGACGGACACCGCCCGGCTGCTCGTCTCCGCTCTGGAGGCACTGGCAGAGGGCAGGCCCTTCTTCACGGGCAAAGTCGGCGAAATGGTGCTCGCCAGCTTCCTCGATCCCAGTCGCGCGGCTCGCGGCGGCACCGAGGAGCCCGGCCGACTCAGCCCCCGCGAGCGCGAGATCGCGCAGCTCCTCGCCGAGGGCAGGACGAACAAGGAAATCGCCACAACACTCGGCGTGAGCGTGAAGACCATTGACGCGCACCGCGCGAACATCATGCGCAAGCTCAGCCTGCACTCCGTCACGGAACTGGTCCGCTACGCCATCCGCGAGAAGCTCATCGAGCCGTAGGAGCCGCATCCCGGTAGGGGAAATACCCTAGGCGACATTCCCTGGCGCGATTAGGGGAACGTTGGATTTTCCACCGCCAACCCGCTGCGTATCATGCGCGGTGAGGGAAGGAGTGCCCCACGCTCCGACTCTCCTTTTTTACCATGAGCTATCACAACCCCGCCCCCATCCAGCCGCTTGCCAGCGAAAAACTCGCCGTGGACAGGAAGGCGTTCTTCCTCGACTTGAAGGAAAATGAACGTGGCCGCTACATTAAGATCACCGAGGATGTCGGCGGTCGGCGGGATACGATTATGCTGCCCCTGGCTGGTGCCGCGGAATTCCACCAATTGCTGGGCAGGCTGATCGAATTTGAATCCACCCTCGTCGGATAACGCTCACCAAGCAGGCATATGGCCGACTTTGAAGCCCACCTCGAAAACGCGGGCACCCCCGGGGATCCTCGCTTCCGCGTCTTTATCACCTATGGCAGTGGAGGATTTGCCAGATATGGACCGAAGGTGATCCAAAGCTGCGCCAGCCACGAAGACCTGGAGAAAGAGATGCAGATCCTTCTCCTTTCTCTGGATGCAGCCTATCAGGCCGCCAGGGCAATGCTGACGGAAAGCGCACGGAACGCCTCGGCCGCCGTCAGTTCTTGCGCCATGCCATGACCTGCCGTGGCTGCCGTCACAGGTTTCCCAGGAGTTTTGACCTTTGCCCGAGCTGTGGTCGTCGGAGCCCTGGAACCAGTGCCGAGCGATGGTTCAAGTTCACAGCCATCCTTGCGGGTCTGGCCACGCTTGCGTTCGCCCTGCATCTTCTCAAATTTCGCCTATAGCCATCCCTGCGGCGTCCCGGTTTCATCGGAGGAGTGCGCCGTTACGCTGAGAAATCGGTTGCCGCGCGCGGCAGTGCGCAGGATGATCGGTGCCGGATTCCATGGAAGACACCGCGAACATTTTACCAACGCCGCCCGCGCCACAGAAGGGCGCGCGTGTCGTGATCGGGATGAGCGGGGGTGTGGATTCCAGCGTCGCGGCCTATCTGCTGAAGGAGCAGGGCTACGAGGTGATCGGCGTGACGATGAAGGTGTGGCCGCAGGACTGCATCTCTCGCGCGGAGGACAAGTGCTGCGGCCCGCAGGCGATCGCGGATGCACGCGGCGTGGCGCATGCGCTCGGCATCCCGCACTACGTCGTGGACGAGGGGGAGAATTTCGAGCGCGCGGTGATTGATTATTTCACGACGGAATATCAGGCCGGGCGCACGCCGAACCCGTGCGTGATGTGCAATGAGAAGGTGAAATTTGGCAACCTGTGGGGGAAGGCGAAGAGCATCGGTGCGGAGTTCATCGCGACGGGGCACTACGCGATCGTGGAGCGCAGGGACGGACGCGCCGTGCTGCGCAAGGGGCGCGATCCGCGGAAGGACCAGTCGTATTTTCTATTCTCGCTGCGCCAGCCGCAACTCATCCGCGCGCTGCTGCCGCTCGGCGGGATGGAGAAGACGGAGATCCGCGCCATCGCGCGCAAGCTCGGGCTGAAGGTCGCGGAGAAGCAGGACAGCCAGGAGATCTGCTTCGTGCCGGGGAATGACTACAAGGCGTTCCTGAAATCGCACATGGGCGCGGGCGAGTTCCACCCCGGCGGAATTTTCGACAAGAGCGGGCGGCGCATCGCCGAGCACGAGGGCATCGAGATGTTCACGATCGGCCAGCGCAAAGGTCTGCCGGGCGGTTCGCCGAAGCCGGTGTATGTGATCGACATCGACCCGGTGACGAGCAGCGTGATCGTGGGCGATGCGGAGGATCTCATCACGGAGGAATTCACGATGGACCACTGCACGTGGCACAGCGACGCGAGCGAGCCTTTCGAGGTCACGGTGAAAATCCGCTACGCGCATCCCGGTGCGGCTGCGACGGTTTTCCCCGGCGAAAATGGCGAGGCCCGTGTGCGGCTGCACGTCCCCACGCGCGCGGTGACGCCGGGTCAGGCCGCAGTGTGTTATCGCGGCGACGAGGTGCTCGGCGGCGGCTGGATCACGAGGCAAAAAGTGGCCGAGCGAAAACCGGTGCTGGCCGAGCCGGAAGGCGATCTCGAAACGCTCACTGGACTCGGTGCCGGTTGCGGCGCGCGACGTTAGCATGGGCAGCGAGGTCGTCATTTTGCTGAGCAATTTCCCGGACGCGGACAGCGCCAGCGCGGCAGTGCGCACGCTCGTGGAGGAGCGTCTCATCGCGTGCGGAAATCTGATCTCCGGCGTCGAATCCATCTACGAATGGAAAGGCGCGATGGAGACGAGTACGGAGGTGATGGCCATGTGCAAGACGACCGCGGAATCCGCTGCGCCAGCGCAGGAACGGCTGCGCTCGCTGCATCCGTACGAGGTGCCGGAGATTCTGCAGATTCCCGCGAGCGCAGGCTGGCCGGACTATCTCGCATGGGTCGCGAATCAGTGTGGGCCGCTGCGCTGAGAGCCCGGCGCAAAAGGTAAAGCTGGGAACTTCGCGTGCGGGGGATTGTTATGGGGAGAGGCGTTCGCGCCATCCCTCCCAATGTTGCGCCCCATTTTCCTCCCCATGCTGCTCACGCTCGCGTGCATGCGTGTGTGCGGGGCGGAGAGCAGCCAGCCGGTGCTGCCGCAGAGCGCGGAACTCCGTCACTGGTTTTCATTTGTGAAGGAGGTGGAAAGCGGGCTCGAACACGGCGACGCGCGCCTCAGCTTTCAGATGAAGAAGATGCACACCCACGCAAAGGTGCTGCGCGACGGCGAGGTGATCGGGGCATTCCGAACGGAGACTTCCTCGACGTGCGTGGATGGTGAGATCGCGACTTTCAACATCGCGCGTGCGCTCGGATGCGGCGAACTGTTCCAGCCCGCCGCGCCGTTCCTGCTCCGGGGCAAGGGCCTGGAGACGCTGCGGCAGATGATGGAGGCGGCAAGGTTCCCCGAGGCGAAGGAGAAGGATCGGCAGAATGTGCTGCAGGAAATCGCGGGCAATCCCGACGGGCTGCGCGGCGATTTCCGGAAGGCGACACCTCTGGACGCGGTGAAATATCACGCCATCGAGCTGCCGACGGTGCCGCCAAACGGCTGGCTGAACGAAAAGGATCGCGTGGCGATCTTCCTGAAATGCGATGCGCCGCAGCCGGGCAATGCGGAGATGAAACTGAAGGGCCTCGACTGCCGCGCGCCTGAGGCGAGCCTGGCGCGCGAGCTTTCGGACATCCTGCTCGTGGATGCGCTCGCGGGGCAGTGGGATCGCTTCAGCGGCGGCAACCTGCACGTGCTCGTGACGCAAGGCCGCGCGCATTTCCTCGCGGTGGACAACGGCGGTGCGGGCTTCGAGGACGATCAGGGCTACATGGAGCTTTTCAGGAAATGGGTGACGCGATTCGACCGCCGGGTCGTGGCGCAGCTTTTCGCACTGGAGTCATTCCTCGATGCGCGGAAACAGGAATCACCCGAGGCGTCTGCGAATCCGCGGGAGAAGTTTCTCGGATTCGACGACGAGGCGGCGCTCGCCGACGCCATGAACATGCACGAGCGCGAGGATTGGGAGGTGTTCAGGAATCGCGTGCATGAAGTCGCCGCGCATGTGCGGTCCATCGGTGAGCGCGCGTATTTTTCCGAGTGATCGCGCGCGGGCTGCGCTGCGCGTCACTGCTCTGCGGGAATGTGCGGGGGCTTATGTCCGAGCAGATGCATGGGCATGATCTTCCACATCAGCTCGCCGCTGCCGATCGTGAGCCACGCGAAACTCGCGGGCGCGCCCATGTTTGGCCGTGTGATGCAGCCGGGATTCAGGAAGCGCACGCCGGCGATCGTTTCATCGCGGGGCACATGCGTATGGCCGTGCAGGAAAATGTCGCACTCGGGCGGCTTGCGCGTGGGGATGTGCTCGAGGTGGAAGCGCACGCCTTCGAGTGTGAGGTCGAGCTTGAGCGGCCACGCAGATTCCGCATCGCAGTTGCCGCGCACGACCTTCACAGGCGCGATTTTTCCCAGGGTCGTGAGGATGAGCGGTGAGCACACGTCGCCGAGGTGCCAGATTTCATCCGCACCGCGGATGGCCGCGCAGACGCTGACCGGCAGCCGATCGTGTGTGTCGGAGATGACCGCGATGCGCATCGGCGGCTATCTGCCGGGCGGACCCTTCGGCAGTTCGCGCCGCGATTTTTCCTGCACGTCGAAGTTGTTCTTGATGACCTCGAAGATGCGCGCGCCGGGGATCGGCTTGTCGGTGATCAGGTCCAGGTTTCCGTCGCGGCCGATGACGGCGATGAGGAAATCACCGCGCATCCCGTACGCGGCAGCGACTGCCGGGCCGTTGTTCGCGAGCGCAAAAGGGATGTCGCTCGGCACCGTGCCGCCGTCGCTGAGCGCGGCCACGAACACCGCGCCGCGGCTCGCGCAGTCGTGGTAGATGTTCGTCAGGCTCTTTAGTTGCGAGCGCAGCGCCTTCGTCTTTGCGCCCTGCGCGATGACGAGCACCACGGGCTGCCCGCGCAGGCTGCCGAGGGAATTTTTCCCCGCTCCGCCAAACGTGAATGACGGCGCGGGACGCGCGACGCCAGCGTGCGCGCACGGTGCGACCACAGCGAGAAGGGCAAGCGTGACGACGCGTGCAAGTGAATGAAAGCGCCGGGCAGGCATCATCAGACCTTCATGATGTCCGCCTCTTTCGATGCGAATCCTTCGTCCACTTTCTTCACGTAGTCGTCGGTGAGCTTCTGCACGTCCTTCTCGTATTTGCCGAGATCGTCCTCGGTGATGGCGCCATCCTTTTGCGCCTTCTTGAGCTGGTCCATGCCGTCGCGGCGCGACGAGCGGATGCGCACGCGCGTCTCCTCGGTGATTTGTTTCAGCGTCTTCACGAGATCGCGGCGGCGCTCCTCGCTGAGTGCGGGAATCGGCAGGCGGATGATTTTGCCGTCCACGCTGGGCTGGATGCCGATCTTGGATTCCCGGATCGCTCTTTCGATCGCCTGCGTGGTCGAGGCGTCGAAAGGGCTGATCACGATCATGCGCGGCTCCGGCGTGGAAATGAGCGCGAGCTGCTTGAGCTTCATCATCGAGCCGTAGGCCTCCACATCGATGTTGTCCACGAGCGCCGCCGAGGCCTTTCCCGTACGGATGGAGGCAAATTCGTGCGACATGTATTCGGCGGCCTTCTCCATGCCTTCCTCCGTGTTCATCATGATTTCGTCAGGGTCCATAGGTGGTGTGGGTTGGGATTATTCGGCGGTCACGAGCGTGCCGACCGGCTCGCCGAGCACGACCTGCCGCAGTGCGCCTGGGGCAAAAAAGTTGAAGACTACGATGGGCATCTGGTTGTCCTGGCAGAGGCTGAAGGCGGTGGAATCCATGACGTTCAGCCGCCGCTGCAGCGCCTCGCCGTGGGTGATGCGGTCGAATTTTTTCGCAGTCGGATCCTTCATCGGGTCCGCAGTGTAGATGCCGTCCACCTTGGTCGCCTTCAAAATCACGTCCGC
>JAYWEO010000198.1:0-5073 GCA_043779225.1 Prosthecobacter sp.
TTGCGCACGGTGAACTTGCGGTCGGGGAACTGCTCGGCCATGCGCGTCTCCAGGCAGCCGTAGGTGCCCTCGCGTTCGAGCAGCGTGTCGCCGAGGAAGAGGACGCGGTCGCCGTCCTTGATTTCAAAAGGCTCGGCGCTTTGCACAGGGGCGAGGACGGCGAGTGCGAACGTGAGGAGGGAGAGGAGAAACTTGCGCATGATGTCGGAGATAGCGGTGAAGTGTGCGGCGGGCAATCCCGGCAGCGGGGGAAACTTGGCGTTGCGATGAGGGTGCCTTGAAAATAGCCCAGCGATTCATCGCTGGGAACACCCGGAGGTGAAGGCGAAAAGTCCCGGCAGGGACGAAAGAACCGGGTGGCGTATGGCCAGCGTTCTGCCGTCCCTGCCGGGACTGTGTTTCCTCTTTGTTCCGCTACCCAGTGCTGAAGCACTGGGCTATTTTCATGGGCAACCTGCGGCAGCCCGCCGGGCGGGTGCTAATTCGCGGGGGCTTCCGGAGGCGGGGCATCGGGTCGCTCGATATGGGATGGAGGGGCTGGCCTGGCCTCGGCTTCCTTCTCGATGCGCTTTTCGGCCCGCCTCTCCCCGCGCTTCTCGGCTCTCGCGATGGCCCCTCGGTGCACGGCGTACCGGAGCGGGGCCGTGGCGACACGGGCGACGATGCATCCCTGCAGGAGGAGCGTGACAATGAGGATGGCGCAAAGGGAAGTGAGTTTCATATTCATGGATTCGTCGGAGGGAGGCCGGTCACGCGCACTATTTGCCGGAAGGGAGGCCTGCGCACGAGAATGATCTCACAGCAGCTTGCTCGGCGGCTGGGGTTCGCCGTGGCCTTTCGCGTGGAGCTGGCGGATGCCGTCGCGCACGTAGAACAGGCCGGAGAGGAGCGTGAAGAATCCGGCGACGAAGACCGGCATATCCAGGAACGCGACCTCGTGCCCCGCGATGCGCGCCTTCCATCCGCTGCCGGTGAAAAGCATCGCGCAGCCGATGGCGATCATCTGCGCGACGGTGGCCGTCTTGCCCAGCCAGCTCGGGCTCACGCGGGTGTCGCCATTGATGAAATAGACCGCGAGGACTCCGGTGATGATCGCCGCGTCGCGCGCGATGACGAGGACGGGGAACCAGAGGGGGAATTCATACTGCCAGTTGCTCACGCTGAGCGTGATGATGCCGGCGAGGAGCAGCCCTTTGTCCGCGATGGGGTCGAGCACGGTGCCGAGCTTGCTCATCTGATTATAGCGGCGCGCGATGTAGCCATCGATGCCGTCGCTCGCCGCCGCGATGACGAAGATGGCGATGGCCGAGAGCCGCATCCATTCCACCGGATGCCCATGCGCGACGCTGCGCCCGTAGTACAGCGCCATGAGCACGAAGAACGGAATCATGACGATCCGCCCGATGGTGATCTTGTTCGCAGTGGTCATCGCGGTGCCACGATGTGCGAGCGCAGGCGGGAAGGGAAGAGCGGGGATTGTGACTAGTCACCAATCACCAGTCACATTGCCTCCTACGTGAGGCAGGCCATCGCCGTGCCGCACTCGCTGCCGGCGGGATGCTCGCCAGTGAATGCCGCCTGCGGCTTGAGGTTGAGTTCGTCGAGCAGCGCGCGGTCGTCGTCCACGCCGGGATTTGCGGCGGTGAGGAGCTTGTCGCCGTAGAAGATGGAGTTTGCGCCCGCGTAGAAGCACAGCGCCTGTCCCTCGCGGGTGAGACGCGTGCGGCCCGCGCTGAGGCGGACCTTGGCGCGCGGCAGGGCGATGCGCGTGGTGGCGATGAGGCGGACGAGTTGGAAGATGTCCACGGGCGGCTGCTCGTCGAGCGGCGTGCCGGGCATGGGCATGAGGCAATTGATCGGCACGCTCTCGGGCGCGGGATCGAAATTGGTGAGGACTTCGAGCATCTTCAGCCGGTCGAGTTCCGTCTCGCCCATGCCGATGATGCCGCCGCAGCAGACGCTCATGCCGGACTTTTGCACATGGCCGATGGTGTCGAGCCGGTCCTGGAATGTGTGCGTGGTGACGATGTTCGGGTAGTGCTCCGGCGACGTATCAATGTTGTGATTGTAAGCCGTGACGCCCGCGTCCTTGAGCTGCACGGCTTCCTTCTCCCCGAGCTGCCCGAGCGTGACGCACACCTCCATGCCGAGCTTCGCCACGCGACGCACGCTCTCCAGCACGCTCTCGAATCGCGGGTCGCCATTGCGCACGCCCTTCCACGCCGCGCCCATGCAGAATCGCGTGGAGCCATTTTCCCGCGCGCGCACTGCGACGGCCTCGATGGCGTCCGGCGACATCAGCGTCTCGCGCTCGACGCCCGTGTTGTAGCGCGCCGACTGCGCGCAATAGCCACAGTCCTCGGAGCATCCGCCGGTCTTTATCGAGAGCAGCGTGCAAAGCTGCACCTCGTTCATTTTCCAATGCGCGAGATAGGTCTCCCGCGAACGGCCGATGAGGTCGAAGAATGGCGTGTCGTAGATGGCCTGCAGTTCGCGGAGCGTCATGGATTTTGAAAAGTGAAATCAGCGAGTCCAGCGGCCCGCGACAGTCGCAGGGAGCGGGAGTTCGTCGGTCATATACTGGCTCTTGCCGGTGAGGCCCCACATCGTCACGCCAGTCGCCGAGCGAAACCGAGCCGACATGCTCTCGCCGGTGTGGCAGCCCCAGCTCCGCACGAGCGCGTCCTTCGTGAAGATGCCGCGGTTGATTTTTGTGAGGTCATTTTCGTGGAGCCAGACCTTCGAGGCGCTGTCGATGATGTTCGAGTAGTCGAAAAGGAAGCAGGCCTTGTTGCTGTGCACGAAGAACTCGAGGTCGTTGATTTTCACGCGGTCGCGCGGCTGGCCGTGGTTGATGTAGCCGAGGAGCTGGCCGGTCGTGTCGAACCAACTGATGCGCACGCGGAGCGCCGAGGCCATGGCGTTGATGGCGCTCACGTAGTCCTGCCCATCCTGTCGCGAGCGCGAGCTGTAGGCGGGGCGATAGACGAGCCAGGTGATCGGCTGCTGCGGGTTCGCCTGCTGGATCTGCTGGATGCGGATTTCCGCGGCACGCGCGAAATTCTTCCACCACTTGTCGTGCGGGTTCGCCTTGTATTTTTCCCAGATGAAAAGGGACACGCCGCCCGAGACGATGATCGTTTCGCCGGGTTCGCGCGGTTCCTGCGGGCCGGCGGCCTGCGAGAGCGGTGCGAGAATCAGCGCGAGTGCGGCAAGGATGAGGCGGAGCACTTTGGACATGGCGCGGGAGTGAACTGCGCATGCCCCGTTTGCGCCAGTGGAAAATGGAACGGGCACCGGCACGGCTAGCCGTAGCGGCCCTCGATGTATTCCGAGGTGCGGCTGTCGCGCGGCGTAAGGAAGAGATCCTCCGTGCGCGCGTGCTCGATGAGTTCGCCCATGAGCATGAAGATGGTCTCGTTGCTCGCTCGCCGCGCCTGCGCCATATTGTGCGTGACGATGACGATCGTGTAGCGGCCCGCGAGGCTCCACATCAGCTCCTCGATGGCGCGCGTGCCGTCCACATCGAGCGCGGAACATGGCTCGTCCATGAGGATGATCTGCGGCTTCAGCGGGAGCAGGCGGGCGATGCAGAGCTTCTGCTGCTGCTCGAGTTGGAGGCTGATCGCGCGGTCATCGAGGCGATCTTTGAGGTCATTCCACAGCCCGGTTTCCGTGAGCGCCTTCTCCACGGCGTCATCGAGATCGCTGCGGCTCGGCATTGATTCCGCGTGGATGCGGAGGCCGAAGACGACGTTTTCGTAAATGGAAAGCGGCAGCGGATTCGGCCGCTGGAAGACCATGCCGACCGCTTTGCGCAACTCGATGAGCGAAACATCGTCGTCGTAAATGTTTTTGCCGAGCAGCTTGATTTCGCCGGTCGTCGTCACGTTGCCGTAGCGCTCGTTCACGCGATTAAAGCAGCGCAGCAGCGTCGTCTTCCCGCAGCCGCTCGGCCCGATGAGCGAGGTGATTTTCCCGTGCTTGATGTCCACGTTGATCCCTTTCAGCGCCTGGAATTTTCCATACCAGAGCTTCACGTCGCGCGTGGTGATGCTGTGCTGCGGAGTGGTCATTTGGGAAACGTCCAACGTCCAACCTCCAACGTCCAACGTCCAATGACGCAAGCGAACACAACGCGCGCAGAGTAAGGCTGCGGGCTTTGAACGTTGGACGTTGGACGTTGGACGTTGGACGTTTTCATCCGAAAATCCCGTGCACGTAATCATACGTGCGTTTGTCCTTCGGCTTGTCGCCGAAGAGCTGTTCGGTCGGCCCGAGTTCGATGATCTCGCCGTTCCAGAGGAACATCGTGCGCGCGGCGAGTCTGCGCGCCTGCTGCACGAGGTTCGTCACGAGGATGATGGTCATCTCTTTTTTCAGTTCTTTGAGCACGGCTTCGATCCGCATCGTCGTCACCGGATCGATGGCGATGCTGAACTCATCGAGGCACAAAATCTCCGGGCTGTGCGAGAGGGCGCGCGCGATGGTGAGCCGCTGCTGCTGGCCGCCGCTCAATTTCGTGCCGAGCGAGTCGAGGCGATCTTTCACTTCGTCCCACAGCGCGGACTGCGTGAGGCATTTCTCCACGAGCGTATCGAGTTCGCTCTTGCGCTTCATGCCCGCGGCGCGCGGGGCGAAGGCGACGTTGTCGTAGATCGAGAGCGGCAGGCCGACGGGCAGCGGCGCGACCATGCCGACTCGGCGGCGCAGCTCGTACACATTCCGCATTTCCATCACGTCCATTCCGTCCACTCGGATGATGCCGCTCGGCTTCGCGCCGGCGGTGAATTCGATCGTGCGGTTGATGCAGCGCAGCAGCGAAGTCTTGCCGCTCTGTGCGGGGCCGATGATGCCGAGGATTTCGTTCGGCTCGATGTCGAACGAGATGCCGTGGATGACTTCCCTCGGCCCGTAGCTGAGCCGGAGGTTTTCGACCTGGACCTTGGGCTTCACCATTTTTTGCGGGAGCGCAGCCACGAGCGGAAAAGGATGGCGGTGAGATTCACGAACACGACGAGCCCCAGCAGCACGAGCGCGATGGCAAAGGCGAGCGGTTCGGGTGCGTTCGTG
>JAYWEO010000199.1:0-6452 GCA_043779225.1 Prosthecobacter sp.
AGCCATGCCGCAAGCGCGATAAGGATGCCTTTCGCAGGCGGCACGCTGGGACGGAGCAGGCCCGGATCCAAGGATGTCTCCTCAGTGTCACGGCGCTTGAGATTCAGGAGCGCGCAAAGGATGCCCACGCCGACAAGGCTCGCGAGCAACACTGCCATGCCGACGTTGTCGTGCCATTTCGCGACCGCATCGGTGCCGGATTTTGCGCTCACCCAGACGAGGAAAAATGCACGGCTGGCATTGCAGATGAATGCCACTCCGAGACCTCCCGCGAGGAGGATGAGACGGCGCACGGTGCCGAACCGCAGAAGCTCGCCCATGAAGAGCGCAATCATGAGCGTGGTCTGGAGCGAGCGCACACCGCTGCATGCCTCCTCGACGCCGACCTTTCCCGTGGCGATCTGGATCACGTTGCCGCTCTGAATCGCCGGGATGCTCGCCCAACTGAGGGCCTCGACGCAAATCTGAGTCACGGAACGCATGAGCCACTGCACGAGCGACTGCTCCAGCGGCACCGGCCACGGGACGGCGACGAGGAAGAATGCGACTGGAAAAGCGAAGTGCCGAAGCCATGCCATGCCGCCCGCGAAATAGACTGCGGCGAGCGAGATCGCGACGCAGATGCCACCCATCGCCCAGCCGAGCAGACGCCAGTCGGGCGCGGATTCCTGGATGAGCCTCACCGGCAGGAGCACGAGCGCGAGACCGATCACGGCCATGGCGAGCAGTTTCCTGGAATGCACCGCCTGGGTCGGCGGACGGCGCCTCCATCGTTCCGCAAAAAGATAGGCGGAGAGAAATGGGACGGTCCATCCGTACGTGTACTGCGGATTGATCGTCCACTCGAAGCGAAGCTGACGGACCGCGAAAAGCCAGAGCACGCCGAGTACCGCGAAGACCGGCCACCAAGGCGGCGACTCCGCACGTCCCGCTGCCGGGACATCCTCCGAGGCCGTCATTGAGTCCGCCACTGTTTTACCAATTCGCGTTCCTCGGGGTGCAATTCCTCCCAGGGCAGGGCCGCCACCTCCGCCGCGGCTTCTGCTGTCCGTCCGTTGATACCGAGGACCGCCGCATGCACCGCGCGCTGGCTCGATGCGATCTTTTCCCACGGGATATCCAGCCCCTGATAGACGGCCAGCGCACGCGCGGGATCGTTTTTGCGGATGGCGGCCAAGGCCAGCGTGGTCAGGTGCGGGAGGCTTCTCGGGGAACGGGTCACGAGTTCGCTGGCGATGGCCATGGATTCATCCACCGCCTTTCCCCTCAGGAGGTTGAAATAGGCGAGATCATTTTTCACCGCATCATCGTGCGGCCAACGCGTGCGCATCTTTCCCAGGATGTCGCAAAGCATCTCGCTGTCGCCGCGGCCACGAGCGATCTTCAGCAGCCCTTCCATCGCCATGCGCGCCGTGCTCCCGTTCGAGCTCAGCGAGCGGTAGGCCAGTTCCGCCTGCTCAGGGCGGCCGCATTTCTCCGCGTAGATCGCGATCTCCCTCATCTGTTCCGGCGATGTCGCCGCTGCCAGATGGGCCTTCTGCCAGTGGAATTTCGCCACCGGTTTGCTTCCCAATTCCTCGGCTGATCGGGCGAGGTAGAGCTCCTTGATTGCTTCGTAGAGCGGCACGTCCTTCATCTCCAGGATGCGCTCGATCTCGGCCCATCGTCCGAGGCCGGCGAGGGAATCCAGGTGCAGCAGGAGCATGTCCTTGCGCTTGAACGCCTCCCCGACCGGCAGGAGCGCGAGGTTCCGCTCGAATTCCCCGTGCGCATTCAGCCACATGCCAAACGCGCACCGTGCGGCAGGCGCGGCCTTCCGGTAGCTCTCCACCGCGGCATCCAGTCTCGCGGCCTTTTCCGAAGGATGAGTGTCGAGGTCGAGATTGAAGGCCAGTATCCGATGCTGGTCGGTGGCGAGCGGATGCTGCAGGATGAGCCGTGCCACCTTTGCGGCCAGCTCAAGGGAAGTGCCCCGCATGGTCCCCAGTTGCCTGAGTGCCTCCAGCCCTTCGCGCGAAGGATCGTTCCCGAGTTCGAGCATCGCCTGGATGCCCTTCTCGCGCAGCGCGTCGGTTCCAGCAGCCAGTTGAAGCAACGCCTGCAAAAGCCGGCTTTCCGGATTGTCCGCGTCCAGTTCCACAGCCTTCGCACCATACTCGCGGGCCTTTTCCGCGTTTCCCTCGGTCGCAGCCCATCGAGCGGCGAGACGGTACAGGGCGCTGTCCACTTTGCCGTCCTTCAGCAATCCCTCGATCTCGTTGCCCGCATCGGCAATCGCACCGGACGTCAGAAGATCCTCGGCGTAAGGACGGCGATCCTCGGGCCGCATCGCACCGGCCTGAAGCAATTCCTTCCAGAGCGGCACCGCCGCGCCCGGCTGTCCCACGAGCCGCTGCACTTTTGCAGCGATCCGGATCGCGGCCGGTTCATCGGGCTTCGTGTGGTAGGCCGTCCGCGCCTTGTTGACGGCCTCCTCGACATTCCCGGCGAGGATCTCCGCCTCCGCCTTTGCCGCCATCCGGCGCGAACGGATACCCTGCACCCAATTGTGAATCGTGGGATATTCAAACGCCACCACTCCCAGGACCGCCAGGACAGCACCGAGGATCGCCAGCCAGTTACGGCGGCGTTTGCGCGCTTGCTGAAGCTCAGGGGCGAGTAGGGTTTCGAGCGGCTGCACGTAAATTAATTCGGCGATATGTTACCCCGGCGCAGCGTCCGTGCCAATGATACTTTCCAGCCGGACAGATGACTTCCGGCAGGGAGAAATGTCAGCCCCGGCGCAATTTCACATCCAGGGAATCCTCTTCGCGCGAATCCAGCAGCACGGATAACAGCCAGCCGGCGAGAATCCCGCTCCATCCCGTGCAGACATCATTCAGGTCGGCCACCCGCCCTGGGATGAACATCTGCACCAGTTCAATCACGCAGACCATCGCCATCAGGGCGGCCATGCGGACTGCCCGGCTGCCCAGAAGGCGCAGCATCTTCGGAGCCGCTGCGGCAATCCTTCTTTCCGCGCGTCGGCCAAAGCAAAGCACGCATGATCCGAGGAGCGTGAACGCGATCAGGTTCTCCTCCTCATCGTGATCGTCGTTGACCCACTTCCGGACTGCATCCGGCATGATGTAGTTCAGATTTCCCCGGTTCGGAGCGAGCGCGAGGAAGAGCCCTCCGGCCAGCATCGCGATGCAGAGGAGCGCAGGAATTCCCGGCTTCATTTCCCGGATGCGCCACGCGCGCGGCGGAGTTCATCCATCTTGATGCGGATGAGGAACTCGTACCACGACATGTTTGCGCAATAGACAAACCCCGCGCGGCCCTCGATGAATCCGAGCTTCAGAAAATATCGCACGAGGAAAATCGCGAGCGGCCAGCCGGGCATGCGGCTGACGAGCGGCTTCAGCGCCTTGTTCCGCACCGCGCCGTGCCGTGAGAAAATGTCGCGCCATTTCACCTGCGCATCGAGCCGCTCACGCGCCTCGAGATCCGAATAGCGGTTGTGCCGCGCGACCCAGTGCGCCCATCCTTTGCTGAAGGCAAAGTGCAGATACGGCTCGCGGAGGTAGCCGATCCCGCCGTTCACATCGTGCTCCTTCTGCCCGTGGCCGAAGTCCGTGAACGCGGCGCGCCCCCTGCGCATGAGGCGGAACTGCCATTTCGGAAACGAGTCGCAGCGCTTCAGCCAGCGGCCTTGCAGCATCATTTTCCAGCAGCAGTAAAAGCCGGCGACCTCCTCGGATGCGGATGCAATCGCATCGTGGATCGCGCGCTGAAATTCCGGCGTCGAGCATTCGTCGGCGTCGAGGAAAAGAACCCAGCCGTGCTTCAGCGCACAGTTCGCGAGCGCCCAGTTGCGCTGCCTGCCGAAGGACTCGAAGCGATTGGAAACCACCTGCGCGCCCGCGCGCTCCGCGATCGGGATCGTCGCATCCTTGCTGCCGGAATCCACAATGTGGATGTCATCGCACCAGCGCAGGGAATCGAGACATGCGGGGAGATCCGCCTCCTCGTTCATCGTCAGGATCACGATGGAAATCATGGCACTCACGTCTCGCTGCGGCCCGGCCTGTTCATGGTGCCTGCTGATGGCCCCCCAACTTCCGCGGCTTGATCGGCCTGCACGGATTCCCCGAGCAGACCATCCACGCGGGCATGTCGTGCGTGACGACGGAACGCGCGCCGATGACGGCACCCTCGCCGATATTCACTCCCGGATGCACAAAGGATTCCGCCGCGATCCACGCATGATCGCCGACGGTGATCGGCTTGGCGAAAAGTTCGAAGCCCTCGGATTCGTAATCGTGCGTGCCCGTGCAGAGGTGTGTGCCTTGCGAGATGACCACTCGTTTTCCAAGAGTGATGCGCGCCTGGCTGTACAGGATCGCGCCGTCGCCCACGCCGCACTCCTCGCCGCAGGTGAGATTCCACGGCGCCCAGATGCGCGCACCGGGATAGATGTGGCAGCCCTTCGCGATGCGCGCGCCGAAGAGTGTGAGCAGCCACCTCCGCCACGCATGCAATGGCCGTGGCGACGGGCGGAAAAAAAGCGCGCACACGACTCCCCACGCGACACGCGCGAGGCGGTTCCCGAGGGAAAAGGACGGGCCGGTGAATGCGGAAGTTTTCGGCTGCTCACTCATGCTCGATCACTTTGCCATATTTCGTCACGACCTGCACGATCGAGTCCGCTGCTTTCGCGACTTCGAAACGGGACTCGAAGCACCGGCGCGTATTTCCCCGCATCGCATCGCGGCGCCCGGCAGGAAGCGCGATCCATCTTTCGAGGAGCCGATCCGTGCCCGGCTGGTCGTCGCTTTCCACGAGGCCCGCATCATCGTCGAGGATCTCGCGCCAGATGTTGACCTTGTTGGAAATGAGCACGGGCGTGCCGCACGAGAGCGCCTCGGCGACGGCGATGCCGAAATTTTCCTGATGAGAGGGAAGGACGAATACCTCGGCGATCCGGAGGATGCCCCACTTGAGATCGCCGGAGAGCATCCCCGTCCAGATGACCTTCCCGGAAACCTTCAGCCTGTCGGCGAGCTTTTTCAAATCACCCACCCATCCCGTCTGATCCGGCCCCGCGAAGACGAGCCGGATTTCGTCGTCGGAGGATGCGACTTTTGCGAACGCACGGAGCAGCAGATCGCATCCCTTCTTCTCATGGATGCGGCCAAAGAAAAGGAGCACGCGCTTGCCCAGCAGTTCGGGAAAACGAACCAGCACGGCCTGCTGCGACACGACGGGATCGTCCGGAGGACGGGCGACGCCGTAGGACACGACGATCTCGTTGCACCGATAGAGCCAGAAGGATTCGCGCGAGGCGCGCATTTCCTCCTCGGAGGTGAAGAGCACGGCGGCCGCATCCCGCAACACGCGGTACTCGGCCCACGGCCAGTAGAGCCATTTTTTGAGATGCTTGAGCGGATAGGCACGCTTGAACCACGGGTCGAGCATGCCGTGCGGGTAGACGAAATACGGGGTGCCCGTCCCGCGAAGCGCACGCCACACACCGAGGCCGCTGTACTGCCACAGGCCGTTCACGACGACTGCATTGTATTTGCTGTGATTCGCGGCAATCCACGGTTTGAACCCGGGGCAATATCCGTAGTTGGTCTTCACCGGGCCGAGCGCGTGGACTGGCAGCGGGCATTCCTTCACCCATGGATCGTCGGGTGAATCGAGCGAGACGATCTCGGTCCTTCGGCCCGCGGCGAGATGGACTTTTCCGATCTGCCGGATGCCTTCGATCGGGCCGCCACCGGCGGGATTCACTGAACGGATGGAATGAAGGATGCGCATCAGGCAGCGACAGGTTTCGGCATTTCTTCAAATCCGGCGCCTGCCCCCACCCGCTTCAGATAATGCCCGAGGACGACGAGCATCCAGATGCGCGTCCAGTGGATTTTTCCCTCGGAAAATTGCGCGCGAATGTGGGAGATGGCCGCCGGAGCGATGATCCCGAGGCGCTCGACGTGCCCGATGCCTTCGTCGGAAAAATCCTTCAGCGGGCCGCGCATCCACTGATCCATCGGCAGGGTAAAGCCCATCTTCGGGCGGTTGTACACGCTCTTCGGCAGAAGGTCGCGGCACGCCTGCACCAGCAGCCCCTTGACTCCGGGATGACGCTTTTTTTCCCGGGCAGGAAGGCTGAGGACATACTCCATCAGTTCGCGATCCAGGAACGGCACGCGGAGTTCCAGCGAGGTGGCCATGCTCATCTGGTCGGAATCCCGCAGGAGCATCTGCCGCATGTAGACGGTGAGTTCCGCCCAGCTGATTCTTGCGAAATTGTCCGGCAATTCCGGCGGCAGCTCGACTTCCAAGGGGATCGCTTCCAGGCCGGCCTCACGCAACATTTCATCGCTCCAGAAACGGCGGCGCCAGATGGCCATCGCGGTGACATCGCCAGCCGGGATGTCCGCCAGCCGCGCACCGAGGCTGCCGAT
>JAYWEO010000200.1:0-5884 GCA_043779225.1 Prosthecobacter sp.
GCACATCGCCGCGTGCGCCGCGGTGCCGCAGCCGGTGATGATGATGCGGTCAATGTCGCGCAGTTCGCCGGGCGTCATGCCGAGGCCGCCGAGCTTCGCCGTGGCTTCCTCGCGGGAAAGGCGGCCACGCATCGCGTCGCGGATCGTCTCGGGCTGCTCGAAGATCTCCTTCAGCATGTAGTGCGGGTAGTCGCCCTTGCTCACGTCCTCCGCGCTGAACTCGACCTTCGTCACCTCGAACCCGCTCGCGCCGCCGAGCAGCGACGTGATTTCAAATTCGTCGCGCCCGATCACCGCGATGTCGAAGTCCTTCAAATAAACCGCCTCGCGGGTGTGCGCGACGATCGCGCTGACGTCGCTCGCGAAAAAATTCTCGCCCTTGCCGACACCGAGCACGAGCGGCGATCCGCGCCGCGCGCCGACGATCGCCTCCGGCACATCCGCGTGCATGAGCACGAGACCGTACGTGCCGACGACGTGGCCGAGCGCTTCGCGCAGCGCCTCGACGAGCCGCGCCTTTCCGTGCGGCGTCTTGAGCGCGTCGTAGTGCTTGCCGATGAGATGCGCGAGCACCTCGGTGTCGGTCTGCCCGGTAAAGGTGTGGCCTTCGCTGATGAGTTGATCGCGCAGCGTGGCGTAGTTTTCGATCACGCCGTTGTGGCAGATCGCGAGGCGTCCGCTCTGGTCGAGATGCGGGTGCGCGTTTTCATCGGTCACGCCGCCATGCGTCGCCCAGCGTGTGTGCGAGATGCCGGTGCTGCCCGCGAGCGGCGAATCGTGGAGCAGAGCCGCGAGATTCGCGATGCGGCCCGTGCGTTTGCGGGTGTCGATCGCGCCGCCGGTGATCGTCGCGACGCCCGCGGAATCGTAGCCGCGATATTCGAGACGACGGAGGCCGTCGAGAAGGACAGGGACTGCAGGATTTTTACCGATATAGCCGACGATGCCGCACATGAAGGAATGAGATTTCGAGAATGGTTTCCGATTGAGGCGCGCACTTATGCACACCGATGCGGCTGCGGCAAACGGCTTTCACCCGAAGGCCGCTCCGCAGAATCGCATCGCGCTCGGATATAAAACTTGAAATGATTTTTCACAATGCCCCGCGCACCGAAGAGCCACGACCCGATCGCCGTCACGCGGCAGAGCCTCATTGCGCGGCTGAACGACTGGGGTGACCAGCAGAAGTGGCAGGAATTTTTCGAGACATACTGGCAGCTCATCTACAGTGTCGCGATGAGCGCGGGGATGCGCGATGACGAGGCGCAGGAGGTGGTGCAGGAGACGTGCATCGCGGTGGCAAAAAATGTAAGCGGCTACGATAGCAAGGCGGGCTCGTTCAAATCGTGGCTGCTGCAGATGGCGCGCTGGCGGATCGCGGATCAGTTCCGCAAACGTGACAAGCGGCGCGCGGTGCGCAGCGACGACGACACGCGCGCGACGGCTACGATGGATCGGCTGCCCGGCTCGGGCGGGGCGGCGTTCACCGAGATGTGGGAGGAGGAATGGCAGCATCACGTGCTCGCCGCGGCGCTCACGCGCGTGAAGCGCCGTGTGGAGGCAAAGCACTACCAGATTTTCGACTGCATCGTGGTGAAGCAGTGGACCGCATCAAAGGCGTCGAAGGAACTCGGGGTGAACATCGCGCAGGTGTACCTCGTGAAGCATCGATTGAAGGCCATGCTCAAAAAGGAACTGAAGGACATCGAGCGGTAGCGACGGACGGGAACGAAAAAGTCGTAGCTGCGTTCGTGAGAACGCGGGCACTTTTCTCAGGAGGCGTTGTGCCCGCACTTTCACGAGTGCGGCTACAGTTTTAGTGGAACCGCTCAGTGCCCAAAAAAATACGCGGGCTCGTTGCCGGGCTTCCATTTGATGTTGCACCCGATGCTCGGCTTTTGTTCCGCCGCCGGTGCCTTGCCCGCGAGGATCGCATCCAGCGCCGCGCGCAGGTCCGCGCCATTCAGTGTGCCGCGCGCGGGACGGTCTGCCGCGCGCATCGGGCGCGAATCATCGATCTGCCCGCGATAGGCGAGCCGCCTCTGCGCATCGAACACGTAGAAATCCGGCGTGCATGCCGCGTCGTATGAGCGCGCCACCGTCTGCTCCTCATCGTAGAGAATCGGGAAAGTGATGCCCGCCTCGCGCGCCATCGCTGCCGTGGGTGCGGGCGCATCCTGCGGATACTGCGTGATGTCGTTCGATGTGATGCCCACGAATGCGACGCCTTTCTCCGCGTAATCCGCGTGAAGCCGCACGAGTTCCGGCCGCACATGGACGACGTACGGGCAGTGCGTGCAGAGGAACACGATCACCACCGCGCGCGCATCGGCGAAATCCGCCAGCGTCATCGTCTTTCCCGTCGCCACCGCACGCAGCGCAAAGTCCGGCGCGGTCGTCCCGAGTGCGAGCATGGTGGATTGATGGGCCATGCCGGAGATCACAGCACACTCCGGCAGAGTGACGAGGGGAAAGTTGCGCGACCGCGAGTTCCGTGAGCCGGACAGGGGGAAGCGGTGTGATGGAATCGTGCGGACGTTTTCGTGGACAATCCAGAGTTCGCCGTTACGTTCGCCGACCTTGAAACCGGACCCGAGAACCGGCTCGGATTTAATCCTCGCCACCAAACCTTTTGCCAAAGATTCCACGCTGAAAAGCTGGTGGCACGTCCTCTCCACCGCGCTCCTGCTGCTCGCGGCGCTCGCCGGGACACATTGGAATGTGAACTTCGCCGGGCAGATCGCCTGCAGCATCCTCGCGGGGCTCCTTCTGCTGCGCTTCTTCGTCATCTACCACGACCAGCAGCATCACGCCATCCTGCCAAAATCGCGCGTGGCCGAGGTGTTCATGCGCGTCTTCGGCATCCTCGCACTCAGCCCGAGCAGTGTCTGGCGCAGCTCGCACAACCACCACCACACGCACAATTCGCAGCTCCGCGGATCGCACATCGGCTCCTTTCCGATCATGACGAAGGCCGCGTTCCTGAAGTCACCCGCGTCGGTACGCATCAAGTATCTCTTCATGCGGCACCCGCTCACGATCCTCTTCGGCTACGTCTTCGTCTTCCTCTTCGGCATGTGCATCGCGCCTTTCCTGAATGATCCCAAGGAGCATCGCGACAGCCTCGTGGCCCTGCTCGTCCATGTCGCCATCGGTGTGGCGCTCACGTGGTTCTGGGGGTGGCAGGCGCTGCTGCTCACGCAGACGCTCCCTCATTTCATCGCCTACGCCATCGGCTCCTACCTGTTCTACGCGCAGCATAATTTCGCCGGCGTCCGCTTCGCCGACCGGGCCGGATGGACCTACAGCAATGCCGCGCTGGAATCCTCCAGCTTCATGGAGACTGGTCCGATCATGGCATGGTTCACCGCGAACATCGGCTACCACCACATCCACCACTTGAACGCGCGCATCCCTTTTTACCGCCTCCCCGAAGTGCTCGGCGAAATCCCCGAACTGCGGGCACCGAAAAAGACCTCGCTGCATCCCGCTGAAATCCTCCGCTGCCTCCGGCTCAAAGTGTGGGATGTGGATGCGCAGCGCATGGTCGGCCTGCGTGGTGCGGTCCCGGCTCCTTTGGAAATGGCGAGCTGAGTTCGCGTCGTGCCATCCGCCTCACGAGTGTCGGAGAGTGATGCCGGATGCCGGACGCCTGACGACCGCGGAAACTTGAACGAGTGACGGGTATCTGGCATCCGAGATCGGCCATCGCAGCGGGCTGACTTTTCAAAATCACACCGACACCCAGCTTCTCCTCATGCCTAATACCGCCGCCGAAATCGCAACCATCGTCCAGGGCGAAGTCCTCGGCGATGCCACCATCCTCCTCACCGGACTCGCCGCCGCCGATGCCGCGCGCGCGGGTGATCTCACCTTTGCGGAAAAAGAACCGCAGTTCCTCGCCGCAGAGCAGGGTGAGGCCGCGGCCATCCTGGCGCCCGCGCCATTCACCTCTGCACGCAAAACGGTCATCCGCGTCGCAAATCCCCGCATCGCCTTTGCCAAAGTGCTCCCGCTCTTTTTCCCCGCGCAGGAATTCATGCCGGGCATCGATGCCAGCGCAGTGATCGCCCCTGCCGCGCAGATCGATCCCACCGCGCGCATCGGCCCGCATTGCGTCGTCGGCGAAGGAGTCGTCATCGGCGCACGCTCCGTGCTCATGGGTGGCAACCACATCCGCAGCGGTTCCCGCATCGGCGAAGACGCGCGGATTTTTCCGAATGTCGTCCTCTGCGAACGGACACAGATCGGCGACCGCGTGACCATCCACGCGAGCACCGTCATCGGCTCCGATGGCTACGGCTACGTCTTCGATGCAGGCATCCACCGCAAGGTCCTCCAGGTCGGCAACGTCATCATCCACGACGACGTCGAGATCGGCGCAAATGTCGCCATCGACCGCGCCGCGCTCGGCAGCACCGTCATCGGTGCCGGCACTAAAATAGACAACCTAGTACATATTGCGCACAACGTCGTCATCGGACGCCACTGCCTCATCATGGGCCAGGTCGGCTTCGCCGGCAGCACGCACCTCGGCGACTACTCCGTCGTCGCCTCGCAGTCCGGCATCGCCGGGCATCTCAAGATCGGCCCGCAGGCCACCGTCGGCGCAAAGTCCGGCGTCATGCGCGACATCCCGCCCAAAGGCACCGTCCTCGGCATCCCCGCGCAGCCCGACAAGCAGATGAAGCGCCAGTGGATCGCCATGCAGCAGCTCCCCGACTCCCTGCGCCGCATCCGCGAACTCGAAAAGATCGTCGCTCAGTTGGCGGAAAAGCTCGGCGTGCAGGACGCCCCGCCGACGAAGCAGGCGGAGGATTGATCACGCAATCAGTCCGCTCCGCGACTCCGGGCCCGGTTTGCTGCCGTGGAGAATCTCGGAAGTGAACGCAGGAAGACATTGCCGCAGATCCCCATATGGATACGCGGATGGAAAACGGACTTGCCCATCAGCGAGTCAATCGGAGCTGTCGGTTTCATGCGGAGTTTCCACTGAGACCCAGCCACCCGCGCAGCACGAGCCAGAGCTTCGTGAGTTTGCCGAGCGAGTAGCGGCGGTCGAAGACGCGCCAGCGGTCGAGGCGCATTTTTTCCAGCAGACGCGAATACACCGCACGCATGATTTCCGCGGCGACGAGCGCCCTGCGATCCGATGCGGGGCGCTCGGCGAGCGCGGCTCGGTAGAATTCCTCGGCGCGCACAGACTCGAAATCCATCAGCGCGAGGAAGGCCTCGCTGCGGTGGCCCGATGCGATGTCCTCGCGGGTGACGCCGAAGCGCATCATGTCCTCCTGCGGGAGATAAATGCGGCCCTCGTTGGCGAAGTCCTGGCCGACGTCGCGCAGGATGTTTGTGAGCTGGAATGCGAGGCCGAGCTTCAGCGCATACTCGCGCGCGCCGGGATCCTTCGCGCCGAAGATGCCGAGGCTCACGAGGCCGACGACGCTGGCGACGCGGTGGCAGTAGAGTTCGAGTTGCTCCCACGTCGCGTAGCTCGCGCCGTCGAGGTCCATCTCCATCCCGGCGATGATCTCGAGGAAGTGATCCACTGAGAGCGAATGCCGCGCGATGATCTCGCGCACGGGCGCGGCGAGCGTGCTCTCGCCCGGCGTCTCCGCACGCACGGCGCTGCGCCACTTCGCGAGCGCAGCCTCCTTTTCCACGCGCGGCGCGGGCTCGTCCACGATGTCGTCCACGAGCCGGCAGAATGCGTAGAAGGTGCTCATGTCGCGCCGCCGTTCTTTCGGCAACACGGCAAATGCGAGCGCGAGGTTCGACTTGCTCGCGCGGGTGATTTTCTCCGCTTCGGTCACGGCGTGCTGCGGGCGTGGTGGTTTCGTTTCACGCGGTGATATAGCCCCGGCGCGCGAACCAGACGCAAGCA
>JAYWEO010000201.1:0-3950 GCA_043779225.1 Prosthecobacter sp.
TGCTCACCAGCACCGAGCCCGTCGCATTCGGCGCAAAGCCGGGCGTGAACGTGACGGGGCGGAGTTGGGAAGGCGTGCGTCCATCGTGTCGGGTCATGCGCGGAGGCTACGGGACGCGGCGCGGGGCTGTCCACCGTGGGCTTCCTCGGCAGATGTCCTCAACGACATGCTCACAAGCTCATGTAGAGGAAAAGTGGTTGTCGTAATTCTACCGCACGCCGAGCCACGCGCTGAACGTCGGCGAGAAGGTCGATTGCTTCCGACGCATTGGATCCCATCATCTCGTCGGTTTGAATCCACCGGGCGGCTGCGTCGCGAATTTCTAAGTCCGTTGCGGCAGCCAGCAGGGTAACAAGCTCATCAGGAATCTGGTTGGTCCATTCCTCGTCTGAGGAACGAATATCGGTGAATCGATCCATCAACTCCACCGGGTCATCCTCGCTGCCCGACATAATGGTCCAGAGCGTGGAAAGTTTGAGAGTGTCCATCAGAGACCGCTCCGCGACGTTCTCCGGTGGCAAGGAGTGGTTCAGTTCGACTTGTTCTGCGGTAGCGCGATCCGAGACGAAGAAAATTGCCGGCATGCTCATAGGGTGACGCTGGCGGGCACCTGCGAGGGCGGCAAGCGGGAATGCGAAAGATGAAAGCCCCGCGCATGAGATCGTTTGCCAGCCGATGGGACGTTGTGCTACTCATCCGCCACAATGACTGCGACCGAACTCAAGGTATTTTGGCACGCCGCGCCATTCGTTCCGTTCAACATCGTGCTTCCCAGCGGTGAGAAGGTGCCCGTGCCCCATCCCGATTTTCTGACTGTCTCTCCGAGCGGGAGAATCGCGCAAGTTTGGAAGAAGGGTGACGACCGTGTTTCGATTGATGTGTTCCTCATCACAGCCGTCGAAACCGCCCATCAAGCATCGCGCTCCAAACGGAGATAGACGCCGACTCCACACGCGGCGAATCGGCGCTGCGGCGCATGGTCAGCCATTTTTCGGCGTCATTCGATCTTGCGCCTCCGGCGGGACATCCGGGGCCGCGGCGAGAAGCTCCATCAACCGTTCCGGGCTGCCTTGCTTCGCTCGCTTCTGCACAACCGAATCGGCATCGGCCACGGCGATTCGCTGGGCGAGAATCGTGGACACATAATGCTCCACGGAAACACCATCCTTGCCTGCGAAGAACTCGATCCGATTGCGAACGGAGTCAGGAATGGAAATGGTCAGCGTGCTCATGGCGATGGAAGGATATGCAGAAAATCGCCCGGCGTCACGACCGCAATCCCGAAGGCTGACACTCCCTCAAAGTCGTCGCCGTTGAAAGTGACGATGTGCGTGGCACCGGCCGCAAGGGCGCACTCGAAGACCAGATCATCGTTCGGATCGCGGAGGAACGGACGCCATCGGAAATAGATGTATGCCTCCCGCGCCACCGAGAGAACCGAGTCAATGAATTCGGTGATCTGTTGCGCCGTGTATGCGGGCGCCTTTCCAGGGCGGTGCAGGACATCGTCATACTCAAGGCACAGCGCCGTGGATACAGCGGGCTGAAACTGACCGAGTGCCATGCGCTGAATCAATGCGTTCGACGCGCCATGCCGTGAACGCAGCGCGGCGACGAGGACATTGGTATCGAGGACAGCAATCACAGGGTTCTACATTGTGGAATCACCACGTTCGGTTTCCGCCCAAACCGCTTGCGGGCGGGGATGGGGGCGTGGGATGGCGCAGCCATGCGGGGACGGTGGCGGGCACCTGCGAAGGCGGCAAGCGGGAATGCAAAGGACGAAGCGTCCCGCACGAGACCGTTTGCCAGCCGAAGTGAGACAGTGCTACACCTCCACCACGATGACTGCGACCGAACTCAAGAAGCACTGGCACGCCGCTCCATTCGTTCCGTTCAACATCGTGCTTCCCAGCGGTGAGAAGGTGCCCGTGCCGCAACCCGATTTTCTGTCTGTCTCCCCGAGCGGGAGAATCGCACAAGTCTGGAAGAAAGGCGATCGCTCCGTTTCGATTGACGTATTCCTGATCACATCCATCGAAACCGCCCGCAGGGCATCGCGCTCAAGAGGGCGATAGGCTTGGACGGCACGCACGGTGCGTTCATCGGTATTTGGATGCCGACAGTTTTCAGGGCCAAAGGCCCTGCACAAGCCAGCCCAGGGCAAGCGAGGAACGAGCGCCGCCCTGGGTTTTGCATGAAAAAAACAACAAAGCCCTGAAGGGGCGCGACAAGGGGTGCCGCCCTTTCAGGGCTTTCTCTTTGATGCACGAAAACCCAGGGCGGCGTCCGCGTAAAACGCGGCCTTGCCCTGGGCTGGCTTGTGCATGGCCTTTGGCCAAAAGAGCGTCGTCATTCACATTGCGACAAATCGAAACCCGGCGATGAGATGTCACGCAAAGCCGCGAAGGCGCAAAGAAGAGGCACATGTCGGCAAGAAGCCATTCTCCCATCGGGTGACTGCGATCCAATGCACATTCCTGTGCGTCTTCGCGCCTTTGCGTGACCTCCTTTTCTTCATCGCCATTTTTCGGTGAAGGCTCTCACTTGAAACGGAGGAAAGCGGCGTTGGATGGAAGCCGCTTTTTATTTTGAACACGCCCCCGCCTCCGTCTCCCGGATCGCCGCGCGGCGCTGGCGGCCGCCTGCGAAGGAGGCAAGACAGAGATTGCCACGCGCACGTTTCTCGGGTCGCTACCCGATGTTAGCGTGCGGTCCGGCGATTCCGTTTCCGCGCGGACAGCAAGCTCGTCAATCCCACGGCGCACAGCAGCACCGAGGATGGCTCGGGCGTCGGTTCGCTGTAGATGAAATCGTCCATCACCACCAAATCCACACCACCTCCGGGATTGTCGTTCACTCCCGCACCCAGCGCGGTATTTCCGCTGGTTATTTGCACCCGGCCGACCTTCTCTCCCGCGTTGAAAGACACTCCGAGGAAAGACAGGCTCTGGCTTGCAACGGTCCCGACGGGCACGTTGAAAACGCCCAGTGATGCATTGAGTTCGTTAAAATACTCGATCTTTGTGCTGCCGAGCGTGTCCACATCCGTGAATATCGCGCCGAATCCTGCGACTGTCGCTGCCGTGGCAGTGCCCGGCAGGAAGAAGTTCACATCGGTGACGGTGCTTCCCAGCGCGGTGAAAAGTCGCTGCGCGGAGAAGATTCCGAATGTGGTGCCATAGCTCACATTGATGTTGCCAAAATTCGCTGCCGCCGGCTGCCCCGCGCCCGCATCCGTCGTCGCGCCGCTGACCTGGAATCCCGTCCCCGCTGTCGAGAACACCGCGCCGCGCGGAGAATTCACGTTGAAGAAATTCGCCGCGAGATTGTTCGGCGCAGACTGGGTTGCGGGGACGCCATCCCAATTGATTTCGCGGCGCAGGCCGCCAAACGATCCGTTCGCACCAGCCGTCGTGCCGCCACCGATGTCGAGGCGGAAAGTATCGCGAATCGGTGTGACGGATGCCGCTGTGGCATCACCTCCGAAGGATCTGACGACCGGTGCCGCCGGGGCACGACACGGGACGAAGAGGGCCAGTGCTGCAAAACTGAGGACGACCAGATGGGAGGAGGAGTGGTTATTCATGTTATGAAGGGGATTATTGTTTCACCGGAGATATGGTTTACGAGATTGGTTGGCAACCTTGATTTATTTGAAACACAGAGTAAGCAGACAGATTTATCTCTCTCCGACATTCCGCGGAGGGTGAAGAGGAGGAACCACGGATGACGCGGATCGTTCGGACGAAAACATTCCTCCGCTGGAACCCAGCCGTGCGATCCGTAAAATCCGTGGCAAAACTCCGCGCGCTCTTCGTTGCCGCTGGAATGTTTCTGTTGACCGCGTGATTCCCGCCCGCTCTATTGCCGCCGTTCAGAAATCGGGCTGTGGCTCAGCTTGGTAGAGCGCCTGTCTCGGGTGCAGGAGGCCGCGGGTTCGAATCCCG
>JAYWEO010000202.1:0-4854 GCA_043779225.1 Prosthecobacter sp.
CTGCAAGGCGGCACGATCGAATTCAGCCAGCCGCTCACGAACAGTGCGACCGGCACCGTGCAGGGCCGCGGCACGGCGAACTTCGCGGGCGGGCTGACCAATCAGGGCGCGATGAATTTCTCCGCCGGCACGACGGACGTTTATGGGAACATCAACATGACCGGCGGCGGCGGCGGCAGCGCGAAGGTGATCGCCAGCGGCGGCGGCACGACGACCTTTTACAACAACTTCACGCACAACGGCGCGGAAGTGCGCGCGAGTGACAACAGCACGATCGTCTTCTTCGGCGCGGTGAATGGCGCGGGCCCGTTCACCGGCATCGGCACGATCTCGCTGGAGGGCAGCTACAGTCCCGGCAACAGCCCTGCGATAGTATCCATCGGCGTGAACTTCACCTATTCCTCATCGGCGACGCAGATCATGGAAATCTTCGGCCTCCTCCCCGGCCCGAATCATCCCGGCCCGGAGGACGGCTACGACAAATTGCTCTTCACCGGCAGCGGCAACCCGCAGGTGCGCTGGAACGGCACGCTCGAAATTGACCTCGGCAACAACTTCCATCCGCTCGCCGGCATGACCTTCGACCTGTTCGATTTCGACAACACACGCGACTCCGGCACGTTCACGAATCTGACTGTCAACGATCCAGGCAACCTGCTCGCGCCAGGGCTGGCCTTCGACTACAGCAATCTCTACGTGGACGGCACAGTGAGCGTCGTGCCGACTCCTGAACCCACGTCCGCCATGCTTCTGATGCTCGGCGGCCTGTCACTCGCTCAGCGCCGCCGCTCGCGCCGGGGATCGAAACTGCCTGGCAAAATCTGAGCCGCAACCGAACCCGAAGGCGGGAAGAATGCCGTCGAGGTTCACAAGTTCGGAGTCGCTTGGCGCGGCATTCTCACCGACGATGTGAATCCGATGATGAACGACGGGCCAATGAAACGCGCACCGACATTCAGCCGCCGCCGCTTCATTGCCGCACTTCCTGCGCTCGCCGCTGCGCGTTCGTTGCTCGCAGCAGATGGCGCGACGCAGAGCAGGATCGGGATCTGCACGTTCTCGTGTCATCAGCACTGGAAGGCCGTCGGCGCGAAGCATGACGGCGTGAAGTTCACCGATGCGCTGGGCTTTGCCCGCTACGCGCGGGAACTCGGCGCGGAAGGCGTGCAGACGGCGTTGCGCACCGAGGCTTCTTCAGTCGCGAGGAAGATGCGCGCCTTCACCGAGCAGACCGGCGGCTACTACGAGGGCGAATTGCGCATGCCGAAAACCGCGGACGAGCTCCCGTCGTTTGAAACGGGAGTCCGCCTGGCCCGCGAAGCGGGGGCGACGGTGGCGCGCGCTGTTTTCACGGGCGGGCGGCGATATGAGGCGTTCAGGACTCTCGGGGATTTTCGCCTTTTTCACGCCGCCGCGGAAAAGGCGCTCGGGCTCATCGAGCCGGTGCTGCGCAGACATGAGCTCAAAGTTGCGATCGAGAACCACAAGGATCTCACGGGCGAAGAACTCGCCGCGCTGATGCGCAAGATCAGCAGCCCGTGGATCGGCGTGCTGGTGGACACGGGGAACAACATCGCTTTGCTGGAAGAACCGCACACCGCCGTCGAAATGCTCGCGCCTTTCGCGCTGAGCGTTCACCTGAAGGACATGGCCGTGCAGCCGAGCGATGAAGGTTTCCTGGTCAGTGAAGTGCCGCTCGGCACCGGCATGCTCGATCTGCCGCGCATGATCTCCACCTTGCGAAGGGCGAATCCCGCCATCGTCTTCAATCTCGAAATGGCGACACGCGATCCGCTCAAAGTCCCATGCCTCACCGACGGATACTGGACGACTTTTCCAGAGCGCAAGGCGACGCACCTCGATGCCGCGCTGGCACGAGTGAAGGCAAATCCGCCGAGCCAGCCCGTTCCGCAGACCGCCGGCAAAACCCCACCACAAGTGCTCGCTGAGGAAGAAACCAACAACCAGGATTGCCTCCGGTGGATGCGGAGGCATTTCCGCGCCTGATGGGATGCACGGACGCGGGGCCCATGGAGGATCTGCGCGCCGTCCTGCGTGAGCGGAGCAACAGTTTGTATGGAACGAAAATCATTTGCCGACTTCCGCGCGCTGCCCGTTATCATCAGGGCATGGCCACCTACCTCTATGAAACGATCCCGCAGAAGCCCGGCGAGAAGCCGCGGCAGTTTGAGTTCGTCCAAAAGATGAGCGAACCCGCGCTGACGCATGACCCCAAGACTGGCAAGCCCGTGCGGCGTCTCATCACCGGCGGCAGCCTGATCACGCGCGGCACGAGCATCCTCTCGATGAACCGCCCGAAGCGGCGCGGGTGAACGCGGAATGCGGCGCTGTTTCGTAGCCGCGTTCGTGAGAACGCGGGCACTCTTTCTCCGTGGATCAGCCCGCGCCTCGACAAGCGCGGCTACGGATGAAGGCGCTATTTTTTTCCGACGTAGAAAACCGCGCCTGTCGCCTGCACTTTGCGGCGGAAGATTTTGTCGCCATTCGTCACGTAGAGATACGAGCGGCCTGCGCCGCTGAGCGTGCAGCTCGTGAGCGGCTTGTCGAGTTGCGGACGCGTGATGACGCCGCACAGGCGGCTCGTGGGATCGAAGACCTGCACGCCGAGCGTGGTCGCCACGAAGAAGCGGCCTTGCTCGTCGGTCGCCATGCCGTCGCCGCCGCTCGCGGGATTGTAGGGCGGCGGCTCGGCCATCTTGAACTCACCCTTCGGATCGATCGGCAGGCGCATCGTCATGGTGGGCGCCTTTGCGTCGAGCGAGCCGTCGCCGTTCACTCGGAAAGTCCACACATTCGGCCCGCGGTAGTCGCTCACGGCGAGCGTGCCTTGGTCGGGTGAAAGTGTGATGCCGTTCGGGGCGTTGATGCCGGTCACTACCGTTGCGGAGCCCGTCGTGGTGATGATCGACGCGTCCACCACGCGCTTCTCCTTCGTCTTCGCATCCACGAAGACGACCTCCTTCTTGCCCGTGTGCGTGAAATAGATGTGGCCCTTCGCGTCCACGACGAGATCGTTCGGCTGCACGTCGGTCGCGAGTTCCTCGATCGCGTTTGTTTTCAGATCGATCGCGATGAGCCGCTTTTTCGATCCCTGGCACGCATAGAGCCGTCCGTCGGGGCCGAACTTCAGCCCGCTCACGCCTTCGCTGGAGAGCTTCGTCTTTTTTCCATCGGGCGAGATTTTGTAGATGCCTGCGCCGTCGCCCTTCATGTCGGAGAAATAGAAATTCCCCTCCGCATCGCTCATCGGCGCGTCGCAGAACGCGAGGCCCTCGACGACCGGCTGCCAGCCTTCGCCCTCGATGAGCAGGCGGTGCAGCGTCATGTCGCCGCCGAGGTCGCCCTTCGTGTCAATCACCGGCGTGTGCTTCTCCTTCCGCCACAGCCAGCGCAGCGCCTCGGGAAAAATGCTGCCGCCGCGTTTCGAGTTGTGGCCGTAGCCCTCGGTGAAATCGAACTTCGTGTCGTAGCCCATGTATTTGAGCGCCGCATTCATCTGCTGATTCGCGATGGGCCAGCTTCCAAATTGGTTGTCCACATCGCCCGACGAGTCCTGCTGGAAGACGCGGATCGGCTTCCGCTCCGTCTTGCGGATGAGCGACGGATACGCATTGCCACCGCGGATATTTGTGAAGCTGCCGATGGTCGAGAGCACCTTGCGAAACGCATCTGGCCGCTCCCACGCCACGGTGAACGAGCAGATGCCGCCGCTCGAAGCCCCGCAAATCGCGCGCAGCTCCGGATCCTTCGTCAGAGGCCATTTCTTCTCCACCTCGGGCAAAATCTCCTCGAGCAAAAACTTCGCATAGCGGTCGCCGAGGCTGTCGTATTCGAAGCTCCGGTTGCTCCCCTTCCACGCGCTCTGCGGTTTTTCCTTCGTCTTGTCGTGGCCGGGATTGATGAAAATCGCGACCGTCGGCGGCATCTCACCCTTCGCGATCAGATTGTCGAACACGACCGGCACGCGCCAGTTGCCCTTCACATTCACGTAGTCGTGCCCGTCCTGGAAAACCATCACCGCCGCCGAGCCGTCCGGCTTGAACTGCGCCGGCACATACACCCACCAGTCGCGCACCGTGCCGTCGAAAACCTTCGACTCCCACGCCGGCATCGGCGTCACCGTGCCGTGCGGGATGCTCTCATTCACCCGGTGGTCGGGCGATTCGACAAAGTCATCCGCCGCGAAACCGAACGGCGCGGACGTGAGGGAAACCAGTGCGAGGGATGCGGAAAGGAGGAGGCGCATAAGGCGCAAACCATCGCAGCGCCCCGCGCCGCGAGGCGAGCGAAATGCAGTAGCCGCTGACGGAAGGAAGCGGGCTGATCAAAATGCACATGTGTCCGACAGAACGCGCCCGGAGTTCGCATTCCACCATTCACTAGTCACCAATCACAGCTACGCAGCACAGCGTGCCCGCCTCCTCCCGTCGGCAGCTACGAAGCGGCGCTTACGCCCGCCCGAGATACTCGCCGTTCTCCGTCGAGATTTTGATCTTCTCGCCCTCCTTGATGAAGAGCGGCACGGTGACCGTCTTTCCCGTCTCGAGCACCGCGGGCTTCTGCACGTTGTTCGCGCTGTCGCCCTTCACGCCGTCGGCGGATTCCGTCACCGTGAGGAAGACGGTGGATGGCAGCTCGATGCTCGCCGCCTTGCCCTCCACGTAGAGCACTTCCACGCGCTGGTTTTCCGAGAGGTAATCCTTCGCGCCGCCCACGAACGACTCATCGAACGTAATCGTCTCAAACGTCTCCGGGTCCATGAACTGATACCCGCCGTGATCCTTGTAGGAAAAATCCAGCTTCTTCCGCTCCACATCGATCTGATCCACCTTG
>JAYWEO010000203.1:0-7232 GCA_043779225.1 Prosthecobacter sp.
GGAGGAGGAGCACGCGCGGTTCAACGACGTGAGCGGCAAGTCGCGCGACGCGTCGCTGGGCATCATGCACGTGTGGGCGCTCTACAATCCCGCGATGACATTTCTCGCCGCGGTCGGCTCCGTGCTCGTGCTCGGCTTCGGAGGACAGGAGGTTGTCGCGGGAAGATTGGGCTTCGGCGAATTCACCGCGTTCCTGCTGCTCGTGGGATTTCTTTACGACCCCGTCGGCAAGCTGCATTCGCTGAATCAGCTCGTGCAATCCGGTCGCGCCGCGGGCGAGCGCATCCTCGAAATTCTCGACGAGAAACCCGAGCCCGACGAGGCGGAGCACGCGCCTGCGATCAGCGTGCGCGGGGATGTGGAATTTGAGGACGTGAGCTTTTCCTACAGCGAGGAACTGCCGACGCTGCGGCACATTTCGCTGCGCGCAAAACCGGGCGAGACCATCGCGCTCGTCGGGCCGACGGGCGCGGGAAAAAGCACGCTAGTGAATCTCATCACGCGCTTCTACGAATACGACGACGGCGAGATACGCATTGATGGCACGCCGCTGCGCGACCTGCCGCGCGCCGTGTTGCGCAGTGCTGTGGGCATGGTCACGCAGGAGAGCTTCCTTTTCAACGGAACGGTGCGCGACAACCTGCGGCTCGGAAACCCCGATGCGAGCGAGGCGCGGATGTGGCGCGCGCTCGCGGATGCAAATGCGAAGGCGTTCATCGAGCGGATGCCGGCTGGCCTCGACACGATTGTCGGCGAGCGCGGCGTGAAGCTGAGCGTCGGCGAGAAGCAGCGCGTCTCCATTGCGCGCGCACTGCTGAAGGATCCGCCGATCCTCGTGCTCGATGAGGCGACGGCGAGCGTGGACACGGAGACTGAACGGCTCATCCAGCAGGCGCTGGATCGGCTCATGGAAAAGCGCACTTCATTCGTGATCGCGCACCGGCTCTCGACCGTGCGGCACGCGGACCTCATCCTTGTACTTGAACGCGGACGCATCGTCGAGCGCGGCACGCACGACGATCTGCTTGCGCAAGGCGGGATTTACGCAAGACTCTGCGCGAGTAGTTTCCTCTCGGAGAAATGATCCGATGGGAGCCCGGCCGCCGCAGGCCGAATTTGGACGCATTTCGCGTCCGAAAAAAAATGTGGGTTGCGGCGGATTCACATTGACTGGTTTGGGGTAAAATGGGGAGACTTGGGCCGTTCTGGAGTTATGCGCAGTGCCGACTTCGAACCACCTAACACAAAATGACCGCGCTCAAACCAGACCAGCCGATGTTCACTGGTGAACATCCGCGTACTCTGGATGTGGGTCTGCGCGTCAACCTGCCCAAGGATTGGCGGAGTCTGAAGATCACGGAGTTTTTCCTGATCTCAGGCTCCGCCGAGCCTTACATCCGGGTGATGCCCCGCTCGGAATATGAGAAGGCGGTGGCATCCATCACCGAGGCGGTGGATCTGAACCCGAGGGAGAAAAACATCTGCCTGCGCGAACTCGGCAGATGCCTGCGCACGCAGCTCGATTCCGCGGGGCGGCTCACGCTGCCCTCGGATCTTTGCGACAAGATCGGCGTCGGCACGAAGAAGCCCGACGTGGTCCTGCGCGGCACGGTGCTGAACTTTGAAGTCTGGAGCACGAAAGGCATCGCGGATTGGGAGAAAAAGCAGGCGGAGCCGGATGAGCACGGCAACCCGCGGATGAACGTGCAGGAATTTCTCGGGCTATGATTTTCCACCATCCATACGCCGAAACCACATTTGCACCGGAGGAATTCGAAATGTCCGCTGATCCCGATTCGTCCGGCTACCACCAGCCCGTGCTGCTGCAGGAATGCATCGCGCAGCTCCAGCCCGCGCCGGGGAAGGTTTTCTTTGAAGGCACGCTCGGCGGCGGCGGGCATACCCGCGCGCTGCTCGATGCGGGCGCGACGGTCATCTCGGTGGATCAGGATCCGGAGGCCATCGCCGAGGCGGGCGAGAAGCTCGCGGGATACGGCGCGCGGCTGATCCTGCGACGTGCGAATTTTTCCGAAGTGAGCCGCATCCTCGCGGAACTGGGCATCGTGTCGCTCGACGGCGCGCTGTTTGATCTCGGGGTCAGCTCGCATCAGTTCGACACGCCGGAGCGCGGCTTTTCCCTGATGCACGACGGCCCGCTCGATGCACGAATGGCGCCGGACGCGCCGCAGAGTGCCGCGGACATCGTGAACACCGCGCCCGAGGAGGAACTCACGCGCATTTTCCGCCAATACGGCGACGAGCCCGCGGCGCGGCGCATCGCTTCGCGCATCGTCCGCGAGCGCGCACGGATGCCGATCACGCGCACATTGCAACTTGCCGATCTCGTCTCGAGCGTGATTCCGCGCAAGGGCCGCACGCATCCCGCCACGCGCGTCTTCATGGCGCTGCGCCTTGCCGTGAACCGCGAACTCGAAGTGCTCACCTCGATGCTCGGCGAAATCACACGACACCTCGCGCCCGGCGGCCGTCTCGCCGTGATCAGCTTTCACAGCGGCGAGGACAAAATCGTGAAGCACTACCTGCGGGAGCGCGCCACCGAATGGCTCGATCGCCCCGAGTGGCCCGCGCCGCGCCGCAATCCCGATCACCTCTTCCGTCTGCTCACCACCCGCCCGCTCATCGCCTCCGCAGATGAGCAAAAAGACAACCCGAGGGCGCGGTCGGCAAAACTCCGGGTTGCCGAACGCCTGCCCCATGCCCGCTAATCAACGCCGCTACGCCCAAGCCGTCCCCGTGGTCTATATCTGCATCGGGGTGGCGATCCTCATCTGTGCCGCGACCTTCGGGATCAAGGTGCTCATGCTCAAGCAGCAGCTCAAGCAAGGCAGCGAACGCGTCGCCGAGTTGCGCAAAAAAATCACCGCGGCAAACACCGGAAATCAGGCGCTCCGCACGAGGCGCGAGCAGCTCATCTCACTCCCGGCCTTGAAAAAGGCCATCTCCGACGGCGTCGTGAAGCTAAAGCCGATCGATGAGGCCTTCGTCGTGAATGTCCCTGCGTCGCGCTCCAGCGTGGCAGCGATCACCCCGCGTGCTGACGCGGAGGAGGGACGTTGAGATGTCCCTCAAATCCCGCGCCTGCATCGCCTGTTACGGCGTCGGCACCCTTTTCACCATACTCTCAGCACGGCTGATCTTCCTCGCCGTCAACCGGCACGATCACTACGCGGAGATCGAGCGCCGTGCAGTCAGCTCGAAACCCCAGGTGATCCCTGCATGGCGCGGCTCGATCGAGGATGCGGAAGGCACGTGCCTCGCGCGCAATGAACCCCTGAGGGACGTGATCCTCGACGGACGCGTCATCTGCGAGAGCAAGGGCAACAGGAAGCCCGAGGAGATTGCGGCCATCCTCGCAGAGGTGCTCGGCATGAATGCGACGGACATCGTCAGGCGCATCAGCCGCGACAGGACGTTCGTCGTGCTCAAGAAAAATGTCCCCGAGGAAACTGCAGCGGAACTCGAGAGGCAGCTCCTGGCGGCGAAGGTCAAGGGCGTCAGCTACGAGCAGAAGTTCAAGCGCATCTATCCTGCGCACCAGATGCTCAGCCACGTCGTCGGCTTCTACGGCTATGAGGAACCGGCCGAAGGAGAAAAGCAGGGCCGCTTCCAAGGAGTCGAGGGCATCGAGCGCTCGATGGAGGAATGGCTCGCCGGCAAGGATGGCTGGCGCACTTTTGAAAAGGACGGGCGGGGAAAGGAACTGATGAATTTTGCCGGCGAGGAACGCGCGCCACAGAACGGGGCAAACGTGCGCCTCACGATCAATCTGAACCTCCAGCAGATCGTCGAGTCCGAGCTGGAGGCCGCGTGCAAACGGCTGCGCCCGGTGAAGGCGACCGTCATCATGATGCGGCCCGACACAGGGGAGATCCTCGCGCTCGCCAATCGCCCGACCTACGACCCCAACGAAGCGGCGAAGGCCAAGCCCGAGCAGCGTTTCAACAACGCCATCGCCGGGACGGTGGAGCCGGGCTCCACATTCAAGGCAGTGACTTGCGCCGGAGCCCTCAACTACAGGCTCGTCACACCGAGCACCCCGATTTTCTGCGAAAACGGCAAGTGGATCTACGGAGGCCTCCCGTTGCACGATCACCGCCCTTACGGCACGCTGACCGTCTCGCAGATCATCGAGAAATCCTCGAACATCGGCGCGGCAAAGCTCGCCCTGCAAATCGGCCAGGAGCGTTTTTACAACTGGGTGCGCGGCTTCGGCTTTGGCCAGAAGACCGGCATCGCCCTGCCCGGCGAGGTGCGTGGCATCCTGCATCCGCGTGATAAATGGCAGCAGGCATCCATCACGCGCGTCGCGATGGGCCACGAGGTCGCAGCCACGCCGATCCAGGTGATCACTGCCACCTGCGCGATTGCCAATGGGGGCAAGATCATCCTGCCACAGATCATCAAGGAGATCCGGGGCGACACGCCCGAAACCAGCCGCAGCTACAGCCCGCAGGAAATCCGCCGGGTGATCACCGAGGACACCGCCGGGAAAGTCCGCGACGCACTCGTCAAGGTCACCGGGAAGCAGGGCACCGCCAAGCTCGCGCACATCTCCGGCTACAACATCGCGGGCAAGACTGGCACGGCTCAGAAACTCGTGGCCGATCCGAAGACCGGGAAGCAGACATACTCGCACGACAAGCACGTCACCTCGTTTGTCGGCTTCGTACCGGCCGAGAAGCCCGCCTTCTGCCTGCTGGTCATTTTTGACGAGGCGAAAGTCCCGGGGCACGAGGACGTCGGCGGTCTCGTGGCAGCGCCCGTCTTCCGCGCCATCGCGGAACGCTCGCTCGCCTATCTCGGCATCGCGCCAGACCCCGCCCTTCTCCAGCAGGAAAAGGAAACCAACCTCATTCTCGCCAAGGCGGGGCGAAACTAGCGATGAATCTCCAGAGCCTCATCAAAGCGATCCAGCCCGTAAAGGTCAGTGGTTCGCTGGACCGCGACATCACCGCGATCTGCTACGATTCGCGACGCGTCATCGAGGGTGCGCTCTTCGTCGCACTGCCCGGTGAGAAGACGGACGGCACGCAGTTCATCGATGCCGCCATTGATCGCGGCGCCGCCGCCATCGTCAGCGAAAAGCCCGGCCTGACCACCCGCGCCACCGCCATCGAGGTCACGAATGCACGGAGCGCGATGGCCGATCTTGCGGCGGCATTTTTCCGCCAGCCATCGCAGAAGCTGAAAGTCGTCGGCGTGACCGGCACGAATGGGAAGACCACGACGACCTTCCTGATCAAGCATATCCTCGACTCGGAATTCCTCCGCTGCGGCCTCATCGGCACGGTGCGCTATGTCGTCGGCGAACGCGAACTGCCCGCCGCCCGCACGACGCCGGAATCCGCCGACGTGCATGAGCTGCTCTGGCAGATGCGCTCGGCGGGATGCAAGAGCTGCGCGATGGAAGTCAGCTCGCACGCGCTCGCGCTCGACCGGGTGCGCGGAGTGGAGTTCGACGCCGGCGTCTTCACGAATCTCACGCAGGATCACCTCGATTACCATCGCACGATGGAGGCCTACTTCGAGGCGAAGGCCAGCCTCTTCTCCGGCATCCGCGACCAGCAGCGCAAGAAAGGCCGCGCCATCGTGAACGGCGACGACCGCTTCGGCGCGCAGCTCGTGAGCCGGTTTGGCCACGGCGAAATGGAAGTCCTCACCTACGGCATGAGCCACAGCGCGCAGTTCCGCGCGAACGACGTGAAGATGGATTTCGGCGGCACCACCTTCCAGCTCGAGGCACTCGGAAAAAGCTACCTCGTCCGCACACCGCTCATCGGTGCCTTCAATGTTTACAATTCACTCGCCGCCATCGCCGCCGCGCACGCACTCGGAGTCCGCGTGCGCAATGCGGTGAAGGCACTCGCGACCGCTCCGCCCGTCCCCGGCCGACTCCAGCCCGTGCCCGCGCAGAAGCCCTTCCGAGTCTTCGTGGACTACGCGCACAGTGACGACGCGCTCACAAATGTGCTCAGGACGCTGCGCGAACTGAACCCCGCGCGGCTCATCGTGCTCTTCGGCTGCGGCGGAAACCGCGACCGCGCAAAGCGCCCGAAGATGGCCGCCGCCGTGGACGCACTCGCCGACCACGCCATCGTGACGAGTGACAATCCGCGCAAGGAGGATCCGATCGCGATCATCGAGGACATCCGGCCCGGCTTCCGCCGCCTGCGTCCCGACTTCGTGCCGGATCGGCGTGAGGCCATCTTTCACGCCATCGCCATGGCGCAACCGCGCGACATCATCCTCCTCGCGGGAAAAGGGCATGAAGCGTCTCAAGAATTTGCAGACCACACGATTCCCTTCGACGACGCCGCGATCGCTGCCAGCGCACTCGGCTCGCGCACGGAGTTCGAGCGTCCCGCGCCCCACCCTCGCCAGCCGCGCGAAGAACGGGACGGCGGACCTCGCGGAAATACGGATACTCGCAATCGCCGGGAGGATCGCGACTGATGGATGCGACGACGCTCTCGCAAATCGCAGCCTGGGCCGGCGGACGGCTCGTCGGCGGAGACTTCGCCACGACCGTGACCACCGTCTCCTCGGACTCGCGCGCGCTGAAGCCCGGCGATCTGTTCATCGCGATCCGCGGCGAGAAATTTGACGGCCACACTTTCCTCGCGGAAGCGGCACGGCTCGGAGCCGCCGGGGCAATCGTCGAAAAGGAAACACCGGGGCTGCCTCCGTCCTTCGCACTCATCGTCGTCGCCGACAGCGTGCGCGCATTGCAGTCACTCGCGACCGGATACCGCGCAGCGCTGCGGCTCACCTCGGTGTGCATCACAGGCAGCAATGGCAAGACTTCCACGAAGGATCTCTGCGCGTCCGTCTTTGCGCGGCGCTTCAGCGTCACGCGCACCGCCGGGAATCTGAACAACCACCTCGGCCTCCCCTTCTCCATCCTTCGCGCAGACAGCGGCCACGACATCGGAGTGTTCGAGATCGGCATGAATCACGCCGGCGAAATCGCACCCCTTGCCGCCATCGCACGGCCGGACATCGCCATCATCACGAATGTCGGCGTCGCGCACATCGAGTTCCTCGGTACGCGCGAGGCCATCGCGCAGGAAAAGGGAATGCTCGCCGAGGCAGTCGGTGAAAAAGGAACCGTCATCCTGAATGCCGACGACCATTTTACGCCATCCATCGCGAGCCGTACGCGCGCAAACGTAATCACCGCAGGCCTGCTCGCCGGCGACGTGCGCGCGACT
>JAYWEO010000204.1:0-16209 GCA_043779225.1 Prosthecobacter sp.
GACGGCTTCGCGCGCACGAGCGAGGCGTATCGCAGCTTCCGCAACGTACTGCGCATCCTGCTGGCGAACATCGCCGGCTTTGAACCGCGAAGCAGCGAAGATGCGAAGGGTGCGACGACGGTGGATAAGTGGGTGCTGTCGAAATTGCAGGGCGTCATCGCGACGTGCCGCGCGGCGTATGATGCCTACGACTTCCGCCGCGTGTTCGAGACGCTGAATCAGTTCTGCACCGTGGAACTCAGCGCGCTCTACGTGGACATCACGAAGGACCGCCTCTACTGCGACGCCGCCAACAGCCCGCGCCGCCGCGCGACGCAGTCGGTGATGCACGCGTGCTTCGACGCCGTGGCGAAACTCCTCGCGCCGATCCTCGCCTACACCGCGGACGAGGCGTGGGAGTTTGCGGGCAACAAGACGAGCATCCACATCGAAAAATTCCCCGAGGCGAACGCCGCGCTGCGCGACGAAGCACTGGAGGCAAAAGTGGACGAGTGGCTGAAGCTGCGCGCCGCCATTTACCAGCAGGCCATCGAGCCCGCGCGTCAGGCGAAGACCATCGCGAAATCCCTCGAAGCCGCCATCACGCTCGACATCGGCGACGCGCTGCACGTCGCGCTGAATGCCGACAAGGCCGAGTTGGAAGAGTTCCTGATTATCAGCGAACTCACGCTCGCATCTGGCACCGAGCCCGTCGCGAAAGTCTTCCGCAGCGGCCAGCCGCAATGCCCGCGCTGCTGGCGTCACCTGCCGCTCACCGGGAAGGGCGTCTGCGCCCGCTGCGACGAAGCGCTGCCCGCGTAGATGAAGTTCCTCGCCGCCATCGCGCTCCCGGTTTACGCGCTCGACCAGATCACGAAGTGGTGGATTTTCACGCACTACCAACTCGTGCCGAGTGAGAGGAATATGACGTTGTTTCCCGAGACCGTCGTGAATACCGGCCACCTGCTGCCCGAAACCGATGTGATCCCCGGCTGGTTTTCGATCGTCCATTGGGGCAATACCGGCGCGGCGTTCAGCTTTCTCAGCGATCATCCCTGGGTGTTCATCGTGCTCTCGATCGCGGCATTCATCGGCCTGCTCATCGCGTGGAAACGGAATACCTTCACCGATACCGCCTCGCGTATCGCGGTGCCGCTGTTGCTCGGCGGCATTCTGGGAAATGTGACGGATCGTTTCGTCCATGGCTACGTCGTGGATTTTCTGCTCGTCGATCTGCACGTCCGCTTTGCGAATCCATGGCCCGCGTTCAATGTCGCGGATTCGTGCATCTTCGTTGCCGCCGGGCTCTTTGTGTTCGCGGCGATCCTTGATGCGCGGAAACCGCGCACGCGCTGACACCGCTGAGGCCAGAGCCTGTGATGCCTATTTGCAGAGTGCTCACATCCGAGCACCGAAGGTGCGAACCATGCCAGCCCAGGGCAACGCCTTGGGAACATGTCCCAAGACAGACAAAGCCCTGAAAGGGCATGCCATTGATGGTGCCGCCCTTTCAGGGCTTGGATCGTTTGTTTGCCGATGAACCCAGGGCGTTGCCCCGGGCTGGTATGCTGCCGGGCCTTTGGCCCTCAGAACCGCCCGGTTTCAGAATGCATGACAGGCCCTTACTGCGCGCGGAATCCCAGCTCCTCCTCCGCGGTGAGCAGCTTTGCGCCCTTGATGAGGCGGCAGAAATCCTTCTTCGTCGCGGTCACATGCTTTCCTTCGCCGGTCGCGAGATTCTTCATTGATTTGTAGCTCACCTCCAGCCGTTCCAGCGCGACGATGCGCAGGAATTCCCCTCCCAGATGCCAGACTTGGTTTTGCCGCAGTTTCATGGCGTGCAGCTTATCGCTCCAGTGCAGCCCGGCGGCGAACGGAATCTTTGCGGACTGTAGCCGCGCTTGTGAAAGCGCGGGCACTCTTTTCCATCACTTTCGGAGGATCAGCCCGCGTTTTGACAAACGCGGCTACGGATTGCATGCGGTTTCTTTTCTCGACCTTGTGCGGTTGGAAAACGAAACCTCCGGGTGATGTTCCGCGCCGTCATTCTCCTCACCAAAGGCATCCTCCGCGACACTCGCATGCGGCGGAATCTCATGCTATGGCTCATGCTCGCGGCGATGGTGATGCTGTTCGGCGGGTCGTGGCTGATGTCGGACGGATGGGCGCGGGACCATGTGCGGATCTACTTCCTATATTGGGCCGTCTGCGCGTGGCTCACGATTGCAGGCATGCTGCTCGCGGTGTTCGACATCCTGATCATCCGCGCGGCAGGGCGGGCGATGCGGCGGCGGATCGAGCAGGACATCGCGCACCTCGAGACCAAGACGAAAGGGGAGCAGAAGTGATCCGCACGCGCGAAGAACTGGAGGCGCAGGAGCGCGTGGTGCTCGCGAGCTATGCGCAAAAGTCGGGCGACTCGGAGGGGCGCATCCATCCCGAGCCGAAGCATCCGCATCGCACGGACTATCAGCGCGACCGCGCGCGCGTGATTCACAGCCGCGCCTTCCGGCGATTGGAATACAAGACGCAGGTTTTCCTGAACGGCACGGGCGATCACCTGCGCACGCGGCTCACGCACACTTTCGAGGTGGCGAATATCACGCGCACGGTGGCACGCGCGCTCGGGCTGAACGAGGATCTTGCCGAGGCCATCGCGCTCGCGCACGACCTCGGGCATCCGCCGTTCGGGCACACGGGCGAGGAGACGCTGGATGAGCTGATGCACGAGCACGGCGGCTTCGATCACAATGAGCAAAGCCTGCGCATCGTGGATGCGGTGGAGTTGCGCTACCCGAGATTCCCCGGACTGAATCTCAGCCATGAAGTGCGCGAGGGATTGCAAAAGCACGCGCGCTTCTACGAAAGCACGAAGCCCGGCGCGAAGCGCACCGCGCATCCTTCGCTGGAGGCGCAGGTGGCAAACCTCGCGGACGAGATCACGTACTACAGCCACGATCTCGACGACGGTCTCGACTTCCGGCTGCTGGAGCCGAAGCAGCTCGCGAACCTGGAGGCGTGGAGCGAGACGGAGAAGCAGGTGCGATCCGATTTTCCAAAGCTGAAGGGCGCGGAGTTCCGCGCGTATGTGATCCGGTGCCTCATCGACCGGCAAGTGGCCGATGTGATCCGCACGAGTTCCGCGCGGATTGACGCATCGGGAGTGCGCAGCGCCGACGATGTGCGCTCGCAGCCGAGGCCGCTCATTGCATACAGCGATGCGCTGCGCCGTGCGAATCTGCAGCTCCGGAAATTCCTTTACAAAAACCTCTACTACCATCCGCGCGTCGCCGGGGCGAACAAGGCTGCGTGCAAAATGCTCGGCGATGTTTTCGAAGCCTATTTGAAAAAGCCCGAACTGCTCGGCGAGGCGACCGCGCGCCGCGTGGACGAGGTGGGTCTGCACCGCACGGTGTGCGACTACGTCTCGGGGATGACCGACCGTTATCTTCTCGACGAACACGCGCGCCTTTTCAAAAAGCAGTCCAAGCCCACACGAAAGCCCGCCGCGCGAAAGCTGCGCGGCTGAGTGATTTTTCCATTTGCACATTTGCCAGACCCCCAAAGAAACCATGAATGAATCAACGCAGACACCAGCGGCGAACCGCGGCTGGATCGTCACCTTCGCCGGACTCTGCATCAATCTCGCGCTCGGCGTGCTCTATGCGTGGAGCATGTTCAAGGATGCCATCACGAAGGAATTCGTGAATGACCGGGTCGGCTGGAAGGCCTCCGGTTTGAACGATCCGTACACGCTCTGCTGCCTCGTCTTTGCCGGCGCGATGATCGTCGCCGGGCGATGCCAGGACAAGCTCGGGCCTCGTATCACTGCCACGCTTGGCGGACTTTTCATCGGCGCGGGCATGATCCTCGTCTCCACGACCACCAGCTTCTCCATGTGGCTGCTCGGCTTCGGAGTGCTGGGCGGGCTCGGCATGGGCTTCGGCTATTCGTCCGCCACGCCGCCTGCGCTGAAATGGTTCCCTCCCGCGAAGACGGGACTCATCGCCGGGCTCGTCGTCGCGGGCTTCGGTCTCGCGCCCGTCTATCTCGCGCCGCTCACGAAGTATCTCGTCACGCATTTCCAACTCCAGAAATCCATGCTCTTTCTCGGCGGCGGATTCCTCGTCGCCATTGTCGCCTTTGCACAGTTGCTGAAAAATCCCCCCGCAGGCTACATCGCGGGTGGTGCAGCGGCAGGCGGCAAGCCAGCCGCTACCGGACTCTCGCCGGGCGAAATCATCCGCACGCCGTCGTTCTGGATCCTGTGGCTCATCTACTTTGCCGGCGCTGGCGCAGGCCTCATGGTCATCAGCAGCATCAGCGGCATGGCAAAGACGACGATGAAGGAATCCGCATTCATCGCGGTCGCCGTCATGGCCGTTGGCAACGCCGTGGGCCGCATCGCCGCCGGAGTGCTCTCCGATAAAATCGGACGCCGCTGGACGCTCCTGCTCGTGCTGCTTTTCCAGGCCGCACTCATGTTCATCGCCATCCCCGTCACGAAATCCACCGATGGCGCAAAGTATGTGATCGTCCTCGTGGCCACGCTCATCGGGTTCAACTACGGCGCGAATCTCTCGCTCTTTCCGTCCTTCGCGAAAGACCTTTGGGGCCTGAAGAATTTCGGCATGAATTACGGCATCCTTTTCACCGCATGGGGCGCGGGCAGCCTGCTGAGTTCCGTCGCACAGCGCCTCAAGGCGAGCAGTGGAAACTTCGACTCATCATTCCAGACCGCCGCCGCACTGCTCATCGCAGGGGCCGCGCTCACGTTCCTGATCAAGCCGCCGCAGAAGGCGAGCTAGACTGGCACGGGTGGAGTGAGGCCTCGTATTTTTTCTGTTGGAAATGTTTGGCCGCGCTAGCGTGCGCAGCATGTTTTCGCGTTTCCTTCCCACGGTCCTGTTTGCGCTGTCGTCACTGGTTTCAGCAGCGGAACGTCCCCCATTGCAGGAGCGCGCCGATCGTTTCCTGTCGCTCGTGAATGCGTCCTTTCAGGCGCTCGGTACGGTGAACAATGAGGCGCAGTGGCTCGCCGTGACCGATGTTTCGCCGGCGCATGACGCTGCTTCCGAGACGGCGGGAAAGGCGAGCGCCGCCTTCAACGGAAATCCGGCGATCATCACCGAGGCAAAGGAACTCCTCGCGCACCGTGCCGAGCTGAACGAACTCACGTGGCGGCAGCTCGATCGCGTGCTGCTCAACGCCGCCGAGGGGCCGATGACGAATCCGAAGCTCGTCTCCGATCGCATCGCAGCCGAGACGGCGCAGGCGTCCACGCTGAATGGGTTCGAGTTCAAGCTGCGTGGCAAGCCCATCACGGTGAATGAGATTGATCATCTCCTCGAATCGAGCACGGACCTCGCCGAGCGGCAGGCGGTGTGGGAGGCATCGAAGGAATCCGGCAAGGCGCTGAAGGATGGGCTCATCAGACTCCGCAGCCTCCGCAACGGCGTGGCGCAGGAGATGGGCTATCACGATTACTTCGCACTTCAGGTCGCGGGCTACGGGATGACGACGGAGGAGATGGTGGCGCTGAACGATGAGTTCCTGCGGGTGCTGCGTCCGCTCTATCTCCAGCTCCACACGTGGGTGAAATACAAGCTCGCGGAAAAATATCACCAGCCTGTCCCGAAGCGCATTCCTGCGCATTGGATCAACAACCGCTGGTCGCAGGAATGGACGGGCATCGTCGAGGCCGCAAAGCTCGACAGGTATTTCGAGGGGCGCACTGCGGAGTTTGTCATCAAGTCCGCCGAGCAGTTCTTCACCGGTGTCGACTTTGCACCGCTGCCCGCGACTTTCTGGACGAAGTCCGATCTCTATCCCGTCCCCGCGGGAAATCCGCGGAAGAAAAACACCCATGCCTCGTGCTGGCATGTGGACCTCGATACGGACATCCGCTCGCTCCAGAGCATCGAGCCGAATCCGCACTGGTTCACCACTGCTCATCACGAGCTGGGCCACGGCTATTATTTCATGAGCTACACGCGGCCCGAGGTGCCGCCGCTCCTGCGCACGGGTGCGAACCCGGCCTTTCACGAGGGCTTCGGCGAACTCATCGCGCTCGCCGCAGGCCAGGTGCCGTATCTGAAAGCGCTCGGCGTGCTGCCCGCGGATTTCAAGCCGGATGAGACCGCGTTCCTCCTCGATAATGCGCTCGCGAATGGCATGGCCTTCATGGCGTGGTCATCCGGCACGATGGCGCATTGGGAGGCGGACATCTACGCGAAGAATCTTCCGGCCGATCAATGGAACGCGCGCTGGTGGCAATACGTCCGCGACTTCCAAGGCGTCGAGCCGCCGACCGCGCGCGGCGAGGAATGGTGCGATCCCGCGACGAAGACGCACATCAATGACAACCCCGCCTATTATTACAGCTACGCGATTGCACAGGTCTTCAAGCACCAGCTTCACGACTACATCGCGAGGACGATCCTTCATCAGCCGCCGCAGCAGTGCAATTATGCGAACAACAAAGAGGTCGGCGATTTTCTCCGCAAAATCATGGTGAAGGGTGCGACCGAGGACTGGCGGAAGATTCTGAAAGAGGCCACCGGCGAGGAACTCTCCACGCGCGCGATGCTCGAATACTACCAGCCGCTGATGAGCTGGCTGCAGGAGCAGAACAAGGGGCGTCCGATCGGCTGGGAATGATCGTTGCGCAGGTTACTTTCCCGCAGGCCCGAAGCCGTCGGCGGGCTTGCCGTCGGCGTTCAGTTTCCCGCAGGTCCAGAGCAGGCCGCGGGTGACGAGGTCGAGGTATTCGGGGGCGGACATCGTGGTGTTCGCGTGGCCGAGCGTGGTGGTGAAGGTGCGCGTGTTCTCGTAGGTGTTCACCCAGATCACGTTGTGATCCTGCTTCGTGTCCTCGCCATACGCCTTCGCAAGCGGCACGCAGTTTGGCCACACGAATTCATTTTTGTAGAGCTCGTCCTTCGGGTCGAGCCACTCGGCGGGAAAGCCCTTCATCACGGGATGATCCGCCTTGATGGTTTTCACGTTGAGGTCGCGGTTTTTCTCGTGGCTGCGCGAGGTGATGCCGATGGCCTTGCGCCATTCGTCGGTCGTCCCGGCGCGGTAGCTGTGCGAGGAGCAATGGAGGAAGACGCCGGGGATGCCCGCCTTGTGCGCCGCGGTGATGCCCTCGATGAAGGCATTGTCGGCGACCATGCCGAAGCATTCGTTATGCACGATGATGTCGTAGCCTTTCCACCAATCCGGCTTCTCGTAGATGCTCACGCGATGGCTGCGTTCGTCGGCACCTTTCGGTGCATCCTCTTGCACGATGGTCCACACCACATTTGCGCGGGCGCTGATGCCTTCGGAGAGAATTTGCTTCTGGTTCTTGTAGTCGTGGCAGCAGCCGCCGCAGACCATGAGGGCGCGGATGGGTGCCTGCTTTGCACCGGCGTTGACGGTGGTCTGGAAAAGCCCGGCGATGGCGAGAAGGGTGAGGGCAACGAGGAGGATGCGCTTCATGAGGGCGTTTGTGATCGGTGCATCGTGCGGATGCAATGCCGGAACGGGCGGCGGTGGCGGCACTGCGCGTGCTTTGCAGGTGGCGATGTTCATGCGTCTCCTGCCCAAATCGATCGCCACTGCGCTGCTCGCGTACGGGGTGTGGTGGTACGTGTCCGGGATGCCGGTCCATCATCCGCCCGGCGTGCTCGTGCTGAAGCAGCCGGTGCAGAAGAACATCGCCGGGAAGCCGCTCATCAAGGTCGGCGAGTGGCAGATCACGGAGGTCGCGGAGTATGAATTGCGCGGGCGCGTGCTCGGCAAGAAGCGCTACCACAGCGGGCCGAGTGCGGATCTTGTGCCGATCGATGTGGCGGTGGGCTGGGGGAAGATGAGCGACGAGGCGGTGCTGAAAAATTTGGACCTCTCGATGACGAACCGCTTCTTCTTCTACGAATGGCAGAATGAGCCGCCGATTCCGGAGGATGAGATCAAGGTCTCCGCTTCCAACAATCACGTGATCGCGGCGAATGACGAGGTGCGGAAAATGATCCGCGGCCTGCGCATCGGACAGATCGTGACGATGAAAGGCTACCTCGTGAATGCCTTCGGCCCGGACGGAGGCACATGGAATTCCTCGCTGCGCCGCGACGACACGGGCAACGGTGCGTGCGAACTTTTTTACGTCGAAAGCGCGCAGGCGGTGAACTCGCTCGCAGAGAAAATGTAGCCGCGCTGGTCAAAGCGCGGGCATGCTTTGTCCGTCACGCCGCAGGGATCAGCCCGCGCTTTGACAAGCGCGGCTACGGGCTATTTCTTCAGCGCTGCGCCGATGTCGGTCGCGACCTTCGCCGCGAGGCCGGCGTAGCCTTCGGGTGTGAAATGGACGTTTTTCGGGCGCTGCCACTCGGCGAGCTTCGGCAGGCAGAGCGCGTGGAGATCATCGGTCGGGATGCCAGCGTCCTTCATCACGCGCGCGGCGGCCTCGTTGTATTTCAGCTCATCCTTCTGCATGCGACCGTCGGAGCCTTCTGGTACGGGGGTGGTCGTGGCCCAGATGAGCTTCGCACCGGTGGCCTTCATCTTCTTCACGAGGTCGCGGAGGTTCTTCTCGTATTCCTCGGGCGTGGAAACCTGTGCGCCGGTGGAGTCGAGCTTGCCGTCCTTCATGTGCTTCAGATCGTGCAGACCCCAGTTGAAATGGATCACGTCCCATTTTCCCGCGGCGAGCCAGCCGTCGATGTATTGCAGACCGTCCTTCGTGGAGCCGCCGTTGCGCGGGATGCGGTGAAGGTTTGCTTTTCCGCGCAGCAGCTCGCGCGTGGGGAAGGTGTAGCCCATCGAGATGCTGTCGCCGATGATGAGCACGCGCGGGAGTCCGGGTTCGTCGGTGATTTTTGCGAGCGACGGATCGGGCTTGCGTGCGGGACGTTCAGGTTTCTTCGCGTCGGGCTGCTGTGCGTTCGCGAAGGTGAGGATGCCGAGGAGAAGGAGAAGGAGTTTTTTCATGGGGTATGAGGAATCATCCAAGAGAAGACGCGCGCCTGAAGCAACACCAGCACGCCGACAAGCAGCGCGAGCCCGAGGCTGTGCCAGAAGACCGCGCGCAAGATGGTGCCCGCATCGGGCGCATCGGCCACGCCGCCCGTCGCCGTCTGCGCGACGACGATGCTCTGCGCGTCGATCATTTTGCCCATCACGCCACCTGAACTGTTCGCGGCGCACATGAGCACGGGTGAAACTCCGACCTGCCCGGCGGTGATCTTCTGGAGGTTGCCGAAGAGGACGTTCGACGCAGTGTCGCTGCCGGTGAGCGCGACGCCGAGCCAGCCGAGCAACGGGGAGAAAAATGGAAACCACCAGCCCGTGCTCGCGAGCGCGAGTCCCATCGTGCAGTCGGTGCCGGAGAAGCGAGATGTGTAGCCGAGCGCGAGCATGAGCGAGATGGTGAGGAGCGAAGTGCGAACGCGCCACAGGCAGCGCCCGTAGAGCCGCGCGAGCGCCGCGGGCTTCTGGCCGAGCAGCAGGCCAGCGACGATGCCGGCGAGGAACAGCGCGGTGCCGGTCATTGCGAGGATGTTGAATTTGTAGATCGCCTTCTCCAGCTCCGGCGCGGCGACGACGGGGGGCATCTTTTGCACCGCGAGATGGAGCGCGGGGATTTCAAATTTCCACGGCGCGGCGGCGTTCAGCCATTTCTCGAAAGGCGCGATTTTCCATACGGCGACGAAGACGGACAGCATGAGCCACGGCAGCCAGGCGCGGAACGAGTTTTGAATTTTGAATTTTGTGTTTTGAATTCCGGCGTCTGACTTTGGTCTCCAGAACCGCAGCAGCGCGATCAAAGAGGCCATCGCGACGAGTCCGGCGGCGATGTCCACCAGCTCGGGGCCTCGGAAATTCGAGATGTAAAACTGCACCGCGCCGAAGCTCGCGCCGCAGACGAGGCACGCGGGCCAGACTTCGATCATTCCGCGCCAGCCGGACTGGGCCGCGACGAGCCAGAACGGGATGATGAGTGAGAAAATCGTGAGGTGGAATCCGACCATCGCGCTGAGCGAATGCAGCGGGAGTCCGGTGACGTCCGCGAGCGTGATGAGCGGGATGCCGAGTGAGCCGAAGGCCACCGGCGCGGTGTTGCCGATGAGCGCGAGCTTCGCGGCTTCGAGCGGCTTGAAGCCGAGCCCGATCAACATCGCGCCGGTGATCGCGACCGGTGCGCCAAAGCCTGCGCAGCCCTCGATGAACGCTCCGAATGCAAAGGCGATGAGAAGCGCCTGAATGCGGCGGTCGCCCGCGAGTCCGGCAATCTGTCTTTTCAAAATCTCGAAGCCTCCCGAATCCACCGAGAGCTGGTAGATGAAGATCGCATTCAGCACGATCCAGCCGATGGGAAAAAGCCCGAACATCGCGCCGTAGCCCGCCGCCGCGGCAGTGAGATGCGCGGGCATTTTGAAAACGAAAATCGCGAGCAACGCAGCCGCGAGCAGCCCCACCAGTGCAGCGATGTGCGCCCGGACATGCCACACGGCGAGCAGCCCGAGCAGCAGCACCACGGGGATCGCCGCCACGAGCGACGAGTAGAGGAGCGAGTGCAGGGGATCGTAATTTTGGGGCCAGGGCATGGAGTGAATGTCGGATGATGAATTTTGAATTTTGAATTGTGAATGACGAATGAATGAGATCGGCGAAGTGCGGACTCCCGCCACGCGCGGCTTGCCTTCTTCATGCAAAACTCACCATTCAGCATTGACCATTTCCGCTGATGCCATCCCGCCGCCTCCAGTCGATTCTCTTCGCGCTCTCGTTCATCACCTTCGCGTGGTTTCATCAGGGCGGCGGATGGAATCAGAATGCGCGCTTCGCCGAGGTGCGCGCGATTGTGGAGCAGGGGCGCTTTGCCGTGGATGACTACATGGTCTATCGCCCCGGTGCCGGGCGACATCTTATCCGCGAGCATGTGGAAAATGCGGAGTTCATCCGCGATGGAAAAGTCCACCGGCTCTGCTGGGGAAATGATCCGTGGGACTACCTGCTCGCATCGGTGAATGGCAGGCCGATCGATGACGGCACGCCGCTCGAAGTCATCGGATGGGACACCTGCTCGGGCGATGTGGGCATCGCGCCCGATGGACACTTTCACCCGAACAAGCCGCCGGGCTCCTCGCTGCTCGCCGTGCCGCCGTATTTCGTGCTCTACCACGTGGAGCGCTGGCTCGGGCTCGATGCCGACGACTGGTGGGTGATGACTGTGAACGCGTGGCTGTGTTCGGCGCTCACCGTCGGCCTCGCATCGGCGCTCGGCGTCGTGCTCGTGCTGCGCGTGGCCTCGCAGATGTTTCCGGGGCATCCTGCAGCCGCGCTCGGAGCCGCGCTGGCGTTTGGATTTGGCACCACGTTCTTTCCGTTCGGCACGCTGATGTTTGATCACAATATCACCGCCGTGCTGCTGCTCGCGAGCTTCGCCGCTGCGCGGGATGGACGCGCGGTGTCCGCCGGTGTGTGGGCTGGGATCGCGGCGGTGACGAATTACCTCGCGGCGATCCCTGGCGCATTCTTCGGTGTGTGGCTGCTCCTTGGCGGACAGCATCGGCTTCAGTGGCGGGCAGCCGTTCGTTTCACGCTCGGTGTGCTGCCGTGCCTCGCCGTCTTGCTTGCGTACAATGTCGCCGCATTCGGTTCGCCGTTCGCGCTGAACACGAGCTTTCAGAACCCCGTGTTCAAGGAGACCGCGCCGGCCTTCCTCGGCATGTTCACCGCGCCGTCGTGGTTTGCCGCACTGGTGATCACGATTTCGCCGTGGCGCGGAATCTTCATCCTGTCGCCGGTGATCCTCGCCGCGATCGTGTGCATTTTTCGCCGTGGCAAAATGGAAATGCCACGTGCGGAGCGGCGGCTCATCCTCGCATGTGCGGCGTTCTTTTTTCTGATCAATGTCTGCTTCAACGGATTCCACGGCGGCTTTGCCGCGGGGCCGCGCTATCTCATCCCGGCGCTGCCTTTCCTGTGCCTCGCGCTTGCACCCGCATTTGTCCGCTGGCCTTGTGCGACGACTGCGCTGGCCGTGGTGAGCATCGTGCAGCAGTCATTGCTCACCATCACCGATGCACTGAATCCGCTCGGCATCGGCGCGCACGTCTGGGTGAACCATCCCGGCGAGTGGAAGGAGAAGATCACCGGCAACAGCCTCGTGTGGCGTTACGCATGGCCGATGTTTGCGCACGGCCGCGCGTGGCCGGTGATTGATGCGAAGTTTGAAGAGTGGCTCCGCGGACAGCGCCGGGATTTGGAAAAGAAGGGCCTGCCCACCGCGGAGATCGAAAAAGAAATGGCCGCGCGTCGCGCCGAGACGTGGCAGAAAATCTTGCGCGGTGAGACCGAGCCGCTGTGGATCGCGGCGATGGATGGCCCGGTCTCCGCGAATGTGATGGGCCCATGGGACGGCACCTATTTCCAGAAGTTCCCCGCGCACTCGCCAGCGACGACTTGGGCCGCATTCAACGTCGGCGAACTCATCTTCCCCGCGAGCCGGTGGAGCCTCGCGCCGCTGGCTGCGCTATGGATTGCCGGTGCGCTGGCGATCCGACGCATTTTGCGCATGACGTGACGGAGACGTGTTCGGTGAGCCACGCTCACAGCCCGAGCCACGCGAAGCCGATGCGCAGCCAGAACGGGATCGTGAGCAGGCCGAATGCGGTGCTCGCGAGGACGATTTGCACCGCTGTCCCGATGTCGCCGCGGAAATGCCGCGAGAGCAGCACGGGCACCATCGCGCAGGGCATCGCGGCCTGCACGGCGAGCACGCGCTTCAGATCGAGCGAGAGCGGCAGCCATTTTGCGGCGGCGAGGAAGAGCGGAGGGAGCAATGCGGCGCGCACGAGGCATCCGGCGAAGGTGATGCCAGCGCGGCGATCCTCGCGGAGTGAGACCACGGAATCCGCGAGCGTCGCGCCGGTGAGCAGCAGGGAGAGCGGGATCGCCGCCTGCCCGAGGTAGTGCAGCGAATCCAGCGCGACACGCGGCAGCCAGTCGGCGGCGTGCGCGAAATTCAGCGCCAGCGCGCCGAGAATCGCGAAGAATGGGATCGTGAACACGCGCCGCCATGAGCTGCTGCCCGAGAGCAGCCAGATGCCGATGGACCACAGCGCTAGCTCCAGGCCGATATTGTGGATGAAGAGGATGCCGGTCGTGTCCTTGCCGAAGAACTGCTGCACGATGGGAATAGGGAGGTAGCCCCAGTTCGGGATGGCTGCGGTGAATGCAAACGTCCGCGCAGGCTGCGGTGATTTCAGCCGGAGCAGCTTTGCGCACAGCATCGAGATCGCGAAGCACACCACCATCAGCGCAAACCCGACTGCCGGTGCGGCCGCGACGGTGCTCACGTCGCGCAGCGCCGTGCTGTTCAGCACCGTGTCGGCGATGAAGCACGGGTAGAGGAAATTCACCGCGAGCGTGAGCAGGCTCGCGTCGGCCTCGGGTCGCAGTCCTTGGAAACGCCGCAGCGCAAAGCCGCACGCGAGCACGACGAAAGTCGGCGCGACCGATCCGAGCAGCAGGGCGTAGGTGATGTTCATCCTTCCGATTCAGGCAAGGCACGCCATGTGTGGCGTGCGGACGCGGGCGCTATCACTATCGCAGGGCTCAATCCGGGAGACGTGGCAGATCGAGTTCCGAACTCCTGCGATTCCGCGCGGGAGGTGCTGTGGAGAGGGGTTCGTACACGGCATTCCTGTCCGTCTTTGTCTCAAAGCGCCCGCCGGGGAGTTCCTGCGGCAAGGTCTTCGGATGCTCGCGCAGGTTCTGCTTCACCGCTTCGCCGAGGGTTTTGAACTTCCGTTTCAGCAGCATGACTTCGATTTCTGAGAGCCCGCGCGGGATCGTGATGATGCCATCCGTCACCACGCGATCCACGATCATGTCCGCCACCTGATGGTTGCCGAATTTCGTCGTCACAAAGATGACCATCGCGGAGCCGCGGATCTGCCCGCTCATGTTTTCGAGCCGGATGCGGCCTTGCGGATTGAGCTTCAGCACACAGCCCCACGAGCCGTCCTTCGCAGGGAAGGGGAGGATCTTTTCGATCATTCGCTCGCTGATGTCCGCGACCTTGCTCAGGTAGGCCTGCCGCTGCTGATAGATGAGATTCACCGGGATGGAAAAGGTGTCGCTGTCGTTCTTGTCCGCCTCCGTGTGGATGCGCACGGTGATCTCGGGCTTCTTCGACATGGCCGGGCAAAGTGGGGACAGTGCGAGCGAAAGTATCGCGGTGCAGAGGAGCGGGAAACGCATGCGCGCACCTTCGGAGGCAGAAAAGCGATTTGCAACACACGAACATCATCGGCCACATTGCCGGCATGAAGATGCTCCGCCTTGCCCTCTGTGTCGCCGTCCTGGCGCCCTTGCATGCGGATGACGAGATGCCTGCGAGGCCGAGCTTTTGGAAACGCACCTTTCAAAAGACCAAGGACGGCGTCGGCACCGTATGGGACGGGACGAAGAGCGTCGGCAAAAAGGCCGCAGGAGTCGTCACCGCTCCCTTTGGAAAAAAGGGAGGCAAGGACGCTGCACCGCCGGTCGCATTGCAGAGTCTCGCCATGACGATGAAAATCGAGCCTGCGCAGGTGCGCCTGCCGGACACGCGCGTGATCGAAGTCACCGTCTCCGTCGTGAACACCGGCAAGACCGCCGTGCAGCTTCAGTTCCCTAGTTCCCTGCGCGTGGACGTGCTCCTGAAGGACCAGCGCGGGAAGATGCTCTCGCGCTGGTCCGACGATCAGCCGATTGAAAAGGAGCCCGGCCTGCTGCTCATCAATCCGCGTGAGCGCCTGGAGTATTCCGCAAAAATCTCCACCCGCGAGATGACCGACGGACGGCCCTTCGAGGTCGAGGCATTCTATCCCAGCTACGACAAGCTCCGCGTGGTCAAAGCCGTGACCCCCGTGCGCTGAGGACCGGGGAGGGAAGGGATTCCGTCACAGCGAAAGTCATGCGCCCGGCTCGTTCCGGCCCGTATTCGGGTAGTGCCCTGATTGAAACACGGAGGACACGGAAGGCACGGAGGACAAGAAATCTCCCTCTGTGCTCTCCGCGTCCTCCGCAGTTCATCTGCGGAAATCTGCCGTCCGCTGGAAAACAAATCCGCCCCGCATGGGAATCTCGTTTACATCATCGTCCGTTTCGGCGAGGGCTGTAAAAGTTGTTCAGCGATGCCACGAGGGGTCGGCCAACGCATCCACGACACCACTTTGAAAAACACCACCGCATCCCATCTGGGGCCATTTGCACGCGTCCGCCACCGCTCGCTTCACGCCATCGCTGCCGCCGGGTTCCTGCTCGCAGCGGGCACCGCGACGAGCCGCGCGGACATCCTCTATGGGACGAACCAGAACGCCAACACGGTTGCGAAGATCACCAGCGCCGGGGTCGCCTCGACCTTTGTGAATACCGGCTTCGTCATCACCCTTGGCCTGGCTTTTGACAGCGCGGGGAATCTTTTCGTGGGAGACCGTGCGGGCACGACCATCAAGAAGTTCACCCCCGGCGGCGTCGGCACGGTGTTCGTGCCCTCGGGCAGCGGCACATTGTTCCAGCCACGCGGCATGGCCTTTGACAGCGCGGGCAATCTCTACGTGGCGAACAACACCAACAGCACGATTGAAAAGTTCACGACCGCTGGGGTCGGCTCGGTCTTTGCCAGCACTGGCGTGAACACGCCCGAAGGCATCGCCTTTGACAGCGCGGGAAATCTTTTCGTGGCCAATGGCAACAGCACAATCATGAAGTTCGACACCGCCGGAGTCGGCACGCTCTTTGCCAGCGGTGCCGGTGTGAGCAACCCGTTCGGTGTGAGCAACCCGTTCGGCGTGGCGTTTGACGGCGCGGGCAATCTCTTCGTGGGAAACGTTGGCAACGACACGATCACGCGATACACCCCCGGCGGAGTCGGCTCCATCTTTGCCAACAACGCCGGCAATGTGAGCGTGCCTATCGGACTGGCCTTTGACACCGCAGGCAGCCTCTACGTGGCACAACAAAACTCCGGCGTCTATAAATTCACGGCCGGCGGAGTCGGCACCCCCTTTGGCGCGGGTGCCGCGAATGAATACCTCGCCTTCACCACCGACGCAGGAGTCCCGCTCCCGCTGGCAAACCAGACCCCCGAGCCGACGAGCGTGGCGCTGGCGGGCTTTGGCGCACTTGCCCTCCTCAGCCGCGCCCGCCGCCGCAAGACATAGAGCGCATCCATGCACTCTCGGACGCCCGAGG
>JAYWEO010000205.1:0-16704 GCA_043779225.1 Prosthecobacter sp.
CGGCTTTCCCGTAGCCGCCATCAGGAAGCGACTTGCTGAAAAGCGACACGAAGGTCTTTTTCAAATCAGGAAGATCAATGTGATCCTGCGGACGCTTCGGGCCGGCGACTCCGGGGACGACGGTCGAGAGATCGAGTTCGAGATCCACGCTGTATGCGATGTCGCCCTTCGCCGGCACGCCCCACAGGCCCTGCGCCTTGTAGTAGTTCTCGAAGGTCTTGCAGTGCTCGTCGCTTCGGCCTGTGCCGCGCAGATAGGCGACCGTCTCCTCATCAATCGGGAAGAAGCCCATCGTCGCGCCGTATTCGGGCGCCATGTTGGCGATGGTCGCGCGATCCACGACGGCGAGCGCCTTTGCGCCGGGGCCGTAGAACTCCACAAATTTCCCGACGACCTTCGCCTTGCGGAGCATCTGCGTGATGTGCAGCACCACGTCAGTCGCCGTCACGCCCTCGGCTACGGCACCGGTGAGGTTCACACCGACGACTTCCGGCGTGAGGAAATACACGGGCTGGCCGAGCATTCCGGCTTCCGCCTCGATGCCGCCGACGCCCCAGCCGACCACGCCGAGACCATTGATCATCGTCGTGTGCGAGTCGGTGCCGACGAGTGTGTCGGGGTAGAAGATTGGTGACTGGTGACTGGTGACTGGTGACTGGAGGACACCCTTCGCGAGATACTCCAAGTTGACTTGATGCACGATGCCGATGCCGGGAGGCACGACGCCGAATGTCTTGAACGCCTGCTGTCCCCACTTGAGCAATTCGTAGCGTTCGCGGTTGCGCTTAAATTCGAGGTCGAGATTTTTTTGCAGCGCATCGCTGCTGCCGAAAAAGTCCACCTGCACCGAGTGATCCACCACGAGATCCACCGGCACGAGCGGCTCGATCATTTTTGGATCACGTCCGAGACGCGAGACCGTGCTGCGCATCGCCGCGAGATCCACGAGCAGCGGCACGCCGGTGAAGTCCTGCAACACCACACGCGCGACGACGAACGGGATCTCCACCTGCGCCGGCGCCTTCGCATTCCAGTTTGCGAGCAGCTTCACATCCTCCTCGCGCACGCGCTTGCCGTCGCAATTTCGCAGCACGCTCTCCAGCACGATGCGGATGGAGATTGGCAGTCTGGAAATCGGGCCGATGCCCGATTTTTCCAGCGCAGGCAGACTGAAGAGCGTCCCCTGTTTTCCGTTCCCAAGTTCGAATTTCGTCAGTGTCTTGAATGCGTCTGTGCTCATGTCTGGTGTTGAAGTCCGCAGAGGGAAGCGCACCGGGCCTCGCGGGGCAAGCCTGCGAGTCGCGCGGTCATTTCCCGCCGAGCAGCCTGCGGATCTGCCCGGCAGGATCCTCCATCGCATCGAGCGAGCGCAGGACGCCCTTCGTATCGAGCAGCCAGGTGGTCGGCACGGAATTGATGCCGAGCGCCTGCATCAGCGCGCCCTCCCATCCCTTGCCATCCCACGCGACTGGAGCGGTGATGCCCTGGGTGCGGAGAAAATTTTCCAGATCCGCGCGATCGGCATCGAGGCTGATCGCTGCGATCTCTGCGCCTGAGGCCTCGGCCTCGCGGCGGAGCATCACGAGTGCGGCCTTTGAAGGTGCCGACCATGTCGCAAAAAACACGACGACGATCACTTTCCCCTGCCATGCCTTCACGTCGATCCGGCGCCCGTCGAGCGCGGTGAAGCGCAGCGGCAGCGGCTTCCCGAGGAATGCGATCTTGCGGAGGTCGTCTGTGATCTGCGCGGTGAGATCGGGGTCCTTCGTCACCCTCTTTGCGCGCAGCAGCAGCGCCTCCTTCGTCGCAGGCTCGAAGTCGAACAGCGCGGCGATTTCGACGAGCAGCACGGGGATGCGGCGATCGCCGGCGTGCCCTGATTCAAACTGCCGGGCCTGATCGAGCATCGCGCGGCGCTCCTCGATGGGCGGGCGGGCGCTGCGCCACTTGCGCATCCGCCGTGCGAGCAGTGCGAATTCAAACTCAGTCTGCCGCGCGACCGTCGTCGTGAGCTGCGATGCCTTTTCCAAAATGGCCAGTGCCTCGCCGGACTGCGGCTCGGATTTCATTTCTGCGCGAAGGTCGAGCACACGCGCCAGCCGGAGCATGGCCTCGAAGGCATTCACATCGCCACCATGCGCAGCGAGAAATCCGCGCAGCGCCTTCTCCTGCTTGTCCGAATGCGCGAGCGAATCGGCATACGCCTCGGCGGCGGTCTTCGGCACCACGCCGGGACCGGCGTCCAGCGCCGTCACGGCCGCCCAGTCATCGCGTGCGTCGCCGGCGAAGAGGTTCGCGGCCGAGAGAAAAATTGCGCATGCGATCGTGCGGTGCATTCGCGCAGGCTCGCGTTTCGTGCGGCTGCTGGCAAGGTGCGAGACCGCTGCCTGAGGGCAAAGATCAGCGCCGCTTTTCCACCGGGATGATCGTCACGAAAACGGGGCGGTGATCGCTCGCGGTCTCCCAGAAATCAGAACGGTACACCGTCGCCGTGTCGCGCCTCACCTCGGGAAGCAGGCCGATCGAGGCGAAGAGGTAGTCAATGCGCGAATACTCATCGGCGACCGGCCAGTGATGCGTCCAGCGATCCCCGTGCGCGTCGTGTGCGGCGAGATCCGTGAGGTGCTGCGGCGTGCCCCGGACCCCGCTGACCTCGCTGAACATCGGCTGGTTTTTTGCGTCGTTGAAATCGCCGTAGCAGAGCAGGTTCACCGCAGGTTCCACGGCGAGGATCGCATCGAGATGCTCGCGCAATTTCGCCGCCTCATGGCGCCGGATGAGAGCCTCGCCCTCGGGTGCAGGCAGTTTGGATTTCAGATGCGCGCCGACGCATCGGAGTTGGTAGGCAGGAGCGATCTGCAAAGTCACATCGAGAAAGCCGCGCTTCACGGACTGCTGCGTGCCATTGAGCGTGTAGCGCACCTTCGCCGCGGAGTCGCGATGCACGATGGGAAAACGGCTCAGCAGTGCAAGGTGGCGATCCTCATCATCGGCCTTCACATACTCGCTGTCGCTGTAGTCGAGGCCCGCCCTTTTTAGCCGTGCCTTGAAATCCTCGAATGCCGCCGCCGATCCCATTTCGCAGACGCCGAGCACGTCGGGATTGATTTCGCGGATCACCTCGATCAGCGCCTCGATTTCCTTTTCCGGCTTCGGTTTCGTCTTTCGTTCCACCGAGGCCTGATCGGCACCGAGGTAGTTGCGGACATTGTAGCTGCAGAAGACGATGCCCTTCGCGCCGTCATCCGCAGCTTTCTTTTTTGTGCGGCCTTCTGCGCGCGGCGCGACCGCAAAGACAAGCAGCAGCAGGATGAGGAGCAGGCGCTTCATGCAGCATGCAGCAAAGAAAAAAGCTCGCCGGATGGGCGAGCCTTTTCTTGAAAACGAATGGAGGCAGGACTCAGACGTGCGTCTCGGTGTGATGCACCGGCGCCGAGGGCTGCTGGACCGACGTCGGCTGAGTGCCAGCAGGCTGCGGTGCCGCGGCGGTCTGCACCGGGGTTTCGATCTGGCGTGGCGGCTGCTCGCGCATGATTTCATCCTGGATGTCATTTTTCGCCTTGGAGAATTCGCGGATGGCCTGGCCGAGTCCCTTGGCAAGCTCAGGCAGCTTTTTCGCTCCGAAGAGCAGGAGCAGCACGAACATGATGAAGATGCTCTGCGGTCCCATGAGATTGGCGAGGAAGGGAGTGATTGGGATGCTCATGATGTGATTCGGTTTGAGGTTGATTAGCACCACCGGGGGTGATGCGCAATGGATGAATGCTGCCTTCGGGGACAATCCGGTGCAGCACCGGCGTATTAGGATGCGTGGAAAAAATCAGCCATCGGGCTATCTCGCACCGGATGCGTGATAGATCTCGATCGCCTTTGGGAGTTCCTGTTTCAGCCGTGCGATGCGGGTCTCGTGTGCGGGGTGTGTGCTGAGGAACTGCGGCGGCGCACCACTGCCTGCCTGCGCGCTCATGCGCTGCCAGAATGCCACGGCCTCGCGCGGATCGTATCCCGCACGCGCCATGTATTTCAGCCCCACGCTGTCCGCCTCGCTCTCGTGGTCGCGGCTGAACGGCAGCAGAAAGCCGACCCGTGCGCCGGCACCGATGAGGCCCATGATCTGCCGATGCTGGCTAGGGTCCGTGCCGCTCAGGGAAAAATTGGCGCCGGTGAGCAGCGTATTGGACGTCTTTTCCTGGAGGACACGCTCCGCACCGTGATGATTCGTGGCATGCGCGATCTCGTGGCCCATGACGACCGCGAGCCCGGCCTCACTCTGCGCGACGGGGAGGATGCCAGTGTACACGACGATCTTCCCGCCCGGCAGGCAGAAGGCATTCACCTGATTGCTTTCGACCACCGAGACCGCCCATTGGAAATTCTTCCCAGCCTCCCCTGTCACCGCGGTGAGCCGCTGCGCGCAACGCTTCACCATTTCGTAGCTCTGGCCCGATGTGATCGTGCGGCTCTCGGAAAGCACCTGGCTGTAAGCCTGCGCTCCGAGCGCGAGCTCCTGCTGCGGGTTCATGCCGAGGCGCGCGGAGCGACCGGCTTCGTTCACGATCTTCGGCGCGGAAAAGCGCTGGAACAGCACGACGAGCAGTGCGATCAGGATCGGGATGACACGGATGAGGAGACGGCCTTTCACGGGAGCCCCGGAAAGAAACGAAGGGCTGCCCGGAGTGCAACCAGAATCCCCGCGTCCCGACCGGAAATCCAAAGACAGGGCACGCCGGGAGTGGCAAGCAGCAGTGCGCCGTGTCACGAAAATGACATTTTGGGGAAATTCCTTTGACGGCCCGGCGCGTGGAACCTAAAAGTCCGCCCCCTATTTTCACGACACATGAAACCTTTCGCGCCAATCCCGCAATTTCCTCCCGTCCGCGGGCGGCGGCGCGCAGGTTTCTCCACTCGCAAGGACGGTAACCCCGCTCCTTCCCAACTCTCGGAAGCTCGATGCTTAACGGCCTTTTTGGACTTTTCTCCAACGACATCGGAATAGACCTCGGAACGGCGAACACGCTCGTTTACGTCAAAGACCACGGCATTGTGCTGCGCGAACCTTCGGTGGTCGCAGTGCAGGCCGGCACGAGCAAGGTGCTCGCGGTCGGCGACGAGGCCAAGAGGATGCTCGGGCGCACGCCGGGAAACATCGTCGCGATCCGCCCGTTGAAGGACGGCGTGATCGCGGATTTCGAAGTCACTGAGGCCATGCTGCGGCACTTCATCCAAAAGGTCCACGGCAAGCGCACTCTTTTCAAACCACGCCCGCGCGTTGTCATCGCGGTGCCCTCGGGCATCACGGAGGTCGAGAAACGCGCGGTCAAGGAATCGGCTTTGCACGCAGGTGCGCGCGAAGTCTATCTCATCGAGGAGCCCATGGCCGCCGCAATCGGCTGCGGACTCCCCGTGCAGGATGCGGCCGGCAACATGATCATCGACATCGGCGGTGGAACCACCGAGGTGGCGTTGATCAGTCTCTCGGGCATCGTCTTCAGCCGGAGTGTTCGAGTCGCGGGCGATGAGCTCGACGAGGCGATCATCCAGTACATGAAGCGGGCCTACAACCTGATGATCGGCGAACGCACAGCCGAGGACATCAAGATCAAGATCGGGAGCGCCTATCCGATCGAGAAGGAGACGACCATGGAGGTCAAGGGGCGCGACCTCGTGGCTGGCCTGCCAAAGACCCTGAGCGTCACCTCGCAGGAAATCCGCGAGGCGCTGCTGGAGCCGATTTCCACCATCGTGGACAATGTTCGCGTGACCCTGGAGCGCTGCCCTCCCGAGCTGAGCGCCGACCTCGTTGATCGAGGCCTGGTGCTTGCCGGTGGCGGCGCGCTCCTGCGCGGTCTGGACCGTCTCCTCAGCGAGGAAACGGGACTGCCCGTGCATGTGGCCGAGGATCCGCTCAGCGCAGTGGCCGAAGGGACCGGCCGCGCATTGAGCGAGATGAAATTCCTCCGGCAGGTCACCGCGACGGACAGGCAGTGGCGGAACTGATCCGCCGACCGCCCCGATGACTGAGAGCCAACAGGCATCCGCGCTGAAAGAGCCGCGGCTCAGCGACGCTGCGATCCATCGCAGCGCCCTGTTTTTGCCACTGTGCATCCGTGATGCGACATTTTCCGGGAGGCATGCACGATGAACTCCCGCCACGCAAATCTCATCGCCATCGGCATCTTCCTCGCCGCGCTCACCGGCGTGTTCATCCTCAGTCCGCACAACCGCCAGCGACTGCAGAGCGCGTTCCTCGGGATGGTGTCGCCATTTTTAAAAAAAGGCTCCGAGGTGGACTCGCGCTGGAAAGGCTATCGCGCGGGCCTGAAAAAAATCGACGATCTCGAGGGGGAGAACCAACGGCTGAAAGTGGACAACGATCAGCTCCGCGCGACCAATCAGGCGCTGCGCGGCGTCGAGTCCGAGAACATCCGCCTGAAATCCGCGCTCGGCTATCAGGACACCTCCCCTTTCACACTCGTGCCCGCGCGCGTCATCGGCCGCAGTCCGTCGAATTGGTGGAGCACCGTGATCATCGACAAAGGCTCGCAGGATCTCGTGGACATGGGCCTCGCCGTGGTCACACCCGACGGGCTCGTCGGCAAAGTCGTCAGCCTCAGCCCGCACTCATCCAGCGTGCTCCTGATCTCCGATGAGAACTGCAAGGTCGCAGGCTCCGTCGAGAGTTCCAAGGAGCAGGGCATCGTGCGCGTGGAAGTGCGCGGGCATCGCACCTCGAACAGCATCCAGCCGACGATGACGCTCAATTTTCTCACTCGGTTCGCGCCGCTTCGCACCGGGCAGAAAGTCCTCACGAGCGGCGCTGGCGGCATCTATCCCCCCGGCATCCTCATCGGGCAGATCATCGAATTCAAATCACGCGAACTCGACGGGCAGGCGACCATCGAGCCGTCTGTGGACATCGCCGCGTTATCGGATGTCTTCGTCATCACCGGTGCGAAAGGAATCCCAAAGGCGCTCTGAGCCATGATCACGCTTCTCTTTTTCATCGCGATGTTCATCGGCCTGGTGCTCCAGCATTTCGCCGGTGCCGTGCCCGGCTTCGGCAGCCAGATTTTGCTGCTGCCCGTGGTTTTCCTCTGCGGTGCGGCGGCGCTGCCCGTGTGGAGCATGCTGTGCCTCGCCTTCGCTGCGGGGCTCATGTGGGACTGCATGCAAAGTGTGATCATCGACGGCGCGACGGATTTCCCGTTCGGCGGCACCATCGTCCTCTACACATTGATCGGCTCGCTCATGAATGGCCTGCGTCCCCTCTTCCTCCGGGGCTGGTGGCAGGTCCATGCAGCCGCCACCGGCGTGCTGACCTCACTGCTCGTGCTCGTGGAATATGTCATCATCACCTTCCGCCGCGAACCGTTCGCGCTCATCTGGCCGCGCGAGGTGTGGATCCGGATCGGCGGCAGCGGCCTTGTGGCTGCGATCCTTTCCGTGCCGATTTTTCTTTTCCTGACGTGGGCGAGCCGCCGCGCCGGACTCTTCCACCCGAGGCGCGCCGCGATCTGAAAATGAGCACGAGCCTGATCCGCCGGATTCTGAGAATGCGCGCCCTTTCGAGCACCGCGATCCGCGTGTACGTGGTCGCCGCATTCATGCTCGGCATGCTCGGCGTGCTCTCTGCGAAGCTGTGGCACGAGCAGTTCACTAACTCGAAAAAGTGGACCGACCGCCTGCGCAAAAGTTCCTCGGTCACCGTCCGCATCCCGAGCGTGCGCGGAGAGATCAAAGACCGCAGGGGCGTCACGCTGGTGGCGAACCGTTCCAGCTATTGCGTGGACTTTTACCTCCAGCAAATGGTGAAGGGCTACAGCGAGATGAACGATGGCAGCATGCCGCTCTCCAGCTACCGCACGACACGCGATGGCATGCTCAAGGACGTGGCGGTCCCGGACATCGTGGAGATCGTGAACCAGGCGATCATCCCCCGCTTCGCGAATCTGCAGCTGGCGCGCGACTATGCCGCCGGCCAGCTCGAGCGCCACTTCCGCACCAATGAACAGGTGCCGTACAGCTACATCGAGGACGTGGATTTCAGCACCATCGCAAAGATCTCCGAGAACGACATGGGCCTGCCCGGCGTGGAGATCTCGCTGCGTCCTGTCCGGCGATACATCTACGGTTCGCTCGCCGCGCACATCCTCGGCTACGTCGGCGCGCCCGAGGACATCAACAAGCTGCCCGACATCAATCAATTCACGTATTACCAGCCGGACGTGCAGGGCCGCACGAATGTCGAGAAGGCCTTTGATCCATGGCTGCGAGGCAAGCCCGGCAGGCGCATCCTCGAACGCTCTGCAAAAAACAAGATCGGCGCAGAGCTTTCGCGCGAAGAGCCGACGCCCGGCGCGAATGTCTATCTCACGATCGACGCGCGCATCCAGACCATCGTCGAGCGGACGCTGAAGGAGGCAGGCGTGGGCCGTGCGGCGGTCGTCGTCGTGGACCCGCAGAACGGGGACATCCTCGCCATGTCCAGCGTGCCGAACTACGACCCGAACATTTTCATCCCGAAGATCACCGCGGAGGACTACCAGAAGCTCGATGACGACGAGACGGACCCGCTCGTGAATCGCGCAGTGCAGTCATTCGCGCCCGGCTCGACGTACAAGATCGTGTCATCTTTCGCCGGTTTTCTGGCAGGCCTGCACCCAGGCAATACTTATAGTTGCGCAGGAGGGGTTACAGTCGGGAACAAATTCATGAAGTGCGGCAGCGGCCACGGCCCGATGAATCTGGTCAACGCACTCAAGCGCTCCTGCAACAGCTTCTTTTACCAATGGGGCCGCGACGCTAAGCTGATCAATTTCGAGAAGATCGGCGACGCACTCGGCCTCGGCATGAGATCGGGCCTGCCGCTCAGCGCCGAAAGTCCCGGCACGCTTCCCGGTCCGCGCTGGCTGGCGGCGAACAGTCCGACCACGCCTGTCACTTCCTGGGGCCACCTCGCAAACACGGCCATCGGCCAGGGCTCCGTGCTCGCCTCGCCGCTGCAGATGGCGATGGTCTGCGCGACGGTGGCAAATGGCGGCAAGGCATACTACCCGCGCCTCGTCCGACGCGTCGCGGATGCCGCGGACGAAGATTTGCGGGACGAACAGGGAAATCTCATCGTCCCGATCGAGCCCAAGGTGCGGACAAATCTCCCGAGCATGGGCTTCAGCGCCACCGAAATCGAAGCCGTGCGGCAGGGCATGTGGAAGGTCGTGAACGAGGCTGGCGGCACCGGCATCAAGGCGCGCATCAAGGGAATCGAAGTCGCGGGAAAGACCGGCACGGCGCAGTTCTGGCGCACCACGGGCAAGGATGATCGCGGGCACCCGATCCGCGAGAAGGACAATCACGTCTGGTTCATGTGCTTCGCTCCGTACAAGCAGCCGAAATACTCGATCGTCGTGATGATTCAGGGAGCAAAATCCGGTGGCGGCGTGGCGGCACCCGTCGCCCACAAGATTCTCACCGAATGCCTCGCGATCGAAGGCGGCTACGAGCCGAAGATCGCCTGGATGGAACCCATCCGCGGGAACCTCGCGCAGATTTCCGAGATCAACCTGAAAGAGGACGGCAGTCTCGCCACGCTTGTCGCAAGCACTTTCAAAGGAACGGATCAAAAGCCCGGCATTGGCGTCGCCTCCGCGGATGACGAAACCTCCGGCCACACCGATGCGCCAAACACACTCTCCGGAGCACGCGTGAAAACCTTGGCAAAGCCCGACCTCCGCGAGGCCGCCGATGCGCGCGGCCGCGTCACCCCGGGCTCGTCGAAACCCAGTCTCTGGCAGCGCATCTTCTCAAAAGGAAACACAAAGCCCGCACCTTCCACCACCCCCACTCCTCCAGCTCACCGCTAATACTCAACCTCCAGTGCTAACCAAAATCGCTCAGACAACCTTTTCCCTAATCAACAAAGTGAAACGACTCATCGGACTCGGACCTCGCCAGACTGGCAACAAACTCATCATCACCGTCGAAAAACTCGAGAAGCGCGTCGCGCTCCTCGAGAACGGAGTGCTCGAAGAATACAACGTCGAGCGCTCCAACGAACGGAACATCGTAGGCAGCATTTTCAAAGGCCGCGTGCGCAACATCGAGCAGGGCCTGAAGGCCATGTTCGTCGATATCGGCTACGAAAAAAATGCGTTCCTCCATTTCTGGGATGCCCTCCCGGCGGCCCTCGATGCAGGCGTCGAGGAAGTCGAGCGCACCAGCAAAAAACAGAAGCAGCGCATCACCTCGAAGGACATCCCGAGCATCTACCCCGTCGGCAGCGAAGTGCTCGTGCAGGTGACCAAAGGCCCCATCAGCACGAAGGGTCCGCGCATCACAACTAACATTAGCCTCGCAGGACGCTTCCTCGTGCTGATGCCCTTCAGCGACCAGTGCGGCATCTCGCGCAAAATCGAGAACCCCAAGGAGCGCGAACGGCTTCGCAAAATCCTCCGCGAACTCAGCGTGCCCGAGGGAATGGGCGTCATCATCCGCACCGTGGGCGAAGGCCAGAAGGCCCGCTATTTCATCCGCGACATCGCCTACCTCATCGAGCAATGGCGGAGCATAGAGCAGCAGATGAAGGAAAAAAAAGGGACCTCTTGCGTCTTCCAGGAACCCGATCTCGTGGAGCGCACCGTGCGCGATTTTCTCACCGACGAAATCGAAGAAGTCGTGTGCGACGACCAGAACAGCGTCGCGCGCATGCAGGAGATGGTCGGCCAGGTGAGCAAGCGCAGCGTCTCGCGCATCACGCACTACAAGGAGCCCGTTCCGATCTTTGAGCGCTTCGGAATCCAGAAGCAGATCGAGGACGCATTCCATCGCCAGGTCTGGCTGAAGTGCGGCGGCTACATCGTCATTGATGAGACCGAGGCGCTCGTCGCCGTGGACGTGAACACGGGCCGCAACAAAGGCGCGCGCGATGTGGAGAAGACGATCTTCACCACAAACATGGAGGCCGTGGACGAAATCGCGCGGCAGCTCCGGCTCCGCAATATCGGCGGCCTCATCATCGGCGACTTCATCGACATGAAGAGCCGCAAGGATCAGCAGGCCGTCTATCAGCGCATGAAGGACTGCCTGCGCCGCGACAAGGCGAAGACCCACGTGCTGCCCATCTCCCCGCTCGGCCTCATGGAAATGACGCGCCAGCGCGCGCAGGAAAGCATCAGCGGCTCCGTCTTCCAGCCCTGCCCGTATTGCAATGGCCGTGGCAAGGTGAAGACGCCGATGAGCATGAGCGTCGAGATCCAGCGCGAACTGCATCGCGTGATGAAGTACTACGTGGACGTCCACGAAGTCCGCGTGCAACTCCATCCGCACGTGCTCGAGCGGCTCCGCAAGGAGGACGAGGAGCTGCTCGTCGAGATCGAGCGCAAGTACGCCGGCAAGCTCACCTTCCGTCCCGACACGGCGTATCATCACGAAAAATTCAGCCTGCACGATGCCAACACCGGTGCGGAGCTGAAGATCGTGTGAGCCGCGCCCTCAGATGCTGATCCGGCTCATCGCGAGCATTCAGTCGTCCTGCCGCCGAGCATCGCTGCTGATCGCGCTTTTCGCGTTTTCCAGTCTTCGGAATCCTGACGCAGCGGCGGCGGACAATCCCCGCCCCCGGCCGGCAGTCGGTGCGATCCGGTGGGACGGCTGGCACGTGGACACCGCCGTGGGGCGTGCCGTGAGCAAATCACTCACGCCGGCGGAATGGCGGCACCGCCTGCCGTTCTTCGCGAAAATCCAGGAGAGCGCCCCGCCGGAACTGCGCGGAGACACACCCGAAGTCATGACCTCGGAGATCGCCGCCGCGAAAACGGCGCATCTCGATTACTGGGCATTCCTCGCCTACGACGAAACAGACCCGATGACCCGCGGGCTGCAGCTCTACCTCGCAAATCCAAAGCGCGCCGATGTGAGCTTCTGCATGATCAGCGAGACAGCCCGCTGGCATCGCGACAATGTGGAGGCACTCGCGGATCGTTTTGCAAAGCTCATGGCGGAGCCCGGCTATCAGCGCGTCGCCGGAGGCCGGCCGCTTTTCTATTTTCTGCATCATCAGGTGGACACGCTCGCGCAATCCTGGGGCAGTCCAGAGGGCTTCCATGAAGTGGTGGACAAGCTCAAGGCGGCGGCGGCAGCGCGCGGACTTCCCGCACCGTATGTGGCGGTGATGACCTACGACGTGAAAGCAGCAAAGGCTCTCGTGGACGCCGCGGGACTCGACGCCATCAGCGCCTACGCCTTTCAGCGTGGCGATGACCGCGCGACGTACGCGAAGCTCACCGGCGACTTGGAAAAGTTCTGGGATATCCAGCGCGCCACCAAGGCAGCCGTCATTCCTCTCGCGATGGCCGGCTGGGATCGCCGCCCACGTGTGCAAAACCCCGTGCCTTGGGAGCACTTCGGCGGGACGATGGACAAGTATTACGAGACGGCCACTGCGGAGCAACTGGCCGCACACATTCTCTCAGCCGTAAAATGGACGCAAACCCACGCGGAGGACTGCCCCGCTCAAGCCGTCATCATTTACGCCTGGAATGAATTCGATGAAGGCGGCTGGCTCTGCCCGACACTGACCGAAGGAGACGCACGCGTCCGGGCCTTGGGCAGCGTCCTGAAGTAAATCTCCGCCGAGAGCACTACCGCCCGAGCCTCCTTTTCACCCGCGCCACGATGCGACTCCGAAGCGGCACCTTCGGCGCCTTTTCCTCCTGCCCCGGATGCAGCATCCAGATCCCCGTCACACGCGGGGAGCGGAAAAGATCCTCCGGCGCCGTGTGCTTCACATCGAGGCCCGGCACCGGGTCGATGCCCACCTTGCGCAGCACATGCGTGACGAAGGCCGAGCAGAACACCGACTGCGAGCGCGCCAGCGGATTCGGCCTGGCACGCATCGCGGGGCGGCGCAGTGCGATGAGCGTGCCCATCAGTTCGCGCAGCGAATAGCGGATGCGGCCGGCCACCATTTCGAGCGCCTCGCGCAGCACCGCGGTGATCTCATCGCCGCCCAGCCCGAGATCGAGCACTGCGAGCACCGGGTAATTTTTCCCGCAGCAGAACTTCTCGATCCGGTTTTCCTGCACACCGAGCCGGATGTTTTTGCGGTGGATTTCCAAATCGCTCTCGAAGACCCAGTGGTGCCCGTCATGCCGCGTCCCTTGGAAAAGAAACGCGTGCGACCAGAGGCTCGACTGCCGCTCATCATCGAGCCCCCGCTGCGCAAAGCCGATGACCCTGCTGATCACATCCGTCCCACCAGCGAGCCCGATGCGCCCCGGCGCAGCATACGTGTGGATGAACTCGCGGTTCGAGATTCCCGAGAGGGTCTGGGGTGTCGGCATGGCTCATCTATTCACGATGAGTGCGGGCGGCAAGCGGCACTCGCTGCTGACATGGCACCCCATCCATCCCTATGTCTGGCGAAGGCAGTTCACGTGATTGTGACATTGCGCCGCTTGATGAGTCGGGCATTCGCGCCACTATCGGGCCGCTTTCCATGAGCAAAATCACCAGCAAAACAATCCTGGTCGCCGAGGACGAAGAAGACGTCCGGCGACTCGTCTGCAACAGTCTGAAAAACGCCGGCTTTGCCACACTGGAGGCAGGCGACGGCCACGGTGCGCTCGAGACCGCACGCACTCAGCTCCCTGCGCTCCTCGTGCTCGATCTGATGCTGCCAGGCATGCAGGGCCTCGAAGTGTGCAAGGCGCTCAAGAATGGCTCGGAGACAAAGGCCATCCCCATCCTCATGCTCACCGCAAAGGCCGAGGAGGTGGACCGCATCGTCGGCTTTGAACTCGGTGCCGACGACTACATGACCAAGCCCTTCAGCCCGCGCGAACTCGTGCTCCGCGTGCAGAGCATCCTGCGCCGCGCATCCGGCCAGCCGCCCGAGGATGCCATCACGAAGCTCGGCGAAATCACGCTCGACCGCACGCAGCACAAGGTCGCCGTAAAGGGCAAAGCCCTCGAACTCACCGCGACGGAATTCAAGCTCCTCGCCACCTTGATGGAACGCCGTGGCCGCGTTCAGAGCCGCGACGTGCTGCTCAATGACGTGTGGAGCTACGACAGCGTCATCGACACGCGCACCGTGGACACCCACGTGCGCCGTCTCCGCGAAAAACTTGGCAAGGCTGGCAGCCATCTCGAGACCGTGCGCGGATTCGGCTACCGCATGGCGAACATCCCGTAGCCGCGGCTACTTTTTGAAAGCAGCGGTCGCCTTGCCATCCGCGGCATTCCACACGCGCAGCACGCCATCCTGTCCTCCGGCGATCACGGTTTTCCCTTCCGCGCTCACGGCGGCGGACTGCACAAAATCGGCGGCATCCGGGAACGCGCGCACCTCCTTGCCATCGAGGCCGACGAGCCGCACGCGGCTGTCGCCGGACGCGGTGACGACCTGCTCGCCCGCGCCGACAAAACGCACGGCGGTCACCTCCTTGTCGTAGCCTTCGATGTTCTTTTTCCGATCACCGCTGAGCGTGTCCCACACCTTCACGACGGCATCCGCACCCGCCGTGGCGAGCGTGCGACCGTCGAGGCTCCACGCAAGCGAGAGGATGTGGTGCGTGTGGCCCTCGAATGATTTCACAGCCTTGCCCGTCGCGAGATCGATCACGCGCGCGACCTTGTCCGCCGCGCCCGACGCGAGGAATTTCCCATCGGGGGAAAATTCCAGCGCGAGCACTGCGTCGGTGTGGAGGTTCGGAAATTCGCGCGCGAACTTCGGCGCGGATTGCGCTGTTGTTTGCGGCGCGGATTGCGCCGCCGCTCCGCTCTGCACGTCGAGAATCTTGATGTCCCCACCGCGCGAAGGCTCGCCGCCGCCGATGGCGAGAAATTTCCCATCCGGCGAAAATGCGAGGGCGTTCACGCGATCGGCAAATGGCGAACCGGGGCCGTCTGTGCCGAGGGTGCGCTCGGCTTTCCACAAGGGCGTGAGGCTCCAGGTGAGCGAGGCGCCGTCCGATGCGGTGGAGGTGAGTGTGGCGTCGGGCGACCCTGGCGCGGATTGCGCCGCGGAAAATGCGAGCGCTGAGATGGCGGCGTTGTGGCCCTTCAGCACGTCGAAAGCGGCACCATTCTCCGCGCTCCAGGTGTGGATGAGACGGTCGTCTCCCGCAGTGGCGAGCACAGTGCCATCGGGTGAAAATGCTGCCGCTCGAATGGGCTGCTCGGCTGCGGTGGCAGCAGTGCGCGCTGCTGTGAGTGCGTCCTCGGCCTTCTTCCGAGCCGCCTCGGCGGTGTCCACGGCCGTCTTCGTTTCGGCGAGCGCGGCGGCGAATTTTTCCTGCTCGGCCCTGGCGAGTTTGAGTTCTGTCTCCGCGACTTCCTTCGCAGTGACCGCTGCCTTTGCGGCTTCCTCAGCGACGGTGAGCGCCTTCGCGGCGGGATCAGCCTTGTCGGCGGCGGCCTTGCGTCCGGCCTCGATCTGATCGCGCTCGGTGCGCGCCTTCGCGGCGTCCTGCAAGGCGGCGGTGACTTCGGCGACGAGCTTGTTCGCATCCACGGCGGCAGCGCCCTTCAGCGCGTCGGCGGCGGTAGCGGAAAGTTGCGCGGCCTTTGCAGTGGCGGCCAGGAGCTTGTCGTCGGCGATCTTCCGCAGCGTGTCGGAGTCGGCGAGCGTCCCGTCGAGCGCGGCCTTCGCGGCCTTCGCATCGGCGAGCGTCTTTTCCTTTGCAGCAAGCTCCTGCTGTTTCGGCGCGATGGCATCGGCGGATTTCTTTGCGCGCTCCTGCGCAGCTTGCAGTGTTTTTTCCGCAGCAGTCGCCGCGGCCTTGCGGAATGCGACGGTGCCGGTCTCGACCTGCAATGTGCGATCGCGCGCATCCACGGCCTCTTTTGCGAAACGGTTCCCACGCAGCTCGGCGATCACTTTTCCATCCGCGCCGGTGAGCTTCGCGACATGGCCCTCGATGACCACGGAGCGCTGCCCGTCTGCGCGTGCGATCTTTCCGCCAGCAGGCGCCGCAGAGGCAGGCTGCGACGCGGGCTTGCCCTCAGGAATCGTGCGACGCCACAGCTTCACCTCGCGATAGCCGCCGGATGCCATGCGCGTGCCGTCCGGCGAGAATGCGAGCGCGTTCACCTGGTCGCGGTGCGCCGCCTCGCTCGTGACAAGCTTGCCCGACGGGACGTGGTAGATGGAGATCCGGTTGCCACGTGAACATGCTGCAAACTGCGCGTCGGGCGTGAGCGCCACGGAAAAAATCGCGACCGCATCTGCCGACAGTGGCTGCCATGCAATGGTGCGTTCGCTTTTCGGCAAAGCCTTCGCCCCCTGATTGATCCACAGCCGGAGCAAAGCGAGTTGCTGCGGTGTGAGATTCTTTGCCTTCGCCTTGTTGTCGCGCGGCGGCATTTTCAAGTCGTCGTCCTGATGCGCCGCCGCCTGCAGCAGCAGGCTCTCCGCGCCCTTGCCGGGCTTGAGCGCCGGGCCGGTGTCGCCGCCTTTGATCATCAGCTCCACGGCCTCCATGTTCAGCCCGCCCTTCGTGGTCGTCTTGCAATGGCAGGACACGCAGTTGTCACGCAGGAACGGCATGACCTCGCGCTCGAAATCCACAGGCGTCATGCGCGTGAGCGGCGCGATTTCGAGAGGTGCAGCGAAGGCAGTGATGCGGAGCGCAGCCGTGAATGCGGCAGCGAAAATAAAGGGCGTGCGTTTCATTGGATCGCGATACGGATGGGCGCGGAAAAGAA
>JAYWEO010000206.1:0-7244 GCA_043779225.1 Prosthecobacter sp.
TCGAGCAGCTTGCGCACTTGGAGCGGCGCAGCATCGGTGGAAATCTGGCGATAGCGCGGCGCAGGCCAGTAGCGGCTGGTGGTGATCGCACCGCCTGCATCCACGATCATATTGCTGCCCGCCGGCACCATCGAGACTCCGGAGAAAATGAAATCATTTTCCGGGCAGCCACCCCACTGGAGAAAGGAGCTGAGGCCGCTGCGTGAGCACTTCCTCGGCATGTCGCCCATGAGCAGGCGTGCCTCCGATCCAAAGCGCAGGCTGCCGCCAAACCGCCCGAAATAGAATGGCTTGATCCCCGCCGAGCTGCGGCTGGCAAAAAGATGATTCCTGGCCTTGTCGAAAATGATGAATGCAAACATCCCCCGCAGCCGGTCGGTGAATCCCTCGCCCCAGAGGCGATACGCGGCGAGCAGTGTCTCGGTGTCGGAAGTCCCCTTCCATCGCACTCCGGCGTCCTTCATTTCCCCGCGCAACGTCAGGTGGTTGTAGATTTCGCCATTGAAAATGATCACGTTGCCAGTCTCCTCGTCGATCATCGGCTGCGCGCCGGTCGGTGAAAGATCCTGGATCGATAGCCGCGTGTGACCGAACCATATCCGGCCATCCGGCGAGGTCCATTCCCCGCGCCCGTCCGGGCCGCGGTGGGCGATGGATTCGAGATTCAGAGGTTCAGCCCGCCCGGTTGTGTTGAGAACAGCAGCAATTCCGCACATGTCAGTTTTTCGATGATGCACGCGGCGCTCAAGACCGCCCGTGAATAATGCGTCACGGCGGAGAGATGCCGCCCGCCGCCTCCCACCACGCCTGCACGATGCGATGGCGGTGATGGAAATGCGGCTACGCGACATAGCCGGTGCTTCTGTGAAAATACTTGCAGCTCTGGTCGAGAGGCTTGATCGCGCGTGCCGGGATGCCGCCGTAAAGTGTGTACGTCGTCTGCTGCTCCTTGTTCAGCAGCGATTTCGCGGCAAGCACGGAATAGTCTGGAAGCGAACTCCCGCCAAGGATGACACAATCCGTCCCGACGAAGCAGTAGTCGCCGATGTTCACAGGTTCCGCGGATTGCCGGTTTTCGGCGAGGTCGATCGAGTGCGAAAGGATCTGTGAACGAAAGCCAGCAAACGTCGTGAAGCTGCCGATCGTCACACGTGCTGTGCAATCAATCAGATGGCGGTTCGTGATGGCCGAATGCGCCCCGATCATCAGTTCCGCACGGCGAGCAGGCAGGTGCGCAAAAAAAGGGCCATCGCCCGACGGATAGCCGGTGATCCAATTGCCCCGGCCGATGGAGGCATGCGGCTTGAGATGCACCATATCCAGATGGATGCACACGGTGAGATGGCCGATGGAGGAATGCTCCTCCATGATGACATCCCTGGCCAGCAGCAGGCAGAACCCAAGGCGCGCAGTCCGGTGGATCTTGTAGCCGAAAAATTTCGTCAGCGCCCATCGCCGCAGAGGCCAGGGCAGGATTGTCGTGAAAACGCTGAAAAGTGTGCGGAACATCAGGAATCTTGCGAACGAGGAGACGAACGGGGAGCCTCACGCACAGAGAGCCTTTGCTGCACTGCCGAGAAAACTTCGTCAACGGTAATGGAAAGGATGCAGACCTTCTTCTGTTCGATGCAGTCATTCAGCCCGCATCCCCAGCAAGGCGTCTTGCGGTAGAAAATCGCGTGACCTTCGCCGCGCGGATACCATTCGCCGGGCCGGGCGCGCGCGGAGAAAATGGCGACACACGGCACCCCCATCGTCGCAGCGAGGTGCATCGGGCCGCTGTCGTGGCAGACCATCGCAGCGGCCTTGCGAAAGACGGCGGCACTCACACGAGGTGAAGTCACACCGCAGAGATTCGCAACCGGCCCGCTCCAAAGCGCGGCGAGACGTGCGGAGCGCTCGTGCTCCTCTCGGACGCCGAAGAGCACGAGCGGCAGGCGGGGATTCGCAGCCGCGAGCCTGCGGATGAGTTCGGCCCAGTTGTGCTCCTCCCAGTCCTTGGCGGGAATCTTGGTCCCCACACTCGCGGCGAGGAACGGGCCGGTGATTCCGTGCGACGCCAGCAGTCCGTCCGCCTCCGAAATCTCATCCGTTGTCAGCCTCATGTCCCACCATCGGTCTTCGCGGACGTCTGCATTGCCGAGCTTCCGGATCGAGTCGAGCGTCCGCACAGTCTCCGAGGTGAAAAGTTCTGTCCCAGGCACGGGCAGACACTCCAGGGTGTGCCGGTCGAATGGAATGCCGATGAGCTTCCGGATGCCGCACGAGCGGAAGAAAATCCAGTCGCGGAGGCTCGCAAAAATGCCGCCTTTCGGCTTCGCGAGATAGACCAGCGCCTCGTATTTTCCTGCGCGCAATTTTTTCCGCAGACTCCAAAGCTCCGAGACATTCCGCAGCGAGGTCGGATACCGCAGCGTCTCATCGTAGAGCCCCGTGTGCTGGAGGATCGTCTCCATCGGGGCCGCCTTTGCATTCACCGGGAAACTCGTGAGCAGCGTGAGGTGCGCCGAGGGAAATGCCTCCCTCACGAGATGGAACGCCGGCAGCACGATCAGCGTATCCCCAAGGCTGCCCACTCGGTACACCACGACGCGCTTCACTGGCTGTTCGCTCGGGGTCATCGCTTCGCGGCGGAAAATCAGCGCACCTGCCCGGAATGAAGCCGCTCCGCATACGCCGAACGCCCTCTTGCCATGGGCTGCGATTGCACCTCCACCACGGCGATCTCCGGATCACTCCCTGCCTCGCGTTCCTTCGCAGCGGCGAGCGTCATCCCCGCGCCCATCACGACAAAACCGAGGGTCATGGGAATTCCCATCGGGCCCGAGAGCACCTGGAGGAAGGACGCGGCGAAGATCAGCATCGGCAGTGGATTCAGCGACTTGATTCCCGCGAGCGAAACCCGAAAAAGTTGAAAAAAGAGGGCCACCCGCCAGAGGATAAACATGCCGCCCAAAAACGCACCACTCTCCAGGAAGTGACGCGACCATTCGTTTTCCGCCAAAAGGAAGGCACGTTCGCCAGTGAGCAATCCGCCCGCGACATTCGTCCCCATCCCAAGTCCAAACCCGAGGAACCCCGCCCGTTCCAAGACCTGGAACGGCTCGATGAACCCATTGAGAAACCGCATCGCACCGCCTTCCCTGAGCCCGCCTGATTCCGCGACGCGCGTCTGGAGCATTCCCGCGGCTTCGCCGAAAACGGAAAACTGCGACGCCACCATGTACAGGACTCCGACCAGGAACCCGATCAGGATCGATCGCGTCGCCAGCCTCGGAGCGAGCAGCATGCAGAGCACGGCGCCTGCAAACACCACCACGATGGACATGACGGCCGTCCGGCTGATCGACAGGCTCCCGGCGACCGCGAGGGACATTCCCGAGATGACCAGCAACTGCTTGGAAAGCCCCTTTCTGGTGAGCATTGCATTGAGCAAAAACGCAGCAACCAGGGCGAGATAGGCCGCATTGCCGGTATTGTAGGAAAAGAAACCGGCAGGCCGGACCTTGTCACTGCCCGAAATGCCGATCCAAATCTGACCGCTGTCCTTGCCTGCTCCACGGTTCACGAATGCATCCGGCGCTCCCCGGAATTGCAGGAAAACCAGCACTGCCGTCGCTGGAGCGATGAGCAGCGTCCATTTTCCAATCAAGCGAAGCCGATCCCGATCAAATGCGTCCCGGATCAGGAAGATCATCGGGATGTGGAGAAAGTTCGCGTGAAAGCCGAACCCGGTGACCATCAAGATGCGCTGGATGGATCCCCCGGCGTTCACAAAGAACGAAAACATGAATGAGATGACGCCAAGAAACAACGCGATCATCACAAACGGGCCGGTCGGGAATTTGCCGTTCCGCAGGGCGATAAAGTAACACACTGCCACGACCGGATCGCGGACGAGGAGCAATGGGTTGGCCAACCCCGGGAACACCCATTTCCGCAGCGCACCCTCGAAGATCAGCAGGAGAAAATAGACAAGGATGCAGATCCGAATGCCACGGAAGCCATCGTCACCATTCCCCAGCGTGGACAGGCGGCTGGCATTTCTTTCCTCGGCCTCCTGCGCCGCCACTTCGGCAGCGGCATGCGTGGCCATATTATCACGATACGTGTTCATTGGAAGGGAGCAGCTTGGTCAATGTTCTGCCATCTATCGCACAAATACTGCGTGTCGTCGAGCAAAGTGGACCCGGCTCATTTTGGAGCCACCACTTTTGCCGCCGCGATCGGAGACAGGATTTCCACGAGCCGCCTGCGATAGCTTTCCCACGAATGTCGGCGCGCGGTGACGAGCGCTGCATTCTTCATCTCCGCAAGCAATGCGCGATCAGCCGCGAGGCGCTCCAGTTTTTCCGCAATGGCCTCCGCCGATCGGATCGGCACGCCGAACCCATCCACGCCATCCGTGACCACATCGAGACCTCCGCTATTCGGAGTCGTGATGACCGGCAGCCCCTGCGACATCGCCTCCAGAATCACGAGGCCGAATCCTTCGAACAGCGAAGGAAACACGAGCACATCATGCTCGCTCATCTCGCGCAGCACTTCCGAATGAGGCACGGACGTGACCCAGCGGTGCCTCTTCACACCTTCGTTCAGCGGCACACAATTCTCAGTGGTCTTGCGGCCAATCAGCGTCAGTTCCACCGCATCGCCGAGCATCTCCACAGCTCGCAGCACATAGCCGAGACCCTTGCGCTGCCCGAGCGATCCGACGAAAAGCACCTTCAGTTTTCCATTCGACGGCACAGCCTTCCTTTCGCCGGTCACCGAAGGCCCGCCGTACGGATTCAGATGCACCGGCACCGCCGCCATTTCCGGCGCCATCTTCAGCGTGTCCCGCACAAAGGTGCTCGGCACGATGATCGCCGAGGCCCCGCGCAATTCCACATCCTTGCGCGCGAGTTTCGCATCGCTGTCACCGAGTCCTTCAAGGGTGGGAGCCCACTCCGGCTGCCGCTCACGCTCCTCGCGGAAGATCGCGTGCGCCGCGCGCCAGTATCCGATCGGCAGTTCGTACACCCGCCCGATGCCCATTTCCTTTGCCACTTGGAAAGTCTCCATCGCGCCGTCCTCATAGGCATAGACCGCAGTCGGCTTCAGCCGCGGCAGGACCCTCCGCGCCATGTGGCGATCCATCCCGCGGAAAACCGCATCAATCGAAAACCGCGCCGTCTCATCGCGGAAAAGCGATCCCCATTTCATGCGGATGGAAGCAAGCCGGCACAGCTCCCTCCCCGGAAGCGTGTGGATGAAAGGACGCAGCGCATCCGGAAAGGAACGCCTCTGCAATTCCGCGCGCAGACCGGCAGGGAGCAGGCGATTGATGAATGAACGGTCGTCCCAACTTATCGCCGTCCACAATTCCGCCAGCAAGCCGCCCTCCACCATCGCGAGCGCGGCGTGGCGGAGATTCTGATTCCCAGTCGCGTGCGAGACGAGGATCACGTGGCAAGTCTCCCGCCGTTTTTTCCGGCAGCACGCGGCAAATCAGCAATGGCAGCGCGCGTCTTCACGATCCTCCTGGCGCGGTGCCGGGCATCCGATCCCGATAGTTCCGCATGATGCCCACGAGCTTCCGCGCCCGCCAATACCGCGGGATGAATCGCTTCGGCGCCGAGAAACATCGGAACAGCCACCCGAGGTAAAGAAAGTCCGCCCACATCGGAATGCGTACCTGAACGCCGCTCAGAAAACCAATCGCCGCGCCGATGCAATGAATGCCAGGCCGACCGGCGAGCTGCCGCTTCAGATAAAGTCCCAGCCGCTCCTGCACCCCGCCGCCGAGACACACGATGATGTGCTTTGGCCGGCGGCTGCCCACCCATTCGAGCAATGCCGGATCGCTGATCTCCCCCTTGCCATAAAAAGGCGCGAGGTAGCAGTCCTCGTTCGTCGTCGGAAATCCCTGCGCCTTCAGCCACGCGACATTCCGATCGCGCGCCTCCTCCGTCGGCATGATCCACACGACCGCGCCCGGCTCGCGCGCGATCGGATCGGCGAGCAGCAGCCTGAGATACTCAAGGCCGGAGACACGTGGAAGACGCTCCCCGGTGAGCATCCGCCACACGAGCACCATCAGCCCGCTGTCCGTGATGACCATGTCCGCATTCAGCAGCGAATCGCGGTACGGCACATCCGTCTCCAAGTCCACCATCGCCGGTGCCGCGGGCACGACTACCAGTCCGCCACGCAGTCCGATTTTAACCGCCTCCGCAGGCATGCCGGTAAAGAACCGGATTCCGAGAATCGTCCGCGAAGGCGTGACCTCGGGCAGTTGCGCGGTGTCCGGCATTCCGAGCGGCTACTGCTTGGTGTTGCCCGCGCGGATCTGGTCGTGGATCCACGCGTAGGTCTTTTCCAAGCCGTCGCGCAGCTTCGTGCCCGGCTCCCATCCGAATACTTTTTGGATCAAAGCATTGTCGCTGTTGCGTCCATTCACACCCTTCGGCGCGTCGAGATTATACTTCCGCGCGAGCTTCACTCCGGCGATGCCCTCGACGATGTCCACGAGCTGATTGATGGAAACCATCTCGCTGCTGCCGATATTGATCGGCTCGACGAAATCACTGTGCGTCAGCATCTGCGTCCCATGCACGCAGTCCGCGATATACATGAAGCTGCGCGTCTGCTTGCCATCGCCCCAGATGTCAATCTCGTGCTTCCCGCTGATCTTCGCCTGGAGCACCTTGCGGCAGATCGCCGCCGGAGCCTTCTCGCGTCCGCCGTCCCAGGTGCCGTTCGGCCCGTACACATTGTGATAGCGCGCCACGCGCGTCGTCACGCCGTAGTCCTCGCGAAAATGGCGGCACATGCGCTCGCTGAAAAGCTTCTCCCAGCCGTAGCCATCCTCGGGCAATCCGGGATACGCGTCCTCTTCCTTCAGTGCGGTCACGTTTGGATCGCGCTGTTTATCCGCATTGTACACGCACGCGCTGGATGCGTAGAAAAAGCGATCCACACCGATGTCCTTTGCCGCCTCGAGCAGGTGCGTATTGATCAGCACGCTCAGCATGCACAGCGCCTTGTTATTCTCGATGAAGCCCATCCCGCCCATGTCCGCCGCGAGATTGTACACGACCACCGCGCCCTGCGACGCGTCGTAGCACGCCTGCTTGTTTTGCAAGTCGAGCACCCGGTTGTCCACGTCGGGAAAAAATTGGTACCAGGCCTTGATCGGCTTGCGGTCCACGGACCGGATGCGCGTGAAACCTTGCTGGCGAAGGTCGGCCACGAGATGACCG
>JAYWEO010000207.1:0-18146 GCA_043779225.1 Prosthecobacter sp.
CCCCGTTGGGGCTTTGTCCGATTCCCGTCCCAAACCCATGCCTTCGCTCGTTCCTCGCTTGACCTGGGCTGGCTTGTGCAGGGCCTTTGGCCCCCCAAAATTTGGACTCGGTTTGAATCACGCCCTTTCACATTTGCGATTCGCTTCTCGTCAACCCAGCAGGCGCAGGCACTGTGCGGGATTCTTTGCTCCCGGAGGCGATTCACCGTCCGGAAAACCATTTCCCAAACAATGTCACTCTTTTCAAAACTCGGCGTTCCGGCGGACCTGGTCCGTGGTCTCGATGCGCTCGGCATCTCCACTCCCACCCCGATTCAGGAAAACGCAATTCCGTTTCTCATCAAGAACGGCGGGGACCTTGTTGCCCAGGCGCAGACCGGGACTGGCAAGACGGCGGCGTTTGGTCTGCCCTTGCTCACGAAGATCAATCCCGACGACCCGACGTTGCAGGGCCTCGTCCTCTCTCCGACGCGTGAACTGGCCAAACAAATCGGCAAGCACCTGTTTCAATACACCAAGTTTTCCCACAAGAAGATCTTTGTCGAAGTCACTGGTGGCGGCGACAAAATCGACCTGCAGGTTCAGCGACTCCAACGTCCGACGCACATTGTCGTGGCGACGCCAGGCCGGCTCTTTGATTTGCTGAAGCTCGGCGCCCTAAAGCTCGACACCGTGAAGCATCTCGTCCTGGACGAAGCGGACGAAATGCTCAGCATGGGCTTCCGTCCGGAGGTTGTCCGCGTTGCCGAGATGACGTCATCCCGACGCAGCACCTGGCTGTTTTCGGCGACTTTTCCCGAGAAGATCCAGCGGCTCATCGCGGACTGCATGCCGCCTGACCCGAAGATGATCAAAGTCGAGAAAGCGCAGGTCGTGAATCGCAACATCTCGCACCGCTACGTGGTCTGCCAGCGCGACGACAAGGACGACTGGATTGCGGACTTTCTGCTGGCGCAGAAGACGGAGCGCGGGATGATTTTCTGCCGCACGCGCGCCGGGGCAGTGGTGTTAGGCAAAGAGCTGAACAAGCGCGGAATTCCACTCGACGTGCTGCAGGGCGACCTGAGCCAGAGGGATCGCGACAAGGTGATGCGGGCTTTCAAAAAGGAACGCACCCGCTTTCTGGTTGCGACCGACGTTGCCGCCCGGGGCATCGACGTGGAAGGGTTGTCTTTCGTGATTCACCGTCAGTTGCCCGAGAATCTGCAATACTACACCCACCGCGCCGGACGCACCGCGAGAGCCGGCAAGAAGGGCTTCTCGATTTGCCTCATCGAACCCAATGAGCGCCGCGACATCGCCGAACTCGAGCGGGAATTGGGCCTCACGTTCAAAGTTTTGGATTGGGATGCAGACGGGGGCGGCGGAACCCTTCGGTGACGAACCCCCTCACTCCCCAACGCCGACTTCAGTCTCTGCAACCCCGCCTGAGACGTGGCCACACCCTACTTTGCCACGGAGGTGGAGGTGTCAGTGGCACGCCGCTATAAGCCGTGCATCAGCCATTTGCGGTGATTCGCAAATGTACTGACGGATTTTACAATTTACTCCGCTTGCCGCGCACGGGCCGCACTGCATCATCCGTTCAGTTCTTTGCCAGCTTAATGCCTCGGCCGGGTGGCCGGGGCAACGGGGGAACCAACTCCTGCCAAACGTCCTTTCACACGGGCGCGCGGCTCGGGGCGAACGGCGCTACTGCAGCGTCCGGGGGCACTCAGCGGCTCCAGCCCGACAGCTAACTCCGTAAGCCTGCTCTGAGGGGCAGGGAATGTCTCCGACGTTCTCTATGCTCCCGACACGGTCGTGAGCGTCCATTTTCAAAATGATGGGCTGCGCGGGATCGTGCGGCTCCAACGTGCCGGTGCGCCTCGCAGTGCGCGCCGGTTTTTTGAAGAAAGAAACAGCAAAATGAACATCGTAGAGACAGCTATCACCGTCGGTGTGTGGGCGCTTAAAATTACGCTCACATTAGTCATCATCCAGGGCCTCGTCGGCATCCGGTATATCCCGCACCGGCGCGTCGGCATCATCGAGAAACTGTGGTCACTTAGCGGCTCGCTCGACGGCGGGCGTATCCTCGCGCTCGGCGGCGAGGCGGGCTTCCAGGCGCGCGTTTTGCGCGGCGGCCTGCACTTCGGATATCCGTTCTGGATGTTCCGCGTGCATGCCGTGCCGCTCGTGACGATCTCTGAAGGCCGCATCGGCTACGTCTATGCACGAGACGGGCAGCCGCTCGGCCCGTCGCAGACGCTGGGCACCGTCGTGGAATGCAATGGGTTTCAAAATCCTGTCGCGTTCCTCACGAATGGCGGACAGCGCGGACGCCAGCGCGCGATCCTGCGCGAGGGCGTGTATGCGGTGAACACGGCGCTCTTCGTCGTGATCACCGAGACAGCCGTGCATACTGGCCCGATCCTGCGCGGCGAGACGCAGCAGTGCGCCTCGTGGCAGGCGGAAATCGGAATAGCAAACGGCTTCGCGCCGGTGCTCATCGGCTCGGCATTCTACACCCAGAAAAATGGCGACGCCGCTGTGCAGACCGATGCGAGCAAACTCTCGCCGCACGACCTGCTCGGCATCGTGACCATCCACGACGGTCCCACATTGGAGCCGGGCGAATTCATCGCGCCCCAAGTCGGCACAGCGACGGACGGCGCGCATAATTACTTTCAGGATCCCGAGGCATTCCTCGCGCTCGGCGGACGCCGCGGCAAGCAGCTCCAGGTGCTCACAGACGGCACCTATTTCATCAACCGCTGGTTCGCTACGGTCGAACTCCAGCCGAAGACGCTCATCCCGATCGGCTACGTCGGTGTGGTCATCAGCTATTACGGCGCGGCGGGCGACGACGTGAGCGGCACTGCTTTCCGTTACGGCCAGCAGGTCGAGGCCGGACGCCGCGGCGTATGGCGCGAGGCGCTCCCGCCGGGAAAATACGCGCTCAATCCGTATGCGCTCAAAGTCGAGCACGTGCCGACGGTGAACTTCGTCCTGCGCTGGATCAGCGGCCAGACCGAGGCACACCGCTACGACGAGCACCTCACGAGCATCGCCATCATCACCGCCGACGGCTACGAGCCGCTGCTCCCGCTCTCCCTCGTGTTGCACATTGACTACGAAAAAGCGCCGCGCGTCGTGCAGCGTTTTGGCGACGTGCGCCGGCTCATCACGCAGACGCTCGACCCGATCCTCACCGCGTATTTCCGCGATGTCGCGCAAGCCTCGTGCATGCTCGACCTGCTCACGCACCGCGAGGAAATCCAGCGCCGCGCGACTGAGGAACTCGGCCGTCGCTTCCAGGAGTTCGACATCAACTGCGTCGCCGTGCTCATCGGCCGCCCCGAGAGTTCGGTGAAAAATGGCGCGGAAGATCCGATTGATCGTCTCTTCGATCAGCTCCGCCAGCGCCGTCTCGCCGAGGAGCAAAAGGAAACATTCGGCAAACAGCAGGAAGCCGCCACGCAGCTCAAGGCCCTCAACCACGTGAAGGCGCAGGCCGAAAAACAGATGCACCTCACCGACACGAGCATCGAGATCGAAATCGCCGGCAACCGCGGTTCCGCGCAGCTCGCCGAAGCCGCGCAACTCGCCAAACGCGAGATCGCACTGGCCGAAGGCCGCGCCCGTGCCAGCGAACTCGACGGCCAGGGCGAGGCCGCAAAAATCGCGCAAGTCGGCCGCGCCGAAGCCGACGTGAGCCGCCAGAAAATCGAGGCGTTCACCGACCCGCGCCTCTACGCGCTGAACCTCATCGCGCAACAGCTCGCTCACAGCGAACAGCCGCTCGTGCCCGAGCGCGTCGTCACCCTCGGCGGTGGCGACGGCAAAGGCGCGGATGCCGGCCTGTTCCAGAGCATCATGCAGGTGCTCATGACGTGGCAGAACATCGGCGACACCGAGCCAACGAAGATGCCGACCTCGCCGGCACCGCCTGAAAGGAAGGCTGCGTAACCACGGAATAAAATGAAACACCTTGGCCGGCTCAATCGGGAGCCGGCCAAGGGAAATCCGTCAACGCGGCAGGGGTGGAATCCTCTGCCGCGGCCATCCTTGACCGACCACGTCCGGTTCCCGGTGCGAAGTGCCCAAGCCAGAAGCTTTCACACCATAAACGCCATCTTCTCCGTCATCTGTTCAATCAAGCCGGTGAGGGCAGGGCGGGTGTCGGCGTTGCGGGCGCTCCAGGCGAGGCAGAGCGTGAAGCGGGACCTCAAAGCGGACGCTGACGGCTGCTTTCTCCAGTGTCTTCAATCGCGGCAGCACCAGCCAGGTAGCGACCCTATTGGAGGCGACGATGCGGGCAGTCCATGAGGCACCACGGCAGCGTGAGGCGTAGTCGGCCAAAGGATGCGACCTACCGTAAAATTGCCCTGCAGCCGGGCAGCAATGAATGGGAAATCCCGGAATTGCCCGCGGATGAACACGCCGACAGGGTGCCGGGTTACGCGGTGGACGAGCGCCCGGTTTTCAACGGGCACTACTGGCTCGAAGGCGAGCCGGAATTGATGGCCCCCAATGTGGCCATCCTCGAGTACAGCGTGGCCAAGGACGGCCCGCTCACCGCTTACCGATGGGATGGCGAACAGACGCTGGACGCGAAGAAGTTCGTACAGGTGCGTGCGAACGCTATTGAACGCTAAAATCCGCTGACGAAATGGAGCACCGTCCGTAGGGGAACGATATGGAAACCCTTATTGACCAAAGTCGCGCCTACGCCAAACTCGGAATGCTTGATGAAGTTCGCGCGGCGGCATCGGAGGTTCTTCGCATTGTTGACATGGAGGAAATCTTACGCACATGGCTTGTGATCCTCGCTTACAAGGGCGGTGACTTTCCGCACGCAGCCGCGCTCGGGACGGACGCTCTGGCTCACGGAATCAAGCGGGCACATCTGCATGATTACACGGCGCTCGCGTTGCATCATATTGGGCAGACGCGGGAGGCCACGGCCCTTCTGCTTGGCCTTGAGGAGAGCAGCCACAGCTTCCTCAAATCCTACCTCCTCGCCTGCTTCCTCTTCACTACCGGAGACATTGATGAGGCAGTGCGCCAAGTGCTGAGCGGCCTCCCCGATTACCACGATGAATGCGAGAGGACGTGGCTCGACGGCGACCTCAAGGCGCTCTGGATGAAACTCGCGTCCGGTGATTTCACGTTGGAAACCGCCCACATGCTCATCGAGCGCGAGTTCGATTTCCTGCGAGAATGGCAGCCCGGCATCGGCACGAAGTGGAATCTGGACCCCGCCAATTACAGCGCCCTGCCGGATGAACTGCGCGCCGTGGTGCGTTTTGACCCCAAGGACGAAGCTTACGTGATTGATTATCTTATTGAGACTTGCGCAATAGACTGACACAGGCGATGCTCGCTTTCCGATGAGCGACTTGAAGAACGGACAACGGGATCATAATGCGATGGAGAAGCGCCGCCTGAAGGCGGCGAAGTATTTTGAGCGCGGCCTTGGCTGCTCCGAGGTGGCACGCAGGCTCGGTGTGCGGCGGCAGTCTGCGCACGGCTGGATGCAGGCATGGCAGCGCGGCGGCCGGGAGTCGCTGCGCAGCAGCGGCCCGGCGGGACGCAAGCCGCGGATGAGCGATGGGCAGAAGAGGCAACTCATCGACGCCATGCTCGCAGGGCCGCAACAGAGCGGCTACGCCACCGAGGTGTGGACGCTGCCGCGCGTGCGCGCCCTGGTGCGCAAGCACACCGGCGAAACCTACCACACCGGTCACCTCAGCCGGATGCTGCGCGCCTTGGGGCTGAGCTGCCAGCGCCCGGAACGCCGCGCCATCGAGCGCGACGAGAAGAACATCCGCCGTTGGAAACGTGTGGAGTGGCCTGCCATCAAAAAAAAGCGCGCCGCCAAAAGCGCCTCATCGTCTTCCTCGACGAGAGCGGACTGAGCACCTGTCCGCACCGGGTGCGCACCTGGGCGCCACGGGGGGAGACGCCCGTGCTGCATGAGACGTTCCATTGGAAGAGCCTCTCGATGATTGCCGGCCTCACGCTCTTCAAGTTCCACTTCCGCATCCACGCGGGCAGCATCAGGGGTCCGCAGGTGGTGGACTTCCTCAAGGTCCTGCAACGCCATCTCCGAGGGCGGCGCCTGCTGGTCATATGGGACGGGGCGCCGATCCACCGTTCGCGAGTCGTCAGCGAGAATCCGGCCACGACGAGGGGACGCGTGAGGGCCGAACGGCTCCCCGCCTACGCACCCGAACTCAATCCCGTCGAGTACCTGTGGGCGCACCTCAAGGAGCATGAAATCGGCAGCCTGACCGTCCGCGAGGCGTGGCAACTCAGCCATCAGGCCACGGCGGCCCTCCGAAGAATGCGCCGCCGCCCGCGAATCATCCGCGCCTGCTATGCCCAGGCAGAACTCTGGCCATAATGTCAGTCTATTGCGCAAGCCTCAATAACGCGCCGTCCCGTGCTTGGCAAATCTGTGTAGCGCGAAGCCAAAGTCGGGCGGCAGTGCGTAATGCTGCCTTTGGATTCCCGCGACATCCTGCCGGGTCAAGTGCGACGGCGAGATTCGCCAACTCCGCAGCGGAGGGCGCGGCGTCTTCTTGTGGAGCGGATTATCAAAGAAGCTATCGTCACTCATGCGCTTTGTTTCATCGGGACCACGTTCACGGCTTCACTCGGTGCGAGCGAGAACCATGTCTTCGCTTCAGCCGGCGTCACAAGCTCCCGGTAGTGCTTGAATATCATCGCGGGACTGTTCCCGGCCTTCCAGTGCCACGCGGTTCACGTCCTGGGTGTCGGCGAGCCTGTAGGACACGTAGGAATGCCGCAGGGCATTGCTCTTCCACTTGAACGCCGCCGCTCCGGCTTTTCGGGATGCGTTGATCCGCTTTGTCGTGCGATCCAATTCCCGATAGATGGACTGGTCATCATGTGGCCAGACAAGACTGCCAGTCCTCGGTGAAAGTGCCAGCCATGCACAGAGGTTGCTGCTGATTGGCACGAGCCGGCGCGCGGCGGTCTTGGCCTTGTCAGCGGAAATCTCGACGAAGCCAGGACGGTGATCCACTTCCGCCCATGACAGGCGGAGAAGTTCGGCTGTCCTCAACCCCGCGAACGCGGCGATTGCGAGAGCCGGGCGAATTTCAGTGGAGCAATGATCGAGAAGTTCCCGCATTTCCGCCGGGGTGAATATCTCCACTGGCGCGGCTTTCTCCTTTTGCTTCTCGATCCCGGCGAGAAGGTCGGACTCCCTTGAGAGCCAGCCGCGATCTTTTGCGAAGGCAACGAAGGTGCGGATTGTGGTCAGGGTATTGTTGATCCCGCGAGCGACGAAGGGGAGACTATCGAGGAAAGCGCGCAGATCGTCCGCTGTGATGTCGGACACGTTGCACGCAAAGGCGCGGGCGAACGCGCCGAGTCGGCAGCGGAGGTCCATCAGATACGCGGCGCTCAGTCCACGCGCGGCTTTCGCGGCGATCATTTCCTCCACGGCTTCGGCGACGGGTTTCCGATGCAGGACGTGAGCGTGGTGCTTCACGTAGAAGGACACGGCCTCAGACAGCGATCCGCCCGCCAGCTTCTTGCGTGCCTCGGCGTATTCGTGCGCGGCGGTGTCGAGGGGCACGCCCAGCGGCGCGATGCCAGCCAGTGCGCGGCCATAGACGAGACGATCCTTGCCGGTGATGTGCAGGGCGTCGAGATCGCCTCGGGAGAGTTGCGCGGCCTTGGCCTCCGCTTCCATGCGGGCGGTGTCGAGGTCGGCAAAATTTTGCCGGATGCGCCGTCCGCCCATGTAGAAGGACAGGATGAAATAATCACCGGCTAGCTTGCGATCCCGGTAAATCTTGACCGTCGAGGAACCGCGCCGAATGTTGAAAGGGAATTTTTCGGATTTCGTTCTCATGCGTGGAACTACGTGAGAATGTCTTAAAACTGCCCGAAATCTGTCCGAAAATGCAAAAACGAAAATCAAAACTATCTGTAAGTCGCTCTTCTATAGAAGAAAGGAAAATTATTGATATTGGGCCGAAAGCCCGGACTTTGATCATTCTGGCATCCGCATCGCCTCGGCGGAGACTGTTGATGCACGGGCACGGCTATGACTTCGAGGTGCGAGTCCCGCAGGGTGTCGAGGAAATCGCTCCGGCTCATCTTTCGCCCGGCGAGACAGTGCTCGTGAATGCACGGGCCAAGGCGCGCGCGGCATTTTCGGAATTGGCGCAGCCCGAGAATGCAATCGTGCTCGGCGTGGACACGGAGGTTTTCTTCGAGGGCCGCGTGCTCGGCAAGCCGGCGGACATGGATGCCGCATTTGCGATGCTGCGCCGGCTGAATGGCCGGACGCACGAGGTGTATTCCGGCGTGTGGATCGCGGGGCAGGGGAAGGAGCGCGGCTTCATCGAAGTCACAGGCGTCCGTTTTCACCGCCGCACCAGTGCCGAGCTGAAGCGCTACCTCGCCCGCATTCATCCGCTCGACAAGGCGGGCGCGTACGCGGCACAGGACGATCGGGGTGAGATGATCGCGGCGGTCGAGGGATCATTCTCGAATGTGATCGGCCTGCCGATGGAGCGGCTGCGCGCGGAGCTGCGTGCTTTCGGGGTTTCGTGAATCATTGGGAACGCACGGGAAAGGGCTGAGCCGGTGCAGCGCGTGGACATGATTTTTCAACGCAGAGGCGCGGACAGAATTTGATGAGGCGCGCAGAGGAAGAAAACGAATTCCTCCGCGTCCCTCTCTCTCTTTGCTCTGCGCCTCTGCGTTTGAAATCCTGCTTCCCACACACACTTCAACACTCCCCATTTACGAGCGCCGCGCGGTCGTCTAGCTTCCGCGCCCTTCAACGATGCCGAAAGTATTTCTCAAGACCTACGGGTGCCAGATGAACGAGCGCGACTCCGAACAGGTCGCGCGCGATCTCGTCAGCCGCGGCTATGAGCTGACCACGGTGGAAAAGGCCGCCGACGTGGTGCTCATCAATACGTGCAGCGTGCGCGATCTTGCGGAGCAGAAGGCGCTCGGAAAAATGGGGCTGCTCGGGCGGCTGCGCGAAGGCAGGCCGGAGATGGTCTTCGGCTTTCTCGGCTGCATGGCACAGAGCCGCGGCGATGAACTTGTGCGCGACATCGCGCATGTGGACCTCGTCGTCGGCACGCAGAAATTCCACAAGGTCGCGGACTATGTGGATCAGCTTGTGCAGCGAAAGGCCGCGCTCCGCGACCGGCTCATGGACGATGCGCGCTTCAGCATCGTGGACATCGCGGAAGAGGCCGGATCGCAGGGCACGATCCGCGAGCACGTGCTCAAGGAGCGGCAGGTGACGGCATTCGTGAGCATCATGCAGGGCTGCAATATGCACTGCACCTTCTGCATCGTGCCGAGCACGCGTGGCTCGGAGCGTTCGCGTGCGATCGCAGAGATCGTGGAGGAAGTCGAAGACCTCGTCGCCCGCGGCGTGCGCGAGGTGACGCTGCTCGGGCAGATCGTGAATCTATTCGGACGCCATGAGTTCCCGCGCGTGGGGGAAAAGTCGCCCTTCGTGCAGCTTCTCGAGGCCGTGCACGCTGTCGAAGGATTGCGTCGGCTGCGTTTCACGTCGCCGCATCCGATCGGATTCCGCGCGGACCTCGTCGAGTGCTACGCGCGGCTGCCGAAGCTCATGGCGCATGTGCATCTTCCCGTGCAGAGTGGCAGTGACCGCATCCTCAAGGCGATGCACCGCACTTACACGGCGGAAAAATATCTGAAACTCGTCGATTCGCTGCGCGCCGCGCGCCCGGACATTGCAATCACCACCGATGTCATCGTCGGCTTTCCGAGCGAGACGGATGCGGACTTCGAGTCTTCTTGCGAGCTGTATCAGCGCGTCGGTTTCGACAATGCATTCATCTTCAAATACAGCACGCGCCGCGACACGCCCGCTGCGCTGATGGCTGATCAGGTGCCCGAGGAAATCCGCGACGAGCGCAACCGCGTGCTGCTGAAAATCGTGGATGATCTCGCGAAGACGAAGAACGACGAGCTGGTCGGCAAGCGCGTGGAGATTTTGTGCGAAGGCCCGAGCAAGACGAATCCTGCGACACTTTCCGGCCGTTCACCGGGGAACAAGATCGTGATCTTCGAGGGCGGCGAGCGCCACATCGGCGAAGTCTTCGACGTGCAGATCGAGCGTGCGAGCGGCTTCAGCCTCTACGGGACTCCGGCGGTTCTTTAGCGCGGGCGCTGCGCCTCGGCGGTGCCTTGCAGCGCGCGTGTGCCGATGGCTGCCAGGCCTGCGAAAACCGCGAAGCCGAGCAGCGCGACGATGTGCAGCGCGAGGAGCACCTTGAACGGGAGTGCCGCGAAGATTGCGACCAGTGCCAGCGCTGCGGCGGCGAAGAAATAGATCGTCGTCGCCAGGATCATCGAGAGCTTCGACATCCCGCCCGCCTGTTCACTGCGCGACGTGCCGCCGAAGGTGAACGCAACCCACAGGAAAAGCTCGGCCATCCCGACGGCGCCGAGGCTCAGCCAGAATGTCTCCGTCCATTGCGACTGCGGCACGAAGAGCATCGTGATGCCGACAGTGGAGGCGATGATGGCGAGGAAGATGAGGGTCCAGATGGCTTTCATATTCGTGTGCGCGGAATGTGGACCGGTCCGCGCTTTTCGCAACGAAGAACGGCGAGCCGGACGGCGTGCTAAGTGAGCGCGACGACGGCCTTGATCACGCCGCTCTCGGGCTTCAGCCAAGTCGGGAAGACATCAATCATGTCGTCAAATTTCGCGTGGTGCGTGATCCACGGGTCAGTGCTGATTTTGCCGTCTTCGATGAGCGCGATGATGCGCGCGAAGTCCGGCGGGAGCGCGTTGCGCGAGGCCATGATGGTGACTTCGCGCCGGTGCAAAATCGGCGCGTGCAGGAAGCTCACCTCCTGCTGCGTGATGCCCACATACACGAGCCGCGACGCGAACGAGCAATACGACAGCGCCCCGCCCATGCTCTTGTTGCTGCCGGTCGCGTCCACGACGACGTCGGCGAGCTGGCCATTCGTGATGGTGCTGAGTGCGGCGAGTGCATCGGCCTCGCCGCCGGGCGCGAGGAGGATCGTGTCGGGCACGCCCATTTTCTCGCGCACGAACTGCAAGCGCGCCGCATTCATATCCATGACGATGGTGCGTGCGCCGCTGAGCCGCGCGAATTCGATCACGGAAAGTCCGATCGGTCCTGCACCGATCACGAGCACGTGTTCGCCGGGCTGCGGGTTGCCGCGGTTGATCGCGTGGCAGCCGATGGCGAGCGTCTCGACGAGTGCGAGCTGATCAAAGTTGAGCTTGCGCGAGACGTGCAGCTTGCGCGCGGGGATGAGGAAGCGCTCGCACATTCCGCCGTCGCACATCACGCCGAGCGTCATATGGCCTTCGCAGCAGTTCGAGTGGCCGCGGCAGCATGAGTAGCACTTCTGGCAATTGATGTAGGGCTCCACGGAGCACTTGTCGCCGGGCTTCACATTCGTCACGCCTTCGCCGACGGAGAGCACCTCGACGCCGAGTTCATGGCCGGGGATGCGCGGGTAGCTGAAGAACGGCATCTTGCCGAGGAAGCCCGAGTAGTCCGTGCCGCAGATGCCGATGCGGTGAATGGTCACGACTGCCTCGCCGGGGCCGGGCTCGGCGGGCTCGGCGATTTCGATTTTGCGGAAGGACTGCGGCTTCTCGAGTTGGATGGCTTTCATGTGGGGACGCGATGAAAGACGATGCCGCCGCCCGGATCAACGTTTCGCGATGCCCGCGAGCAGCGCCTTCGCGCAGGCATCGGCGAAGACGGGATCGTTGATCGCAGCATCCACTTCGATCACCGGGATGTCCGCGCGCAGGTTGCTTTTGATCGCGCCGAACAGCGCCGCGTCCGCCTCGGGCCAGTGGAATGCGCCGCCGGGCGCGCTGATGATGCTGATGGCGTGCAGCGGCAGCAGCACGGTGATCGGGCCGCGGTACGCGTTCGCTTTTTCCGCGAGGATGCGGCCCAATTCCGCGCACTCGTCCGGCGTCGTGCGCATGAGCGTGACTTGCGGGTTGTGCTGGTAAAATCGGCGCGTGGAAAATTTCGCGGGCACGGTTTCGCGCGGGCCGAAGTTCACCATGTCGAGGCAGCCGGGCGCGATGATGGCGGGCGTGCCGGTCTTCGCCGCGGCGTCGAGCCGTGCCGGTCCTGCGCCGAGCACGCCGCCGACGAGTTCGTCCGCCCATTCGGTCGTCGTGATGTCGAGCACGCCCGCGGCCATTCCGCTCTCGATGAGCGACTCCATCGTTCGACCGCCGGTGCCGGTGGCGGCGAAGATGAGCACCTCGAAACCGGCGGTCTCCACGAGTGCCTTCGCGCGCTGCACGCAGTCGGTCGTGTTGCCAAACATGCTCGCGACGACGACGGGCTTGTCGTCCGCCTTCGGCACGACGCTCTCCGCCATCCCGCAAATCGCGCCCGCCGCTCGCGTGAGGATCATGCGCGAGATGCGGTTGATGCCCGCGACATCCACGATCGCGGGGAACATCACGATGTCCTTCACACCGACGTATTGCGCGGTGTTGCCGCTCGCGAGCGTGGAGACCATGAGCTTTGGAAAACCGAGCGGCAGCGCGCGCATCCCGGCTCTCGCGATGGCCGTGCCGCCGCCGCCGCCGAGTGAGATCACGCCGTCAATTTTTCCCTCGGCGTGCAGCTTCGTGAGCACGCTGGCAGCCGCGCCCGCCATCGCGGTCACGCACTCGCCGCGATCGTGCCGGGCGACGAGCGCCGCGAGATCGATCCCGGCGATGCGTGCGACTTCTTCGCGGGAAATGTCGGGCGTGAGTCGTGGTGGCTGATCGGTGCCGACATCAATAATGAGCGTCGCGTGCCCGCGCGCGCGGATTTGTTCGGCGACGAATCCGTGTTCGTCGCCTTTCGTGTCGAGCGTGCCGAGGAGTGCGATGGTGGCCATGCGGTGATTTGGATGAGGGCGGAATTTTTCGTAGCCGCGCTTGGGAAAGCGCGGGCACGCTTTGCTCTCGTGCAGGGAAGATCAGCCCGCGCTTTCACAAGCGCGGCTACGAGGCTTACGGCAGTTCCTCGATCGCGATGTCCTTGAAGAACACCACGGCCTTTGCGCCGCCGTGGATCTGCACGGCGATGAGGCCTTCCTCGGCGATGTCCTTTTCCTCCTCGGTGTAGTCCACGGTCTGCACGCCGTTCAGCCAGATCTGGATGCGCTTGCCTTCGCAGCGGATGCGGTAGTCGTTCCAGTCGTTGCGATGGAGGACTTTGTTCACGGCTTCCATGTCGGATTTCGCGAGGACTTTTTTGCGGCGCGATTCGTCGTAGAGGCAGCCCCACCATGCCGGGTCGCCGATGTCGGCCTGGTAGCCGAACATTTCGTGCGCGGGATTTTCCATGCGCACGCTGCGGAATTGCACGCCGGAATTCACGAAGCCCTCGGTGCCGGTGAGCTTGAATTTCAGCGTGAGGTCGAAGTTCTTGTACGTCTTTTTTGCCGCGAGGAATTCGTTGCGCGGGACTTTTTCATCGAGCGAGCCGCCGGTGATGCAGCCGTCCTCGATGCGCCATGTCTTGGCGGTGTCGCCGCTCCAGCCGTCGAGCGTCTTGCCATCGAAGAGGCTGACGGGTGCGGCTTGTGCGGTGGTGAGGAGCGCGGCGGTGATTAGGGTGATGAGGTGTTTCATAAAGTGCGGGTCAGGGTTGTATCTGATCAGGATACTGGTCGCCGAGGATTTGCCAGATGCGATCCATGGCGGCGTTGTTGCCTGCGCCGGGCGAGGTGCATCTGGCAAGTTCGGTGTTGAATTTTTCCCGCGGCACCCAGCGTCCGCTGCCGTCGGTGAAGACGACGTTCACGCCGTCCTTGTGCCGCGAGTCCACGCGCTTCGGCATGCCCACGCCGTCGGCGATGAGCGGGACGCGGCCGAGATTCGTGATCCGGATCGGGGTGTCTGGAAAGGTGACGCTGCCCCAGTCCACGAGGGGATTTGTGGCGAAGCCGCCCTGCAGCGTCCGTCCTGGCACGGCGGGGCAGGGGTTTTCCTTCGTGTTGTAGGCCTGCGTGCGGTCGCGCTCGGAGGGGCAGAAGAATGCGCGTGCGTCGCTCGCGCTGGCACCTTCGAGGAGTTTGCCGAGGAGGACATATTTTTCGCTGGCGTAGAGCGTGGTGTTGAACTGCTTCTGCCCGAGCCGGTATCCGATCGGGAGCGCGCCGTCATTTTCCCCGGCAAAGCGCGTGGCGAGGGAATGAAGCTGGCGGATGTTTGAGAGGCAGGCGGCGCGATTCCCCTGCTCGCGGGTGCGCCCGATCCCGGCGAGGGTGAGCCCGGCGAGGATGGCGATGATCGTGATGACGGCGAGCAGCTCGATCAGCGTGAAGGCGGAGATTCGCGGGCGGGCGTTCAAGGGATTGGGAATGTGGGTGACCGCGGGAGTGGAGACAAGCGTGTGTTCGCGTCGCATGGCTGGCTGCGATTCACGGGATGTGAGGTGAAAGGTGCAAAATTGCTTTTCCTTATGCCGCGAGTGCGTGCAAGGGTTGCGGGTTCAACGCCCCTCATGATCCGAAGGACATCCCTCGCAACAATGACAGATGCACCGCATTTTCGCGCCAAGCACATCGCTCGCCGCGGACTGGCGATCCTCCTGGCGGGCTGGGCGATGACTGCGGGAAATGCGAACGCGCAGGAGATCCCGCGGCCATCATCCGCACGGCAGGTGGAAAAGACGTCGCTGCCGACGCTCGCAAATTTCAAGGTCGGAGAGGTCCTGCTGCGCGTGGAGGCGCGCATGGGGGTGGAGTTCACGGACAATGTGGATCTGACGCCCAATGGAAAGGCCGACATGGTGATCACGCCGGAAATCGGCATCAATGCCACGTGGGCGGTGACGAAACTCAACACGCTGCAATTCCGTGCGGGTTTCGGTTATGCGTATTATCTCAACAGCCCGACTCTGAACCGGCAGACCACGACGATCACGCCGGATTCGGCGCTGAACTTCAATGTCTATGCAGGGGACGTGAAGATCAATTTTCACGACCAGTTCTCGCTCCAGCAGGAGGCGATCAGCCAGGGCACGCTGAGCGGGGTGGCGCAGCTCGAGCGGTTCACAAACACCATCGGGTTCAACGTGCTGTGGGACACGAACGACATCATCTGGCACTTTGGATACGACCATTTCACATTCCTCACGCTCAGCGGGGCGAATTCGAGCACAGGCACCTCGGTGGGCGGCCTCAGCCGGCTGAATCATTCGACGGATCAGTTCTCCGCATCGATGGCGGTGAAGGTCAACTCGGCGCTGATCGCCGGATTTGAGGCGACAGGTGCCTACTCGGACTATCCGGATCAGACCGATTCCAATTACACCAGCATTTCCGCAGGGCCGTTTTTTGAACTTCAGCTGACGAAATTCACCCACGTGTTCCTCTCCGGGGGATACAAGGGATATTTCACCGGTGCCAATGCGCCGGGATCCGTGTCCTTGAGCAGCTCGACTGCGGCTCAGCCTGCTCAGGGTGATCCGAGCGGCTACTATGCAAACCTGTCATTCGTCCACCGGATGAACCGGTATTACTCGGATCGGCTGGACCTGGGGCACACGGACGATGTGGAGGGAGTCGGCGGTCACACGCAGGTTAACTCCATCCGATATTCCGGCTCATGGCAGGTGAACAGGACGCTCTCGCTCGGACTGGGGCTCTACTACGAGGATGCCCGCATCGTGAATGGCAGCGCGGTGGCCGGGGCGGTCGCATCCGATTACACACGATATGGTGCGAACCTCTCCACTGGCTTTCAGATCTCCCAGCATCTCGGCCTCACCCTGGGGTATCAATATGTGAACAAAAGCGCCGTCCGGGAGTCTGAAAGCTATTCTCAAAACCGGGTCACATTCTCACTTGGATATCGGTTTTAGTCATTCTATGTTTCCCCCTATGATATCGCGTCCCCACCTCTTCCCGGCATCCCCGCCCGCCGGGTGGACATGCTGTGCCGCGGCGCTCCTGCTCGCGCTTTTTGCCGATGCTGCGCCGCCTTCTGCAAACCGTCCCGATGCTCCCGTTCCGATCGAGAACAGGGTGCCTGTGGGCCAGTCGCTGGGGACAAGCTCGGCCAATTTCACCAATTCGATGGAGGTGCTCAATGACTCGGTGAAACTCGGGGCAGGGGACCGTGTGAGCCTCCGTATCGTCGAGGAAAAAAAGAACGATCCCTACCCTCTCTTCGTCAGTGATGGCGGCGAAATCGAGATCCCGCACATCGGACGGGTCCAGGCGCTGGACAAGACCTGCAAGCAGATCGCCTACGAGATCAAGCCGCTGCTGGAGAAGGATTATTTTGTGAAAGCCACCGTCATCATCGGGCTGGATCTCATCGGCACGAAATCTCGCGGGAAAGTCTATCTCACCGGGCAGGTGCGCAGCCCCGGAGTGCTCGAGCTCCTGCCGGGCGATCCGATGACGGTCAGCCAGGCGATCCTCCGCGCAAATGGCGTCGGTGATTTTGCCGACAAGAAGAACGTCCGCCTCGTGCGGCGGAAGGACGGCGTGCCTGTCGCGACCGCGGAGGTGCTCAGGAAGATGCAGCCGACGAAAAAGGACAGCATGTGGAAAAATCTCGGGAAGACATTCAGCAGGAAGAAGGAAGCGCCGAACGAGGCGACAGATACTTTCATTGTGGACCTTGTGGAAATTCTGGAAAAAGGCCATCTTGAGCGAGATCCTGTGCTCAAGGTCGGCGATTTGATCTACGTTCCCGAGCGCCTCATCAATTACTAACGACCGCACCGACATGGCAATTCCACAGGCTCAGACCCTCGCCGCAACCTCCGCGGTGAACCGTTTGCGGGTGCAAGGCATCCGCTACATGTATCTCCTCAAGAAGCGCTGGTGGGTGCTGCTTCTCCTCCTCAGCCTCGGCCTGTGCATCGGTGCGTGGACGGCGATGCAGCAGCCGCCCGCGTGGCTCTCGAGCGGGCGCCTGATGGTGTCCGGGCAGCTCCGGCTCGGCGGCGACTCCGCGGCGGCATACAACGAGGAACTGGTGAATTTCTTCGGCACTCAGATCGAGCTCATGCAGAGCGCGGAAGTGCTCCGTGGAGCCGAGACCCGCGTGCATTCGATGCACCCGGATCTGCCGCCCGAGCAGGTGAAGGTGATGGTCGGACAGCTTCCGAAAGCGGCGATTTTCGTCCTCAGCGTCTATGGCAAGTCGCCCGCGTACTCGCAGGCGTATGCGGATGCCTGCATGGACGAATACATCGCCAAGAAAAAGGAGATGCGCTCCAACAAGCAGGAAGGCATGGCAATCACGATCCAGGATGAAATCGTGCGGCTGGAAAAAGGCATGCTGCAGGAAGAGGAGGAGATGCATACCTTTCAAAAGGAAAATAACATCGGCTACCTTAAGGAGGACGGCAACAGTGCGGCCAACTACCTCTCCCTTCTGAACCGCCAGCTCGCGGAGTATAAGACCGAGTTCGACCTGCTCAAACTCCTCGATCTGGATCAGACTCTGGATCGCAGTCCCGGAGCACTCGCCAGCGGCGACAAGACGACGAGCAAGGCTGATTCGCTCTCGGGCATGCCCGGCGTGCTGGGCGAATACCTCAAGGCCAAGCAAAGCCTCAATCAGCTCAAGGCCGATCGCCAGGAACTCGCACAGTCGCTGAAGCCGAGGCACCCGACGATCGTGGCGCTCGACGAGCAGATCGCCAAGGCGGAGGCGAATCTGAAGACTTACAAGGATCTCAGCCAGGATGCGCTCGAAAGCCGCCGTAAATCGATCAATATGCAGATGGAGAACCTGGAAGGAACCATCAAGGTATGGGAAGGCAAGGCTCTCGACCTCGCCCGACGCGTCGCAGACTGGGACAAGATCCGTTCCAAGATTGAGCGCACCAAGGTGCAGTACGACCGCCTCACCGCCCAGTTGCGCAGCATGGATGTCTATAAGAACCTCGACCAGGATACCGTGACCATCCTGGAACACGCCAACAAGCCGCAGCAAAAACAGATGGAGCTGAACAAGCTTCTCACCATCGGCGGACTCTGTGGATTTGCCCTTGGCCTGCTCATCCTCTTCGTCCTCGACAAGATGGACGACCGCATCGGCTCCTTCTTCGAGTTCCGCGAGCGTTTCCCGGAGGCACTGCTCGG
>JAYWEO010000208.1:0-4104 GCA_043779225.1 Prosthecobacter sp.
CCTGCATCACGGCCTAGATATTGATGAATTTCCGTGGGACGATGATCCGGTCATCGGCCTGGAGCACGGGGTCCTTGTCGATCTGGCCCTTCGTGAGAATGGCATCCACATCCACGATCGTCGTCTCGACTTTTCCATCCGGTTTCGTGCGCACGAGCTTCACCTTGCGCATGTCGGAAAATTCCGCGAAGCCGCCGGCCTTCAGGATAGCCTTGCTCACCGTAAGCCGATCCTCGGCGGGGATTTCGATCGGTCCCTGCGAACGCACCTGGCCGCTCACATACACCGTGCCGCGCGATTTCATGCTCGCCGAATCCAGGCCGATGATCACGGTGGCGTGGATGAAATATTCCCTCTGGAGCATGGGCTTGATCGCCTCGGCGAGCTCCCTGCACGTGCGCCCGCTGGCGCGCACGCGGCCGATCAGCGGCACCTCGACTTCGCCGCTGTCGGTGATCGTGAGGGAAAGTGGGGCGCGCTTTTCCTGGACGACGCGATAGCTGAGCCGATCACCCGCGCCGAGCCGCCGGCTGCTGTCGAGCACCTCCATCGAAGTCGTCCCGGCGACCATTCCGGCTGCGGAGGGGAGATCGGATCGATCACGGTCGCTGCGCTGCTGGGCGGTGAGCGTCGCTGGGAGGAGGACGAGCACTGCCAGGGATGCGAGGAGAGCCGCCAGATGGTTCTGCATCCTGTGCAAAAGGCGGGGAATCATGCGGGTCAGAACTGGTAGTTGATGCTGAGCGAGCCAGCATTCTGAATGTAGCTCCGCGTCGCCAGATCGGAATCCTTGTTCACGTAATTGTAGCGGAGGCCGAGCGTGGTGTGGCTGGAGAGCTTGAACGCAAGCCCGGCGCCGCCGCCCACGCGAAGCGACTTCTCGGCGAGCACCGCCGCACCGCCCGAATCACGCGCGTCCTCGACAAAGGCATCAATGCTCCAAGTCATCGTGTCATTCATCCGCCAGGACGCGGCATACCGGGCGAAGACATAGTCGGTGTAATTCACACTGAGCCCGAGGCGGGCCTCGCGTCCGACCGTGAGCGAGTGGCTCAGGTACTGGGTAAGGCGCTGCGCCGCGGAGAGGTTCGCATACCAGCTTGAAAAGTTGCTCCGGTCGAGGCTCGTTCCATTCCCATCGAAGCTCATGTCCTGATAGCCTGCGCTGATGCGGAGCTTCGTGTACTGCGACAGCGTGGCGTCGGCAAATGCGCCCACCGTCCACGACGTCGCGTCGTTGTTCACGTGGTCCGTGTATTTCACAAGGGCCGCGCTGCCCTCAATGCCCACGCCGAGCGCATCGCTCACCCGATGCCTCGCGCTGGCAAAGAGCTGCTCCTCAGTGCGGTCCAGGAAGTTGAACTGCGAGTCGAGCGTGTTGTAGTTGAAGTGATCGTAGCCGACGACGAAATCCCAGTCCGGGTAGCGGATGAAGGCGGTGACTCCCGCGGCATTCTGGAGCCGTGCGAAACGCTGCACGTTGCTCAGCGAGGCCTCGTCGATCGGGTTCTGCGTGATCTGGATCCGGTCATGGATGTTCAGGCGCAGATGCTCGCCGACATAGATATCAAAGCCGAGCTGCGTGCCGGGGTCGAGCAGCAGTGCCTGCGTGTCGAGCTTCGAGTGGTTGAGATATTTTGCGTAGCTCAGTCCCAGTCCGAGGCGGATCGTGTTCAGCCGGGTCACCTGCCATTCGCTGTTCAGATTCAGGCGGGGACGGAAGATCATGTCCCCCTCCTTGTGGTTTTCCGAAAGGCCGATGTTGTCGTTCAACTCCAGGTCCATCTGCACGGAGGCGTCCACATTCACCGGGCCGAACTTCATGAAGTCACCGCGCGCCTTGGAAACCTGATCCTGCCGCGCATCCGCCGCCGCCGCACCGATCCCGGAAGGGCGGATGGACTCCTGGGCGCTCATCTTCCCCACCGCGATGCCCGCAATTGCACATGCACACAAGGTCTTGGTCAAACGGGAGTTCAGCAGAGTGGATGGGCGTGACATGGATGAATTTGAGCGATACCATTTGATGTGATGCAACAAAAGGCGGTTATTGACAAAGCAATTTGTTGGCCGGATTCTTGCTATTTACAAGATTGATACCGGCACCCATGAGATTTTCCTACGCCTTCCTAAGCCTTTGCATCTGTGGTGCCGGCGTCACGCTGGCCGCAGAAAAGCCCGCAAACACTCTCCTTAAGAAGGCAGCATCGCGCGAATCCTCCGATGAATCCGGCCACCGCGCCGCTTCGGAAACCGTGGCAGCCATCGAGGCCCTCGGCGAAAAACCGACCAACAGGCAGGTTGCCAACGTCGTCTTTGCGGCAGTCCGCAAATCGCCCGACAGCGTGCTGCCGATCGTGGACGCCGCAGTGCGCGTCTCCCCGCAGTCCGCCGCTCCCGCCATCGTGACCGCTGCGACCGCCGCCGTGCCGGATCCTTGGAAGCAGGTGACCTATCACCGCATCATGGCCCGCCATGGCAAGAGAGGCGCGCACGATTCCAAGGGCGGATCGGATGGCAAGGATGTCGTCAATCTCGATGGCCACACACCAGGCCGCGGCACCGGCATCGGCACAGGCCATCCCCGCGGAGCAGGCAGCGGAGCACCCGGAGATCCCGCTGGTGAAAACTCCGGAGGCAACACCGCGGCAGACAGAGGCCCTTCCGGCAGCGGCATCGCAGGCGACGTCTTGGCCCTGACACTGGCAGAAGCCATCGCGCGCACGGCATTTGATGCGCAGCCGGGCCTTTCATTCGCCGACCTGCAGTCCGCAGTGGACGTCGCGCTGAATGCCGACCCCGCTACCCTCCTTCGCTACGTCCAGAGTTCGCGCAGCATCTCCGGTGTCGGCGACGCCGGCAGCAGCAACTTCGCCAACGAACCGCTCCGCCCCCGCAGCCTCGGTGGCAATCCGGCAATTTCCGCCCCCAATCCGCCGGTCGTCAGCCGCTGAACAATCGGCGGCAGCATCGCGTCGGTCCCAGCCGGGGCCGGACTGCCGTCAGCCACTGCAATGAATTTCACCATGCCAATTCTGCCTCTTAGCATCCGCACGATTGCCTCAGCCTTCCTGCTGCTCCTCACCGCCGGCGCTAGCCATGCTGTGGTGCTTGACTGGACGGCAGTCACATGGACGGCAGGAACGACCGCCTCCGGCTCAAACTCCTATGATGTCGATGGCGGCGGGAACGACATCACGGTGGCTTACACGAACTCTGGCGCCACGTTTTCCGCAGTCCCCTCGATTGCCGCAGTCAATGGAGCCACGGATCTCAAGTTAGGTTTGTCCTCGATGAACAGCACGACGAACTCTGTGTCCGTCACCATCACATTTACGGGTGCCTATGCAGGCGGCGTCATCACTAGTTTCACCCTGAACGATGTGGATGCAAACCTCGCGTCCGGAGGGTTTCGGGATAAAATCACCATTGCCGCCCTCAGCGGAGCAACCCCGGTTGCAGTCACTCTCACCAATAGCGGGGGAACCTCGGTCAACACGATCAGCAATTCGGGCACGACCAGCCCCTCCGCGCTCGGCAATACCGCCACCAGCACCAACCCGCAGGGCGACATCACGATCAGCGCCGGCTCGCTCGCGACTCCGGTGAACAGCATCACATTCACCTGGACTAACCCGAGCACTTTCTTTGGCACCCAGACTATCGGCGTTGGCAACATTAGCTTCGTCCCTGAGGTCGCAAACAGCGCCACGGCTCTCGGCCTCTGCGCCGGACTGCTCATGATAGGTAGGCGCCGCGCCCCGCGCACGGCGGCATGAATCTGCTCGGGCCGCGTGCCGGCACGCCGAAGCCCGGGGAACCGGCGCACCCGCAAAAGCGCCGCTGGCTGCCCCTCGCAGGCGTTGTTTTCACGATCATCCTCGCAGCCACGATCGGCCGCCCCGCATTCTCCCGCTGGCAGCATGACGGGCTGATTCATGCCGCCGAGCAGGCCCTCGCCAGCGGCGATCTGCGCAACGCCTTCATCACTGCACGCCAGGCGCTGGTGAAAAACCCAGCCAGCACCCCGGCGTATCTCATCCTCGCGCAGATAGCCGAACGTGAACAGTCACCCGAGGCCATCCTCTGGCGTCAGCGTCTCGT
>JAYWEO010000209.1:0-15431 GCA_043779225.1 Prosthecobacter sp.
GCCCGCACTTTCACAAGCGCGGCTACGGACGGCGTTCACGAGTGCATTCCTTTGCGACTTTGCGACTTTGCGTGACATCAATTCTCCCCTCATCATCGGCATTCACCCCAATTCATACGCCCCCCATGAACCGCCGCCGCTTCCTCGCACTCAGTCTCGCGACCGGAATTTCCGCCGCCGCAAACGCGCAGGAAAAAAAACTGCGCATCGCAATCATCGGCCACACCGGACGCGGCAACTACGGCCACGGCCTCGACACCATGTGGACGCTGATGCCCGAGACGGAGATCGCCGCCGTCGCGGATGCCGATGCCGCCGGCCTCGCCGCCGCGCAAAAAAAATTCGGCGGCATCGCGGGCTTTGCCGACTACCGCAAGATGCTCGCCGAGACGAAGCCCGACATCGTCGCCGTCGGACCACGTTTCGTGGACGAGCATCGCGACATGATCCTCGCTGCGATCGAGAGCGGCGCGCGCGGAATCTACGTCGAGAAACCGTTCTGCCGCACGCCTGCGGAGGCAGATGAAATCATCGCGGCCTGCGGGAAGCGGAACGTGAAACTCGCCATCGCACACCGCAACCGCTACCAGCCCGCAGTCGCGACCGTGGCGACACTCGTGAAGGACGGCGCAATCGGCCGCCTGCTCGAAATCCGCGCACGCGGCAAGGAGGACGACCGTGGCGGCGCGCTCGATCTCTGGGTGCTTGGCGCGCATGAGATGAACCTCGTCCATTTTTTCACCGGCAAGCCCGTGGCCTGCACCGCCACGCTGTTGCAGGACGGACGCCCCATCACGCGCGACGACGTGAAGGACGGCGCAGAGGGCACCGGCCCCCTCGCAGGCAACGAAGTCCACGCGCGCTTTGAGACGGAATCCGGCGTGCCCGCGTTCTTCGAGTCCATGCAAAAGGCCGGAGTGAAAAGCGCGGGCTTCGGGCTGCAGCTCATCGGCACTGGCGGCGTGATCGATCTGCGCTTCGACGCCGATCCCGTCGCGCATTTCCGCGAGGGAAATCCTTTCCAGCCATCCACCGAACCGAGCGCGTGGATTCCGATTTCCTCCGCCGGCATCGGCAAGCCCGAGCCCATCGCGAATGCCGGCAAGCTCGTGATGAGCCACGTCACCCCGGGCCGCGATCTCATCGCCGCAATCCGCGAGGATCGTGCGCCGCTGTGCAGTGCCGAGGATGGCCGTGTGATCGTGGAAATGATCAGCGCCGTCTTCGAGTCGCACCGCCTCGGCGGAGCGCGCGTCACCTTCCCGCTCAAGACGCGGCAGGCTCCGCTCTCGCTGCTCTGAGTTCACGATTTCCGTCCTTATTCCCTCCCTCAACATCATCCTCCGGCCATGACCCCCCTCCGCATCCTCGCAGTCTTCCTGTGCGCACTCGTCTCCGCCAATGTCACGCACGCCGCCACACCAGTTCTCATCCGCTCCGCAAAATCCGGCGCGTGGTCGGACGGGAAAACGTGGGAGGGCGGCAAGCTCCCGCCCGCGGGTGCGACGGTGCTCGTGCGGCCCGGACATGAAGTCCTCTACGATGTGAACTCGCCGCAGCCCGTGCGCTCGCTGCACATCGGCGGCACGCTGCGCTTCGCGACGGATCGCGACACGCGGCTCGATGTGGGACTGATCAAAATCCAAGCGGGTGAAGACACCGGCGAGGAGGGTTTTAATTGCGACGCGCATCTGCCCGAAGTGTCCGCGGAGCCGCGCGCAGCGTTGCTCGTCGGCACGCAGGAGCAGCCGGTGGATGCGACGCATACGGCGCTCATCCGGCTCACGTATTTCGAGGGAATGGACAAGCAGTCGTGCCCCGCGATCGTCTGCTGCGGCGGGCGGATGGAATTTCACGGCGCACCGCTGAACCGCACGTGGGTGAAGCTCGGCGCTCCTGTGAAGAAGGGCGACGCGATCATTTCACTCGGCGAAGCCGTGACGGGCTGGCGCGCGGGCGACAAAGTTTTTCTCACTAGCACGACGCGGCAGAACAAGCGCGCGAAGACTTTCAAAGTGAGCGTGCGCGAGGGCACGGAGACCGAGGAGCGTACGGTGCGCGCAGTGGAAGGCACAAAGCTCACGCTCGATCGCGCGCTGGAATTTGACCACATCGCCGAGGGCCAATACCGCGGCGAGATCGCGAACCTTTCACGCAATGTGATCGTCGAATCCGCGAATCCCGACGGCGAGCGCGGGCACACGATGTTTCACCGCGGCTCGCAGGGCGGCATCGGCTACGCGGAGTTCCGGCACCTCGGCAAGGAGGGCGTGCTCGGGCGATACAGCATCCACTTTCACCTCGTGCGCGACACGATGCGCGGCGCGTCCGTGATCGGCGCGAGCATCTGGGACAGCGGCAACCGCTGGATCACGATCCACGGCACCGACTATCTCGTGGTGCGCGATTGCGTGGGCTATCGGAGCACCGGCCACGGATTTTTCCTCGAAGACGGCACGGAGAGTTGGAATGTGCTGGACCGCAATCTCGCGGTGCAGGCGTGCATCGGGAAGCCGCTGCCGCAGCAGGTGCTGCCCTTCGATCACAATGAGGGCGCGGGATTCTGGTGGGCGAATTGCCGGAACACTTTCACTCGAAACGTCGCCGCCGAGTGCGACGAATACGGCTACCGCTTCGACGCCGTCGAGACGCCCGAACTCACGATGGTGATGAACGTGCCGCAGCCCGACGGCACACGCGCAAAGGAGGACATCCGCACGCTGCCCTTCGTGCGATTTGAAAACAATGAGGCGCACTGCATGAGGCGGCACAGCTTCAATCTCGGCGGCAACGACGCGTCGCTGAAGCTGAGCGTGAACGGCGTCGGCCCTGACGCGCAGCATCCCTTCGTCGTGCGCGGCCTGAAGGCGTGGAATGTCCACTGGGCGTTTCATTCCCTCTCGCCCTGCATGATGCTCGACGGCCTCGACGTGCATCACGCCGAGTATGCGCTGTGGCGCATGAACTACGACCGTGGCGCCGTGCGCGCCACGAAGTTCGACGACATCTCGGTGAACCAGGATTTCTCCCCGCAAAAAGGCACACGCCCCGCGGAGGCAGACTTCCCGAAGCCGCTCGATCCCGTGGACGACCTCGCGCCCGTGACCGTCATCACGCACACGCTGCCACAGAAGGACGGCTCGCTCCTCGTGCGCGGCACGACATCCGACAACGGCGAAGTGAACCGCGTGACGGTGAATGGCTGTGACGTGAAGAAGCTGCGCGACAATTTCGACGAGTGGGAAGTGACGCTGGATGCAAAATCAGCGGCGACGATGCTCACTGCAAAGGCGGAGGACGCAGCGGGGAATCTCGAAGCGAAGCCGCACGCGCTGAAACGTCGCTGACGCTTAGGCGAGCGACTTCACCGCATCCACCACGGCCTGCGGGGTGATGCCGAGGACTTCCATCACTTTTCCGCCGGGGGCGCTGAGGCCGAAGCGATCGATGGCGATCACTTTGCCGTCGAGGCCGACGTATTTCCACCAGAGCGCGGAGACGCCAGCCTCGATGGCCACGCGCTTGCGGCAGGAGGGCGGGAGCACTTCGTCGCGGTAGGCCTGCGACTGCTGATCGAAACGGAAGAAGCTCGGGATGCTCACGACGCGGACGCCTGCGCCGAGCGTCTTCGCGGCGGCGACGGCGTGCTGCACTTCGCTGCCTGCGCTAATGAGGATCGTTTCGAGTTTGCCAGTTTCCTTCACGGCGATGTAGCCGCCCTTGAGCACGCCTTCGCGGCGTGTCTGCACGGGGATGTCGTTGAGATTTGCGACGGCCTGGCGCGTGAGCGAGAGGAGCGTCGGGCCGGTTGTGCGCTGCATCGCGGCGGCGAAGGCGCCCGCGGTCTCCTCGGGATCGGCGGGGCGGATCACGTCGAGATTCGGGATGACGCGCAGGCCGCTCACGGTCTCGACGGGCTGGTGCGTCGGTCCGTCTTCGCCCACGCCCACGCTGTCGTGCGTGAAAATGTAGGTCGTCGGCAGACCGCTGAGCGCGGCGAGGCGGATCGAGCCGCGGCAGTAGTCGGCGAAGACGAGGAAAGTCGCGCCGCTCGCGCGGAAGATGCCGTCGTACGCGATGCCGTTCATGATGCCGCACATGCCGTGCTCGCGGATGCCGAAGCGGATGTTGCGACCAGTCCAGTTCGACGGGCAGAAGTCCTTGCTCGAAGCGATGTAGTTCAGCGTGGAGCCGTGCAGGTCGGCGCTGCCGGAGATGAGATTCGGCACCGCTTCGGCGACGGGCTGGAGCACGTCCTTGCCAGCGGCGCGCGTCGCGAGTTTTGCGTCGGCGGGGAAGACGGGGATCTTTGCGAGCAGGTCGGCGGCGATTTTGCCGGAGACATACGAATCGAGTTCCGTGGCGAGCGCGGGGTTCTCAGTTTTCCATGCATTGAAAGTGGCTGTCCACTCCGCGTGCTTCACGGCGAGTGCCTTCGCACGCTCGGCGAAAAATGCGCGCGTCTCGGCGCTCACGAAGAAATGTTCGGCAGGCAGGCCGAGGCCCTTGCGCGCGGCATCAATGAATTTCGCGCCGCCTTCGCCGTGCGCCTTTGCGGTGCCGGCGACTTCGGGGATGCCTTTTCCGATCAGCGTCTTTGCGATGATGAGCTGCGGCTTGCCGGTCGCGGCCTTTGCCTTCTCGAACGCCGCAAGAAATGCGCTGAGGTCGTTGCCGTCAATCGTCTGCACGCCCCATTCGATCGCCTCAAAACGCTTCGCCGCGTTTTCGCTCTGCGTGGCGTCGGCCATCGCGTCGAGCGTCACGTCGTTGGAGTCGTAAATGAGGATCAGGTTGTCCAATTTGAAATGCCCGGCGAACGCCGCGGCCTCCATCGCCACGCCCTCCTGCATGCAGCCGTCGCCCGCGAGCGCGACGATGTGGTTGTCGAAAATAGTGTGCGCGCCCGTGTTGAATTTCGCCGCCGCCATCTTCTGCGACACTGCGAAGCCGACTGCATTCGCCACGCCCTGGCCGAGCGGGCCGGTGGTCGCCTCGACGCCCGCCGTTTCAAATGATTCGGGATGCCCGGGCGTATGGGAACGCAGCACGCGGAAATTTTTCACCTGCTCGTGATCCACGGACGCGTAGCCGCTGAGGTGCAGCCATGAATAGAGAAACATCGAGCCGTGCCCCGCGCTGAGGATGAAGCGGTCGCGGTTCAGCCATTTCGGCTCCGCCGGATGGTGCGACAGCGCGTGGCCGTAGAGCACCGCGCCGATTTCCGCACATCCGAGCGGCAGGCCGAGATGTCCGCTGGAGCAGGCGTGGACGGCATCCATGGCAAGGCCACGGGCTTCATTGGCGGCGCGGGAAAGGGCTTCGGTATTCAGAGCAGGCATAGTCGGTGGTCGTTCGGTTTCGTTGTGAAAAAGAGCGCGCAGACTACGGGGCAAAGCCAGTCAGTCAAGGCCTCAGGAATATGCGACGCCCAGGGCTGAAACCTACGAAGCCAACTGAAGCACACGGAACACCTCGCGGCCTTCCCGCCCAGGATAAGTTGTCACAGGAGTCCATTCGCCGAGCAGCTTGAAGCGCGGAGAAAAAATGGCGTCGAGCTGCACTTTGGTGACTCCAAATGGTGGGCCGGATTCACCGGGATCAAGCCCCGGATCGAGATAGAAAATCGCAGCGAGATGACCGCCGGGCTTCAGCGCGCCCGCGACGGCTGCGGCGTATTTCTCGCGCAGCGAAGGATCGATCGCACAGAAGCACGTGTGCTCGAACACCACATCGAACGCCTCACACAATGATGGCGGCAGTGCGAAAAGATCCGCGAGCTGATAGCGTTCGCCGCCGACAGCCGGATGCGCCTTCGCACGTGCCACCGCCGACGGCGCAATGTCGATCCCGATCACCTCGTCCGCAGTCGCCGCGAGCGCGCGGACGTCATGGCCCGTGCCGCAGCCGGGGACGAGCACCTGGCCGTGGACCGGCGAGCGTTTCAAAAACTCCACGAGCGCCGGATGCGGCCCGCCCTTTTCCCAAGGGATGTCGCCACTTTGATAATGGGATTCCCAGTCTGTGCTCATATCAATTTGCGCCTCCAGATGCTGGCCTGTGCGACGCTCCATTGGAATTTCCGCGCGTGCTCGCGAATGAGGAACGGCAGGTCGCGTGTGCTGATGAGATCGAAGTGCGCGGAAAGCGCGGAGCGGAGTCCGTCGAGTGTCGTGCGTTGAACATCGTCCGCAACGAAGCCGCCGATCCAATTTTCGCGAGGCGTGAAATCTACCAGCCAAGTGTAGGGCGACGTGAGCACAAGCTGTCCCCCACCCTTCACGAGCTCAGGCAGCCGTGCGAGGAAACGCGCGGGCTCGACGAGCCGGTCGATGAGATTCGCGGCGAGCACCACGTCGAAACTCCCGAGCGATTCGCGCAAGGCCTGCGCGTCGCCGTGCTCGAAGCGGACGTGTTTGCGCTCGATGATGGATGGCACGCTCGCGACCAGCGGCGTGGCGAGAGCGCCTTCATCAATCCGCTCGTACGGATAGCTCCCGTCGCGCGCGAGCGCCTCAGCCACCTGGACGAAGCGGTGCGAGTAATCAATGCCGATGACCTCGCCACAATGCCGCGCAAATTCAAAAGCCGAGCGACCGACGGCACAGCCGAGATCGAGCGCACGCGCATTTTGCGGCAGCGATGCGACGTCCACACATTCGCGCACGCAGCGCGCCGGATAATTCAGCGCGGATGCCGGACCGAAATCCCACGGCAGCACCTCGTGCGGCGCGCCGTAGTGAAAGAGCAGATACTCCGCGACGAGCTTGTCGGACTCGTAGGGATTTACTGCGCCTGAAGTGTGCTGCATCACGCGTCGAGCAGACCGCGCATGTAGGCGGCGGGCTCGTAGCCCTCGATGAGCACGACGGTCTGGCCGTGGCGCGACATGCGGACTTGCGGCACCTGGGTGTCGGGCGTTTTCGTCGGCGAAAATAGGATGTCGTCGTGCGTGGCGTTCTTGCGGTTGGCAAAAAGATCCGGCGTCAGCCTGCCGCCGAGATGATCGCTGCGCCCGGTGGCGACGTGCATCGTGCCGAGGATCTTTTCGTCCTGAATGTCGCGCCCGCTCACCGGCAAGCGCTGCGTGCCGAAGCCAAGTTCGCCGAGTTCGCCGGTCACTGGATCGCTCGTGAGTTTCGCGTTGTGCTCCTCGATGGTCTTCGCGTTTCCGCGCAGCAACGTCGCCTTGAAAATGCGGCAGCCTTTCACGTGCTGAAGACCCACGGTGCCATCCTCGTAGCGCAATGGGAACTGCCCGCTCACGTCCGTCGGCACAAAGTAGATTTCGCCGGCGGGGAGATTCGCGATGTCCGGGCCGCCGCGGCAGAGACCGTGGCTTTTCTGCGCCTCCTGTCCTCCGAGATCGAGGTGCAGCATGTAAGGTTTTCCGTCGAAAATGTAATCAATCTCCACCCAGTCCGCGCCTGTCATTCCGAGGCGCAGCTTTTCCGCCTCGCGGCTCACGTCGTCGTAATCCACGGCGAGGCCGCTGCGCAAAATGGTCGCATTCATCCCGTGCATCGTCGCGCCGCGGAAGCCGAACTTCTTGGCGAATGCCGTCAGCGGCGCGGTCGCCGAATACGTCGAGATGCAGAGCACGATGTCGTATTTCGTGTAAATCGCGTCCTCCATCCGCACTTCCTTGCCCTCGGGCGTGAAGGCGATTTCAGGGAGATCGAGATTGCTGCCGCCCGTCACCTCATAGGCAAACATCTCGCCGCCGGTGAGGCCGAGTTCCGCGAGCACGCTGTCACGCAGGCCGAGGTAAAAGACCTCGTAGGCATTGCGCTGGATGCCGAGATCCGGATTTTTCAAAAAGCGATAGCCGGTGATGTCGCGGGGATCATCGAGATCCATGAGGATGCACACACGCTGCCCGGCCTTCGGCGCGAAGACCGTGCGCAGCAGGCGCGGCAGGCTGAAGGGCGGGAACTGGCGGTCGGTGAAATTGGCGGGAGTCCGTGAAGTCGTCGTCGTGCTCATGTGGTTTGCGCTTGGGTTTGGTTTGCAGAATCGGTTTACGTCGTGCGCGCCAGATACGATGCACGATTCTTCCGACTATTCGCAAATCATTTGGCAGACGCGCTTGCTCAAATTTGACCTCACGCGCCGGGGAATCGTCATGGGGATCCTGAATGTGACGCCGGATTCCTTCAGCGACGGCGGACTTTTTTCCGATCCACACGATGCGCTCGCGCATGCGCAGGAGATGATCGCGCACGGTGCGGAGATCATTGATGTCGGCGGCGAGTCCACGCGCCCCGGTGCGGAGCCGGTGGAAGAAAGCAAAGAGCTGCGGCGCGTGCTGCCGATCATCGGGCAACTCGCGAAATTGCCGGGGCATGGCGAGAAATTTGTCATCAGCATCGACACGATGAAGCCCTCCGTGGCGCGCGCGGCGATGGAGGCCGGGGCATCGATCATCAATGATGTGAGCGGGCTTCGCGACATCGCGATGATCGAGGCCGCCAAAGACACGCGCGCCGGAGTGGTCGTAATGCACATGCAAGGCGGCCCGCAAACCATGCAGAGCGCACCGCACTACGCCGATGTCTGCGGCGACGTGCGGGATTTCTTTTGCCAGCGTCTGAATGCGCTCGTAGCCTCGGGCGTGGCTGCGAGCAGCATCGTTTTTGATCCAGGAATCGGCTTTGGAAAAACGCCGGAGCACAATCTTGCCCTGCTGCGGCGCATGGATGACATCGCGCTCGCACCGCACCCGATCGCCGTGGGCGTGTCGCGCAAGAGCTTCATCGGAAAAGTGCTGGCGCGCGAAGGAACACAGGCTTCCAGCCTGTGCTGCAAGCGGGCTTCCAGCCTGCACGAGAACGCCAGCATGCAGGCAAGATGCACGCAGGCCGCACAGCCAGGGATGGCTGTGTTCCACGACCCGGGCATTTCCGCGACGGACGATCGCATGTGGCCGACCGTGGCGCTCACCTGCCACGCTCGCGAGCACGGCGCGCGGATCTTCCGCGTGCATGATGTGAAACCCAACGTGGAGGCGCTCCGGATGACGGAAGCGATTCTCGGCGAATGATCCTCGCGACCGTGAACGACATGGCGCGCGAGCATTGGAAGGATGCGCTGGAAATCCTCATCCTCGCAGTCGGCATCTACTATGCCTACGTGGGCCTGCGCGGCACGCGCGGGCTGCGTGTGCTCACCGGCCTCGGCTCGCTCGTGCTCGGGCTCGTGCTGCTCTCGCAGCTCTTCGGGCTGGAGGTGATCAGCTGGCTGCTGCAGCGCATCTCGGCGGTGGTCATCCTCGCGTTCGTGGTGATTTTCCAGCCGGAACTCCGCCGCATGCTCGCGCAACTCGGCAGCCACCACATCTTCGGCATGACTCCGGAGAACAAGGAGATCGTCGAGGAACTCGCGCAGACTGCGTTCGATCTCTCCAGCCGGCAGCTCGGCGCGCTGATCGCGATCGAGCGCGGGACGGACATCCAGTCGCACATCGAGAGCGGCGTGAAAATCGACAGCCATCTCTCGCCCGAACTCATCATCACCATTTTTCACCCGAAGACTCCGCTGCACGACGGTGGCCTGATCGTGCGCGGCGACCGGGTCGTGAGCGCGGGCTGCATTTTCCCCGTGAGCCAGCGGCAGGATCTGGATCGCAATCTCGGCCTGCGGCACCGCGCGGCGATCGGGCTCACCGAGGAAAGCGACGCCATCGTGCTCATCGTCAGCGAGGAGACGGGCGCAGTCTCGCTCTGCCACCACGGGAAACTTGAACGGGAATTCACACCGGCGAGCTTGCGTGCGCGGCTGTCCGAACTACTCCTGATGCCACTCCATGAAAGCACTGCTCACGAACAACCTGCTGGCGAAGACCATGTCGCTGGCGCTGGCGATCCTCCTTTGGGCGGTCATCCGAAAGAGCCAGCTAAGCGAACCGACCACATCGCAGCCTAAGGCGCGCAGCATCGAATTTGGAGCACAGGCGTATGGTGAGAAAAAATAGCGGCGAGGCGGAGGCCCTCGACAGCAACGGGAAACTCTTCGGCACGGATGGCGTCCGCGGTGTCGCCAATCTCGAACCGGTCACGGCGGAGACAGCACTGAAGCTCGGACGCGCTGCGGCGCACATTTTCATGCAGACGGGGCAGCACACTGGGCGACGTCCCGTGATCGTGATCGGCAAGGACACGCGCCTTTCCGGCTACATGCTGGAGAATGCGATGGCCGCGGGGCTCATGTCGCTCGGCGTGGATGTCTTCCTGCTCGGTCCCCTGCCCACTCCCGGCGTCGCGTATATCACACGCTCCCTGCGTGCGGATGGCGGCATCGTGCTCAGCGCGTCGCACAATCCTTACGAGGACAACGGCATCAAATTTTTCCGCAACGACGGCTACAAGCTCGACGACGCGATCGAGAAGCGCATCGAGCAGCTCGTCTTCAGCGGCGAGATCGAAAACATCCGCCCCATCGCCGGAAAGATCGGCCAGGCGCGACGCATTGATGACGCACTTGGGCGCTACGTGGAGCATGCAAAGGCGAGCTTTCCAAAAGGACTGACGCTCGAGGGCATCCGCATCGCCGTGGATGCTGGCAATGGCGCGGCGTACAAAAGTTCGCCGTGGATCCTGCGCGAACTCGGCGCGACGATTTCCGTCTTTCACGACAAGCCGGACGGCCGGAACATCAACGCGAATTGCGGCAGCACCTACCCCGCCGAGATCGCACGGCTCGTGCAGGAGACCGGCGCGCATATCGGCATCAGCCACGACGGCGACGCCGACCGCGTGCAGCTTTGCGACGAACGCGGTGAAGTCGTGGACGGCGACGACATCCTCGCCATCGCCGCCGTGGATCATCTCCGCCGCGGGACACTCGCTAAGAACACACTCGTCGCGACGGTCATGAGCAACTTCGGCCTCGACGAGGCACTGAAAGAGCACGACGGCCAGGTGCTGCGCACGAAGGTCGGCGACCGGCACGTGATCGAGGCCATGCTGCGCGACGATTTGAACGTCGGCGGTGAGCAGAGCGGCCACATGATTTTCCGCGACTACTCGACGACCGGCGACGGCATCGTGAGCGCGCTGCAAATTCTCCGCATCATGGCCGAAAGCGGCAAGCCGCTGAGCGAACTCAAACGCTGCCTGAAAAAATACCCGCAAGCGCAGCGCAATCTGAAGGTCCGCGAGAAGACCCCGATCGAGCAGATGCCCGAAGTGACCGCACTCGTCGCCGAGGCCGAGACCGCGTTGAAAGGCGCAGGCCGCGTCCTGCTGCGCTACAGCGGCACCGAGCCAAAAATCCGCCTGCTCATCGAAGGCCGCGACAGCGCGCTCATCGAAGCACACGCGGACAAAATCGCCGGTGTGATCAAAGCGCGCATCGGCGCGTAACCGATCTGGCTGCTCGCCCCGCTAGGCGGCTTTCTTCCCGCCGACCAGACGCTTGATCCATGCGCCGATGGCGATGACGCCGACGATGACGAATTTCTTCGCAGCGAGCAGTGCGACAAAGATCACCTTGAAGAATCCCGCCTTCGCCAGCACGCCGCCGGCGATGAGTCCCGCGATGCCATAAGCCGCGACCTTGTCGGTGCCGGGCTTGTAGTCCGCATAGCGATTGCCGTCGGTAAAATCCACCATGCCGAGAATCTTCGGTGCCTGCGCCTCGATGTCGGCCATTTCGGACTTCGATGACATGATGCTCAGTTCCAGATGCCCGTGCCGGCCGAGCACGCGGATGTCGTAGTTGAGCTGCTGCTCCGGCCCTTCCACGTCAAACAGCTTTGCATAATACAGCTTGTGCGTGGCCGCGTCGTAGTGCGGCTGCTGCGCCCAGGCGGCGAGTTCCATCTTTCCATAGCCATCCTTCACACGCTCGTCGCTCCCGGCCTTATATGCTTTCTGGAGGTCAGCGAGCATGTCCTTGAAGTCGATTTTTGCGAACTCGTCGTCCTTCACATAGCCCTCGTCCTTCCACTTCAGCACGGCCTCCCATCCGCCACCGCGGAGAAAATTGATCCCCTTCGGCACAATCATGCCATCCGTGCTCCCGGAATTTGGCGGGTTCCCGAAAATGTCCACGAGCACCTTCCGCGCATTCGCGGGATCGAGGTATTGGAGATCCGGCGGCAGTGTGAGTTTGATTTTCCCGCCTGCGAGTGATATTTCGCCGGACTTGTATTCGAGTTCGCCGATGGCCTTCATCGCCTTTTGAATGGCGGCCATTTCCTGTGGCGATGGCTGCTTTTCCGCATGTGCGGGCAGAAAAAGAGCGGCGGCTATGGCGATGGCGGCGATGAAGGATTTCATGGGCATGAATATTTCGCGACGAGTTGAATGATTTTTTCGCAGGGGCCAAGCAATAATCAGCACTCAGCCCGGAAGGCCGGAATAAAGCAGCTTCAGTGCAAACAGATGAATCGGCGGGAAGATCGCGCCGAATCCCTTGAAGGCCACGATGAAGCCCATGAGCTGTGCCGCAGGCGACCACATGAGCTGCTGCCACGAGGATGCCGCCGCGCCACGCAGAAAAAACAGCGGCACACTTGCGCCGTCGAATGGCGGGAGCGGGATGAGATTGAAGGCCATGAGCAGCAGGTTCAGCGAGAAGATGACGTTCAGCAGCATCGTCGCAAAATGCGCGACGCCTCCCTCCTGCAAAGGCCGCACGATTTTCGCGAATCCCGTGCTGCCCGGCTCGAACCATCCCGCACCGATGCCCACGCGGATGCATATCGCCGCGAGAATCACGAGCAGCAGATTTGCCGCCGGCCCCGCCATCGCCATCCACGCGGCGCTGCGCGGATTTCGCTCGGCCCAGAGGCGGTTGTACGGCGCGCTCGCCCAGCCCATCATCCACATGGAGCCCTGCGCGGCATTCATGAAAAAGGTGACGAGCGGGAACACGACCATGCCGATCGGTTCGCGGCGGATGTGCGGGATCGGATCGAGCGAAACCTGGCCGCCCTGATACGCCGTGTCATCGCCGCGCTTCAGCGCCACCCAGGCGTGGGCCGCCTCATGACAGACTGTGGAATAAAGGAAGACGATGTACCAGAGCAGGCCGGCGGCGTAATCAATGTCGGGCATTGCGAGATGGGTAATCAGGTTTTGCGCGGGCTGGCGAGGGCGCCGTTCGCGGGCAGCAAAAGACCGCGCCAGCTTTCACCGGCGCGGCTTTCGCAAAGTGCTTCGCGTGAAACTCGGATCAGTTCTTGAACGTCATCGGCGCTCCGGCGCGCATCGCCTCGTGCTGGGCGTCGGTGCAGGCGCTGTTGAGCGGGACGGCCACCGGCGCATCGCTGGGATTCGTGAGGTTGTTTTCGATCAGCCATTTCTCCAGCTCCTCGCCGGAAATGTCCGGGAGCATCGTGCCGTTGATCTCCAGCGTGGGCTGGAGCGACTGGCCGCTCTTCTGCTCCATCTCCCAGCGGTTCGCGGGATTGTTGATGATGTCCTTGTCCTCAAAGGGAAGGTCATACTTGCGGAGGACGGCGCGCACGCCGTTGCTCCAGCCACATTGCGGTTTCATCCAGGCGGTGATTTTTGGTTTGTCCATAGTGGTGCGGATGATCGTCGCGATGCGCAGTTCCGCAAGCGGGATTTTGCGGGGCGCGGGGCGGCGCAGCATCCTTCGTAGCCGCGCTCGTGAAAGCGCGGGCACACTTCTGCATTTCCAGCGGGAAGATCAGCCCGCGCTTTCACAAGCGCGGCTACGGAAAATGCGGTTCGTCTTTCCGACAAAAACAAACCGCGGATGCAGCCGTGTGGCAGCATACGCGGTTGTGAGTTTCTTTGCGCTCTTCGCGAAAGTGCGGGCTACTTCTTCTTCGGCTCGCCGGGACGGTAGTCCTCCAGCGCAGTCGCAAACGCCTTGTCGAGTCCGACGAGATCCTCGCCGGGCTTGATTGCGGTCTCGAAGGCAGCGGCTTCCTTGCGCATGTCTTCGTCGTTGTAGTTCGCGGCCTTGATTGAGAGACCGATGCGACGCTCGGCCTTGTCCACCTTGATCACGCGGGCTTCGAGATCCTGGCCGACCTTGAGGACGTCCTTCACCTTCTCGATGCGGTCCTCGCTGATCTGCGAGATGTGCACGAGGCCATCAATGCCGCCGTCGAGTTCGACGAAGGCACCGAACGCGGCGATCTTGCCGACCTTGCCCTTGACCTTGTCGCCGATCTTGAAGCGCTGTTCGATGTCCTTCCACGGATCGTCTTCCATCTGCTTCATGCCGAGGCTGATTCGCTGGGCGTTCTTGTCGATGTCGATGACCACCGCCTCGACCTCGTCGCCCTTCTTGAGGACTTCAGACGGGTGGTTGATCTTCCGGGTCCAGCTCATGTCGGAAACGTGGACCATGCCGTCCACGCCTTCCTCGAGTTCCACGAACGCGCCGTAGGCGGTCATGTTGCGCACGGTGCCCTTCACGGTCTTGCCGATCGGGTACTTGTGCTCCATTTCGTCCCAAGGATTCGTGTCGAGCTGGCGGACGCCGAGCGAGATTTTCTGCTCGTCCTTGTTCACGCCGAGCACGATGGCTTCGATTTCCTGACCCATCACCAGCACGTCGCTCGGACGCGCGATGCGCTTGGTCCACGAAAGCTCGGAGACGTGGATGAGACCTTCGACGCCCTCTTCGAGTTCGATGAATGCGCCGTAGGGCATGAGGTTCGTGACCTTGCCCTTGACCTTCGCACCGACGGCGAAACGCTCTTCGATCTTGTCCCAAGGATTCTTGAGGTTCTGCTTGAGACCGAGCGAGACGCGCTCCTTGTCCTTGTTGATTTCGAGAATCACGACGTCGAGTTCCATGCCCACCTTGAGCACTTCGCTCGGGTGGTTCAGGCGGCCCCACGTGATGTCCGTGATGTGCAGCAGTCCGTCCATGCCGTCGAGATCCACGAACGCACCGAAGTCGGTGATGTTCTTGACGATTCCCTTGACGACATCGCCGGGCTTCTTGCTGGACATGAAGCTGCCGCGCTTCTCCGAACGCTCGGCTTCGATGATTTCGCGGCGGCTGAGCACCACGTTGCGACGGTCGTCGTTGAGCTTGACGATTTTGAAGTCGTAAGTGTTGCCGACAAATTGTGTGAGATCCTTCGGGGGGATGACGTCAATCTGCGAGCCAGGCAGGAATGCCTCGACGCCGACGTTGACGAGCAAGCCGCCTTTGACCACGGCCTTGACCTTGCCCTTGATGAGCCCGCCCACTTCGAAGACCTTCACGATCTTCTCCCAGTTCTGTTTCGCGGCGGCGCGCTCCTTGGACAGGATGACCATGCCCTCGTCGTTTTCCAGACGGCAGATGAGCACCTCGACTTCGTCGCCGACTTCCAAGTCAGCAATGTCGTCAAACTCATGCGCCGCGATGGCGCCTTCGCTCTTGTAGCCGATGTCCACGAGCACTTCGCGCGGACGGATTTCGAGGATGGTTCCCTTGACGATGCTACCCTCTTT
>JAYWEO010000210.1:0-4616 GCA_043779225.1 Prosthecobacter sp.
ACGCCGAGGGCAACATTTACGTTGGAGTGGTCGGAAATCACCTGAACGTCCGTGGTCTTCGGCTGGCTGAGGCAATGGAGAAGCGATTTCCTAAAATCGCTCTCACGCTCTTCCGCTGCTTTGAAATCCTCGACCACAACATCGAGAGCTTCGACTTTGAGGAGAGCGTTCTTGAGCCGTGAACCTTCGATTCGCGCCGGACGGTAGTCGCCTTCGCGTTCCACGGAATCGAGGTGATTGATGAGTTCGGCTGGATGCAAAACCATCAAACCGTGGCTGCGATACAGAGCCTCGCATCGCTCCACCATTGTCTCGTCTCGGGTCACCATGAAATGCGCACCGCCAGCTACGGCGTATGCTACCTGCCGGAGGTCGGCCTCATCATTCAGCGTGGCGGACGCAGGAAAACGTGGGCGCAACTCAGCGCACAATTTCTGAAACACAGAGTCGTCCGTCGGCAGCGTCATGTAACGAGTCGCCTCTGCGCGACTGTTGCGTCGCTGCTCTTCGTCCTCTCCTTTGGCGATTTCGTTGCGGAGTTCCTTCGTGACGACCAACTCGATACTCGCCTGCACCCAATCTGCGAAAAGCGCCTTGGAATCTTCGCTTTCTGCTATGTCGCGAAAGTGGATGTCGAAGAATACGTTCGCATCTATGACTACCCGCTGGCGGACCGGGTCTGGCTCGGACACACGAGAAAAAAGGTCTGCGTGGCCGTGGCTGAACCACCAGAATGTCAGTTCCGCACCATCCTTCCCGCGACCGGTCTTACTGTTCACAGCCTCGAATCCAAACTTCGACCAGATGTGTGTCACATCATAATCACGCCGACAATAAAGACCGATACCTTCCAGCGATTTTGTATCCTGTTTTAGCCGATCAACCAGCAGTCGGGCGACTCCCTTTCCGCGAGCATTGTCCGCGACACATAGATGCACGATTGCCGCCCGACCGCGCGCAACCCGGTAAAGCAAATACCCAAGGCAATCGCCTGTGCCGTCCAAAGCGACGATGATTTGATGGAGTCTTGCGTGCTCTTCAAAAGCGCCTTTCGGGAGGAATCCCAACGTCCGTGCGTTGTGCTTATGAAGCGCCAGGACGCTCTCCATGTGAGGAGTCGGAAAACCGAGGCGTTCGAGTATAATTCCACTAATTGCCATGTCTGGGAGCGTCGCGACACTCGATTTTCTAATAGACTTTGCTTCCCTACGCGAGCGCATAATCTTGCGGCCATGTCGGGTGTGGGCTGAGAGCCGCGCAGCCGGTGGCCCAATCACCGCACGGCGGCGATGTAGTCGCCAATCACTTGCTCCAGTACGGCGAGGGGGACGTTGCCGGTCTGGAGGACCGTGTTGTGGAATTCCTTGAGCGAGAATTTTCCGCCGAGGGCTTTCTGCGCCTTGGCGCGGAGTCCGAGGATTTTCAACATGCCGATTTTGTAGGCGCAGGCCTGGCCGGGGTTCATCACGTAGCGTTCGGTCTCGGAGGCGGGGATGCCGTAGTCAATGGCCTGCTGGCGCGTCCAGTGCCGGGTGTGGAGGCCGGTGTCGGCGACGAGGCGTTTGGCGCGGAAGAGTTCGCCATGGAGCTGGCCGAGGTGGCCGGGGATGTCGCCCTCATACCAGCCGTTTTCGGCGGCGAGCTGCTCGGCGTAGAGCGCCCAGCCTTCGGAAAAGGCGGAGCCGCCGGTGAAGATGCCGTCGCGCCGGTAGCGCGGGAGGGAGTCGGTTTCACGCTGGAGGGCGATCTGGAAATGATGGCCGGGGACGCCCTCGTGATAGACGAGCGTGCGCATGCCGAGGATGTTGAAAGTGGGGCCGGGGAGCGGGGTCCAGAAGACGCCGGGCAGGGTGCCATCCTTGGCCGGCGAGGTGTAGTGCGCGGCGGCGGTCTTCTCGGTGAAGGCGGCTTCGCGGCGGACTTCGACGGGGGCCTTGGGCCGGAGGTCAAAGACGAGGACGGCGCGCTTTTCCGCGTCGCGGAGAATCATGGTGTATTTCTCCAGCAGCGCGGGGCGCGGGTCGGGTGAGGAGGGCGGCTGCGAGTCGAGGTTCAGCTTTTCGTAGCGTTCCTTGATACCGCCCTCGGTGTAGCCGAGCTGGCGCAAAAGCGCGTCCATCTCCTGCTCGATGCGCGCGACTTCGCGGCGGCCGATCGCGTGGATTTCGTCGGCGGTGAAGTCCGTCGTGGTGAAGCGGCGGAGCGCATTCGCGTAGGCTTTGTCGCCGTCGGGCAGACGCCACAGGCCGGCGTCGCTTTTCGCGAGCGGGAGCTGTTCCTGCAACATGGCCTGCGCGCGCTGAAATGCGGGCAGCACGGACTCGGTGACGATGCTCGTGGCGTCGGCGGAAAATTTCGCGCGGTCCTCGGCGGTCACGTCTTTGAGCTTAGCAGCGCGCTCGCCGAGCGAGGTGACGAGGATGTTCTTCGCGGGATCGTCGGCGAGGAAGCGCTCGAACTGCCCGAGCGCGGACTTGATGATGAAGTCCGGCATGAGGAATCCGCGCGGCGCGGCGTCCTTCGCGATGCGCACGCCTTCGTCCATCTGGCCCGCGACGAGGGCGAGGCGCGCGAGGTAGTTTTCGATGTCGCGCCGGTTGCGGATGGGATGCGCCTGGCTGAGGAAATGGACGAGGCCGACGTGGAGGCCGTGGAATTGATTGAAAGTGAAACGGTGGTCCGCGAACGGCTCGGAGTTCACCTCGACTTTCAGCGACCATTCGATGACGCCCGCCGAGGTGCGCTGCCGCGCGTCGAGCTTCGTGCGGTCGAACTTCCCGAGTTCCGCGAGCGCCTTTCGCGCGGCAGCGATGCGGGCCGCGCGATATTCCCGCGTGATGGGCGTGAGCTGGCGATCCAGAGCGTCCTGCTCGGTGCCGCTGAAGTATTGCGTGTGTGTGGCGTCCACCGGATCGGCGCGCAGCGTCTCGGCGGCGAGCGCATCGGCCCATGTGTCGAAGGCGGGGTCGGCGGCGAGGAGCGAGGACGCAAGTGTCGCGACGAGAAAAAGCAGCGGGGCGGGTTTCATCGGGCGCGAGAAGTAGTCGCGGAGCGGGCGGAATGACAGTCGCGAAAATGGACGCACGGGACTCGGCGCATCGTGGCGTGCGAGTCTTCAGCGGCGGAGAGGCGTGCGCAGGGATTGCCGAAATGCAGTCGTCTGTGAAATGGTTCCATCGGATCGCATCCCCCATCCTTCTCATGAAATTTCCCTGCGCAGCGTTGCTTTCACTTTTTGCGATCGTCGCGATTTTTGTGACGTGCAGCACGGCTGCGGATGATCCGCGAATTGCGACCGAGCTGGCGAAACCGAACGGCTGGGTGGGCAAGGACGAGTGGCTTCCCAAGCCTGCGGGGGACGAGACAGCGGGGCACCAGCGGCACAGCAACGGCGTCCGCTGCATCACGCTTCACCATACTCAGGGTTCAACGGCGGCTGCCACCACACGCGAGGGTGCGCTTGCGGCCGTGAAAGGGATCTATGAATTCCATCGTGCGGACGGGAGGAAGTGGGGTGAGACGGCCTACCACTGTTTCATCTCACCCGGCGGTCTGATCATCGAGGGACGTGCCGAGGAATTCCAGGCGGACAGCAGGACGATCTATTCGAAGTCTCCGACCGGGAAGGACGGGCACCTTTGCATCGCCATGCTGGGTGATTTTCGCACCCTCGAGGAAAAGCGTGCGGAACTCAGCGAAGATATCCGCGCGGAAATGGAGAAGGCCAATGCCGATGCAACGCGGAACGGCCAGCCGGAGCCTCACATGAAAGTGGACATGGACGAGGCAGTGGCAAGGGGACTCGAAAAATTGGGATCGCCGGACGACACGCCGCCGACGGCAGCGGCGCTCCGCGCATTGGATGATCTCCTCGCGTATGAGAGGGCGAGGCATCGCCTGCCAAAGTCGGCGCTCTTCACTCACCGGGAAGTTGCCGATTCAAATTGCCCCGGCTCGCTCGTCCAGAGGGAGATCGAGAAGCGGCGCTGAGATCATCGCCCGACATCCTGCCGATGGGTCGGTGGACCAATCAGCGCGCGGCGGCGATGGGGCCGCCCTTTTCAGGGCTTTGATTCTTTTGTCGCCGTGACCCAGGGCGTTGCCCTGGGCGGGTATGTCGCCGGGCCTCTGGCCCTCAGCGCCTCCCTCTTTCAAAGTGCATGACAGGCTCCAGAAAGGAACTGCCGTTCAGCCGCCGTTTCAGAAGATGCTCACTTCCGTCCCCGCTGGCACTCTGCCGTACCATTTCCTCGCGGTCGCAGCGGGCAGGCGGATGCAGCCGTGGGACGCGGGCGAGCCGGTGACGACTCCCTGATGCATCCCGAAATCCCCGCAGTTCAGCCGCATGAAAAACGGCATCTTCGCGCCTTTGTAGATGCTGGAGATGTGCAGCGGCTCCTTGTTGGTGATGATGTAATTCCCCGGCTTCGTCTCCTTGCCCGGGACGCCGGTGGAGATGTTCGTGCTCTCGATCGGCTGCTCATTTTTGAAAAGGGTGGCGCGCTGCGAGGAGAGCGAGATCTCCACGCGGAGTTCGGAAGGCTGCGGGCATTGGCCGATGAGTGCGCGCATGATGTCGTGGTTGTTCGACTCCGCGGCGAAGCTCATCGCGGCCA
>JAYWEO010000211.1:0-15219 GCA_043779225.1 Prosthecobacter sp.
CGGACCGAGAGAAGGCCATCCGGCGTCACGATGATGACGCGCGATGCCCCTCCATGGATGCCTGCGAGGTTAGCTGTCGGGCTAGGGCCATGAAGTGCCCCTGACGCGTGTGCGTCATACGCCCCGATTTCCGTTGTCGGAAACTTTGGGTCCCCCGTTGACTCCGCTCCCGCGAAGTCATTCGGCGCTGGCAAAGAACTGCGCACATTGAAATGCGGCAGCCGCACGATGTCAAATTTGCCGCGATGACAGTTCTGTCGTGATCCTGCGTGAGCGCCACGCGCCGCGCATTTCACGATGAATTGCCTCGCAACAGCACGCCCGCGCGCTAGAACCGCGCGCTCTTATGCCAGACGAAATCCGCCAGCTTCGCATCGGCCTGCCCACAGGCAGTCTCCAGGAGCCGACCATCGCCCTTTTTGCCAAGGCCGGCTTTTCCATCGCCGTCTCCAGCCGCAGCTACAAGCCGGCGGTGGACGATCCCGAGCTGGTGATCCGCCTGCTGCGCGCGCAGGAAATTTCACGCTACGTCGAGCACGGCTTCCTCGATTGCGGGCTCACGGGCCGCGACTGGATCGAGAACAACGGCAGCGACGTCGAGCGCCTGTGCGAACTCGTCTTCAGCAAGACCAGCTCGCGCCCCACACGCTGGGTGCTCTGCGTGCCGGAGGATTCGCCGGTGAAAAGCGTGAAGGACTTGCAGGGAAAAGTGATCGCGACCGAGGCCGTGGAGATGACGCGCGCATTTCTCGCGAAGCATGGTGTCACCGCCGAGGTGGAATTTTCCTGGGGCGCGACCGAGGTGAAAGTGCCCGACCTCGTGGACGCGATCGTGGATGTGACCGAGACCGGCTCGTCGCTGCGCGCGAACAAGCTGCGCATCGTCGAGACGATCATGGAAAGCGTGCCGCAGTTCATCTCGAACAAGGCCGCGTACGCCGACGCGTGGAAGCGGGCGAAGATGGATCGAATCGTCCTGTTGCTCCAGGGCGCGCTCGCCGCGCGCGATCTCGTCGGGCTAAAAATGAATCTCCCAGAGGAAAAACTGGCGGGCCTCCTCGCCGCGCTCCCCGCGCTGCGGAATCCCACCGTCGCACATCTCGCCGTCCCCGGCTGGGTCGCGATCGAGACCATCATCAATGAAAAGATCGTCCGCGAAATCATCCCGCAGCTCAAGGCGCTCGGAGCCGAGGGCATCATCGAGTATCCGCTGAACAAGGTCGTGCATTAGCGCGGCGCTGGGGCCGGGAAGCCGGCACCGAATCTGAAAAAAAGGGGGAGCCTGCTTGGAAGCCCCTGCCCCCAGACTTCGGGATTGAGAAACAAGGGCCGGTGATTTCGCATCCGTTCTGGGGATCGGATAGCGTGATGCGAAGCAGGAGTGAATTATGATTTATACGGAATTTACTGGAAATTTGAGATAATTTATTCATCTTCTGAGGTGTTGTGGCACCCCCGAGTGCGTCACTTCCGCCTCTACTTTATCCACCACTCCTCCCAGAAGCCGCAGCCGATGGCGCAACGCCTTCACGTAACACGAAATTTATTTACAGCGACGGTTTCTCAGTTTAACCATTCATAATCTCCAACCCAGAAGCTCCAACGCGAGCGGACGGGCTCTTAGACCACCAGAATTGTATGAATAATAAGACGGTAACATCCCCGACTGCCATGCGCCGTGGCTTCTCCCTTGCAGTGGCTTCGCTTGCCATCGTGCTGGCAGATTCGGTGCTGACGATGAGTGCCCAGGCCGGACTCTATGCTCCTGCTGCGCCAGGAGCCGCTCTCTTCGTGACCAATCAGCCCGTGAACCAGGTCGTAGTGTTTCCGTCCGGCGGCGGCAGCTCGGTTCTTATCGCCGGTCCGACGGCTTTCCCTGGCATCGCCTTCGATACCTCGGGCAATCTTTATATCGCGAACACGCTGAACAACGTGATTCAGAAATTCACCCCTGGCGGCGGGGGTTCGATCTTCGCCACCACGGGGTTGAACAATCCCACCGGTCTGGCGTTTGACGGCGCAGGCAATCTTTTCGCGTCGAACTACGGCAACGACACCATTTGGAAGTACAATTCGAGCGGCGTCGGCTCGCTGTTTACCGGCACGGGATTGAACAAGCCGAACGGGTTGGCCTTCGACAACGCGGGCAATCTCTATGCGGCGAACGTCAATAACACGATCGCAAAATTTTCCGCAGGTGCGGCTTACTCGACTTTCGCCAGCACGGGCTTGAACATCCCGGTCGGCCTCGCGTTTGACAACGCTAACAATCTTTTTGTGTCCAACTTGGCCGGTAACTCGATTGTGAAATTCAATTCCGGTGGCATAGGGACCGTCTTCGCAAGCAATGTGCCGACTCCCGTCGGTCTTGCCTTTGACAACAATGGAGATCTCTACGTCGGGGAAAACACGAACAACTTGGTGGAAAAGTACAATCCGGGGAATGCCTCCCACTCACTTTTTGCGGATTGCGGGTTGGCCGGCACTGCAAATCTCGCCTTCTCGCCGTATTCCCTCGTCGCCGTGCCCGAGCCCGCGACTTTCGCCGTTGGTTTCCTGTGCCTCGGCGTCGCCGTCGTCCGTCGCCGCCGCACCAGCGCTGCGGCGTAAGCACGGTCGGACATTTTGCTCAAGACGGGATCGCTTGATGGCGAGGGCCGCCGTGGATTTGTCACGCTGGCGCAGCAATCGGAGATTGCATACCCGGACGAACCCGCCACTATCGGGAAAACCATACGCATATCATGAGCAACGAGCCTGAAATCAATCCCGGTGCTTCGCCGGCCAAGAGCGAAAGCGAAACTCCGAAAAATCAGGACGCAGCGGCGAAGGAGGCAGCCGCAAAGGCGCTCGGTCACGCAAAGGACAGCGTGGCGGCAGGTGTGGCCAATTTCAAAAAGCTCGACTTGCAGAACCAGGTGTATCTCGCCGGCCTCGTGATCGCCGTGCTGTGCTCGATCATCTTCAGCTTTTATTCTGTGAGCGTGAAGGCGGATGGCGCGATGGCTGACCTGATGAAGCAAAGCATGTCCGCTGCGTCTGTATCAGCGTTCCGCGCCGGTGGAAATGGCTTCCTCGCGGTGCTCGCCGCCGCGGCTGGCATCGGACTGTGGGTTTGGAACTTCACGGCAAAGAAGAAGGAAGCGTGGGCTCCGCTCGCCCTCGCAGGTTGCGCCGGGCTCAGTGCGCTGCTGTTTCTCGTGCTCTGGCTGCGCATCCCGGCGGTGCCCTCGATGGATGGACTTGGAGTCAAGGTGTCATCAGGAACAACGTTGCTCGGTTTCTGGCTGCCCTTCGCCGGCGCAATCGCCGCAGTAGTTGTGTCTGTGAAGCGGATTCTGAATCCGCCTCCAGCGCCGGCTGCGTAGGAACGGTCGGAGGCAGCGCCGGAGATGGCTGGTGAAAGTTCAGCCTGCTCATTGCTTTTCAAATCGCATCGGGGATTCGCGCGAAGATGCGGATCGCGGAAAAGTGCGAAAGGGAACGGTGAAGATTTCTTTGCGCTCCTGCGCGACTCTGCTAGCTACGCCGCCCCATGCGAATCCTTGTCACTGGCGGCTGCGGCTTCATCGGCAGCAACTTTGTGCGGCTCCTCCTCTCTGCGCGGCCGGACTGGATCATTCATAACGTGGACGCGCTCACCTACGCAGGCAACCCGGCGAATCTCGCGGATGTCGCTCCGCAGGCAGGTTCGCGCTACGTCTTTCACAAGGCGGACATCGCGGACGCAGCGGCGATGGAGAATATTTTTGCGGAAGGGAAATTCGATGCGGTGGTGAACTTCGCCGCGGAGTCGCACGTGGATAATTCCATCAGGAATCCGATGCTTTTCATCGAGACGAATGTCCTCGGCACGGCGACGCTACTGAATGCCGCGAAGCAGCACAAGGTCGCGCGCTTTTTGCAAATCGGAACGGACGAAGTCTATGGCTCGCTCGGGCCCACGGGGCGCTTCACCGAGCAGTCGCCGCTGCAGCCGAGTTCGCCGTATTCCGCGAGCAAGACGAGCGCGGACCTTCTTGCGCTGGCGCACTTTCACACGTTCAAGCAGGAGGTGCTCGTGACGCGCTGCTCGAACAACTATGGGCCGTATCAGTTCCCCGAAAAGCTCATCCCCCTGATGATCACGAACGCGATGGGCGACATCCAGCTTCCCGTCTATGGCGATGGCCTGAACGTGCGCGACTGGATCCACGTCCACGACCACAACGAGGCCGCGCTCGCCGTGCTGGAAAAAGGCCGCGCAGGCGAAGTCTATAACATCGGCGGAGACGGCGAGATGACGAACATCGAAGTGGTGAAGATGATCCTCTCCGAACTCGGCAAGCCGGAGTCGCTCATCAAATACGTGCAAGATCGCCTCGGCCACGATCGCCGCTATGCAATTGATTCCAGCAAGACGCAGAAGGAACTTGGCTGGGCGCCGAAACATCGGCCCGCGCAGGGCATCAGGGAAACCATCGCGTGGTACGTCGCGAACCGCGCGTGGTGGGAACCGCTGAGGAAGAAGTAATTTTGAATGATGAATTTTGGATTTTGAATGCCGCGCACTCTCGTGTCTTTCCAGCGGTGACAGCGCCTTGTTCGGAACAAATCCTAAATCCTAAATCTTCAATCTCATGCCTCGCATCATCGTAACCGGAGCTGGTGGCCGTCTTGGGGCCGCGCTCGTCCGCGAATGGAAAGCCGCAGGGCTCGATGTCGCCGGTTTTGCACGGCGGGAACTCGATCTTTCAAAGCCGGATCAACTCCGCGCGACGCTGGAGCCGCTCGATTTTGGCGTGCTGGTGAACTGCGCGGCGCAGACGAATGTGGACCGGTGTGAGACCGAGCGCGACGAGGCGATGCAGGTCAATGCGCACGCCGTCCGCACCCTCGCGGAGATCGGCAAGGCGAAGGGCGCGCGGTGCATTCAGATCAGCACGGACTACGTTTTCGACGGCGGGAAGAATACGCCATACACCGAGGAGGATCCTGTGGTGCCGATCAGCCACTACGGCGAATCCAAGCGGGCAGGGGAGCTCGCGCTGCTGGAAGTGTCCGACAAGAATCTTGCCGTGCGCGTCTCGTGGGTCTTCGGCCCGGATCGGCCGAGCTTTGTGGATGGCATCGTGAAGCGCGCGCTCACCGAGGAAAAGATCGAGGCCATCGCGGACAAGATCGCCGTCCCGACCTACACGCTCGATGCCGCGCAATTGCTGAAGCCGTTCCTTTTTGACGTGCCTGCCGGTGGCGTGCTGCACCTCTGCAATGGCGGCTGCTGCACGTGGCAGGAATACGGGCAGCATGCGCTCGACTGTGCCGCGGAGGCGGGAATGCCGCTGAAGGCGCGTACCGTCGGCCCGCTGAAGATGGCGGATCTGAAAGCCTTTATCGCGAAGCGCCCGCCGAACACCGCGATGTCCACCGCGCGTCTGACAAAGCTCAGCGGCGCACATCCGCGCGACTGGCGTGAAGCCGTGCGCGAATACATCACGCGCCACGTCGCGGCGAAAAGCTGATCGCGCGCACCGCGCTCAGTTCCACAGCTCGGCGAGATCGGGATCCTGCCGGGCATTTTTCTTGATCGCGGAATTGATCTGGATCGCCGCCTGCACGCATTGCCGCGCGACGGTGAGATTGCCCCAGCGCGCCTCGTAGCAGGCGAGATTATAGTGAAGGATGCCCGTGCGGCGGATCCATTCCGGCGCGTCGAGGAGCACGCGCGCGGCCTGCTCGCCCTTGTTGAGCTGATGCAGTGCGAATGCGCGCTGCACGGTGAATTCGTCCTCGTCGCAGTGCTGGGCGGCTCCACGTGCGGAAAGCTGTGCCGCCTTCCGCCAGTGCCCGAGATGCAGGAGGATGCGGGTGCGTGCGATCATCACATCGCAGTCGTCTTTTTCAAAATCGGGGATGGAGTCGAGTTCGGCAAGCGCCTCGCGGTAGAGGTTGAAAAACAGGTAGCCCTCCGCAGCCCGAAGCGACCGGGTCGTGCCCTCGGCGTGCTGCTTGGGGTTGTTGCTCAGCGTCAGCATGGTGTGCTGGCCGTGAATTCAGCATCGCTCATGCCAGATTGGTTGTCACAGCATGCACGTGCGTTTGCATGGACGCGATGCGGGCTGGCGACCGTTTCTGCCGCTCTTTTTTTTTCCAAGTGCAGTGACGGTCCGTCGCTCGGAAATCCGGCATCGTGTCACATCGGCGCATCTCCATGGTTCTCGCGCCATGGTCCTGCATCTTGGATTTCCTGCATCGCCGCATTTTGTGAGGCAGGAGGTTCGGACCACGGCGGGCGTTTCCAAAATTCGCTTGCGTGCGCACCGGCACGTCTGCACACCCCACGGCTCCAATGCCAACGAGGATCAAGAATCTGGGACCGTGTGAATTTCGTTCTCCTCTTCAGACTGCGAGCAGTCTGGAGATCAAATTCAGGAGCGATGACGAGCGAGTGCTGGTGAAGCACCATGTGGACATCAATGCGCCTCCGATCCATCCGCAGGCGGAGGGTGTCGAAAGTTTCGAGATGGCCGGGCCCCGCTCGAAGCTATTCTTTGATCCCACGCGCACCACGGCGGGGATCGTCACGTGCGGCGGGCTTTGCCCAGGGCTGAATGACATCATCAAGGGGCTCGTGACCCAGCTTTGGACGCGCTACGGCGTCACCAAAATCTTCGGCTTCCGCTACGGCTATCAAGGGCTCGTCCAGAGTCAGGGGCACACCCCGATCACGTTCAGGCCCGAATCGGTGAAGCAGATCCACCTGCTCGGCGGGACGATTCTCGGCAGTTCGCGCGGCAATCAGCCCGTGAGTGAAATGGTGGACACGCTCGAAGACATGGGCGTGGACATCCTCTTTGTCATCGGCGGTGACGGCTCGCTGAAGGGTGCCCAGGCGATCTCGGATGAAATTACACGGCGCGGGCACAAGAAGTCCGTGATCGGCATTCCGAAGACGATCGACAACGACATCCAGTATCTCGACAAATCGTTCGGCTTTGAGACGGCCTTTGCCGAGGCGGTGAAAGTCGTGCGCTCGGCGCATGCGGAAGCGCTCGGAGCGCCAAACGGCATCGGCCTCGTCCGCCTGATGGGACGGGAGTCGGGCTTCATCTCGTGCTACGCGGCACTCGCGGATGGCAATGTGGATTTCGTGCTGATCCCGGAGGTGGATTTTCAACTCGACGGGGAAAACGGCCTGCTCGAGGCGATCCGGTACAAGATCGCGCGGAAAAAAAGCGCCGTGATCGTGGTGGCGGAAGGTGCGGGTCAGCGACTGATGGCGGGCTACGAGGAGCTGGATGCGAGCGGCAACAAACGCCCGAAGGACATCGGCATTTTCCTGCGCGACAAGATCACCGGCTTTTTCAAGGATCGGAAAATTGATCTGTCACTCAAATATATCGATCCGAGCTACGCGATCCGCAGCGTGCCCGCGAATGCGCAGGACAATTTCTACTGCCAGCATCTCGCGCAGCACGCAGTCCATGCCGCGATGGCTGGAAAGACCGGCATGCTCGTCGGGCGCTGGCACTGCTCGTATGTGCATGTGCCGATCCCGTTCGTGACGACCGTCGGCCGGAGCCACGTGGATCCGCACGGCGAACTCTGGCGCGCAGTGCTCGAGAGCACGAACCAGCCCGCGAACCTGCTCTGACGCCGGCGTTTTTCTTTTCCCAGAAGCGGATCGTGAACTGCGCCGCGAAGGTGTGGCCGAATCCGGTGATGCCGATCGGCTTGTCAGGTGGAGGATGGATGTTTGGAAGGTGGGCTGGGTGACGACTGGCCTTCGGTTGTTGAAAAGCAATCGGGCATCGTTAGTATTTCATCCCCCTTTCTTCATGCCCCTCCGATTTCCCTCTGCTGCAATCTTTCTTTGCGCCGCGTCGCTGGTCTTCAGCGGCGCTTGGTGCGGCGCGCAGAGCATCGCGGTGCCCTGGAGTGGCTACGGGCATGATGCGCAGCACACGGGAATTTCCGCTGTCGCTGCCCAGCAGATGAACGTCATCCACTGGCAGACGCCGGTGGATGAGCATCCCCAGTACAGCGGCACGACGCTCTACATCCATTACGGCTCGCCGCTTTCGACACGCGCGAACACGGTCATTTTCCCCATCAAGACCGGCATCGCCGACGGGTTCCGGCTGGAGGCTCGCAATGGTGCGAACGGCGCGGTGACATGGACGCAGGCGAGCGACTACACGCTTCCGGCGCACGGCTGGGTGCCATCGTTCAACGCAGTGCTCACGCCCAAGAACCGTCTGTATTATCCCGGTGCTGGAGGCACCGTGTACTACCGCGACACGCCCGATGCAGCGACCGGCGCGGGCGGCCAGATCGCATTTTACGGGATGGCAAATTTCAACGCTGCGGTGAAAATATGCACGCCGCTCACGACGGATCGGTATGGCAATGTGTTCTTCGGCTTCGTCGTGGAAGGCAGCGTGACTCTGCCGGGCGATGTGCCGCTGCAGAGTGGCGTCGCGCGCATTGCGGAAGATGGCGCCTTCTCGTGGATCTCCGCGAGCGCGGCTGCGGATGGAGATTCCGCCATCGTGAAAGTGGTCGGCAACTGCGCGCCTGCGCTGAGCAATGACCACCGGAAGCTCTATTTCGCTGTCAGCCGTGGAAGCTACTCCGGGGGCTACCTTGTGGCTTTGGACAGCAGGACGCTCGCGCCGTCCGCAAAGATCCCACTGAAGGATCCTCGTCCGCCGGGTTACGATGTCTCGCTGCCTGATGATGGCACGGCTTCGCCGACCGTCGGGCCGGACGGGGATGTGTATTTTGGAGCATTGGAATGCAGTCTCGGATCGAATCACTATCGGGGCTGGATGCTGCATTTCGACGGTGCGCTCTCGCAGGTGAAGACGCCCGGCGCATTTGGATGGGACGACACGGCCTCGATCGTCCCGTCCTCGGCAGTGCCTTCATACACGGGTGCCTCGAAATATTTGCTGCTCACCAAATACAACAACTACGCGGGCTTTGCCGGAGGGGACGGCCTGAACAAGGTCGCCGTGCTCGACCCAAATGACACGGCGGCTGACCCAGTCACCGGAGTCAGCGTGATGAAGGAAGTCATCACCGCACTTGGCCAGACGCCAGACAGCGAATACCCGGCCTCCGTCGGTGCGGTCCGCGAATGGTGCATCAATACCGCCGCTGTCGATCCCATCGGAAAATGCGCCATCGTGAACAGCGAGGACGGAAAAGTGTACCGCTGGAACTTTGTCACAAACACGCTCATCCAGGCCGTGACACTGACCCCCGGCATCGGCGAGGCCTACACTCCGACCATCATCGGAGTGGACGGGCGGATCTATGCGATTTCGGACGCCAAACTTTTCTGCGTCGGGGAGTGACCATGAAAAATCTCCCTGCATCCGTGCTTGCGTGGCTCCTTGTGGGAATGATGAACGCCAGCGCCGCGCTCACGCTCTCGATCGATGCACCGGTCGTGAATGCGGCGGCGGGGAGCATCCTTGTCTTCAGCGGCACGCTCACGAACACCGATCCCACTGCGAAGATTTTCCTGAATGACGTGCAGGTCTCGGCACCCGCCGGACTCACGTCGCAGCCGAATGTCTTCTTTGCAAATATCCCCGGCATCCTGCTTCCGGGCGAGACTTACACTGGTCCGTTTTTTTCGGTGGCGCTCAGTCCGGGTGCCGCATCGGCGGATTACGGCACCACGCTCACCGTGTCCGGCGGTGCGGAGATCTTTGCCGCCGGCACGCTTGCCGCGACGGGATTCACCGTGCTGTCGCCAGCCGTGACGATTTCAGCGACGACACCCGATGCGTCGGAATTCGGTCCGGTGCCGGGTGCATTCACGATTTCACGTACGGGAGGGACGGGGATTCCTTTGAGTGTGAACTTCACTGTCGGAGGCACTGCGGCAAACGGCTCCGCCTGCGCGGCTATCGCGCCATCGGTGACGCTCGGCACAGGCGTCTCTGTGGCGAATGTCGCAGTCGTGCCGATCTCCAACAACACTGCCGATGGCGATCGCACGGTGCTGCTCACGCTGCCCGCATCCGCCAGCCATAATCCCGGTGCAAGTGTCGCCGGCACCGTGACCATTCACGACAAGCCCGCGGATCAGTGGCGGCTCCAAAATTTCGGCGCGGCGGCAAATACCCCGCCTGCCGCTGATGCCGCGAGCTGGTCGCTCGACGGCGTGACGAATGTGGTCAAATACGGCCTCGGCCTGGACCCGGCTGTCGTCAACGTTTCAGAACTGCCCTGGGCGACGATGGTGAATGGCTACCTCACACTCTCGTTCGTGCCGAATCCCAGTGCGACCGACGTCCTTTTCTCAGTGGAAGGCTGTCCCGATCTGGCGACGTGGAGCGCGGGCAATGTCGAGCCAGTCACGCTTTCGAATCCGATTCCGCCGAATCGACTGACGTATCGCTACCGTCAGCCCGTTGGCTCGGTCGGTGCCGCATTCATCCGCTTAAGGATTGATCGCTTGCCGTGAATAGCACCGCAAAAAAGACTGTGCAGAAGGGCCAGGCTGGAAAGCCAGGGCTTCCCAATTTTTCCGATGTCAAGCCAAGACCTGCGAAACCATTCATGAAATTTCATTTTGTTTCATCCTCAGCATTGATTATGGTTGTCATATGACTGAAGTTTCCACATTCACTAGAAATTGACGCGTTCTCTCAAAGACATCAGCATCCCTATCCCTGATTTCAAACCACAACCAAACTGCCAATCATCACTGACATGAAAACACATCACCAATCGCGAGGGCTCACGCTGCTCGCAGCCATTGTCGCCATCGCCGGAATCGTCCTCCCAGGGACTGCTTCCGCGCTCACCGTGACCAATAACAAGGACAACGTCGCATCCACTCCGCTCGTCACTGGCAGCCTCCGCTGGGCGGTCATAAACACGCCCGCAAATGGCACCGTGGATTTTGCATCCTCGATGAGCGGCCAGACGATTGCACTCAAGGGAGGCCAGCTGGTGCTGGACAAGCAACTCACGATCAAAGGCCTTGGCGTGAGCAAACTCACGGTGAGCGGCAACAACGCGAGCCGCGTATTTTATGTCTCTGGCAATCCCGTGACTCCCTCCGTCATTTCGGACATGACAATCACCAAGGGCAATGCCGTCGGGCCTGACCCCAGCCTCAATGGCAACGACTCGGATGGCGGCGGCATCCTGAATGTGGGCTTCCTCTCACTGGTCCGCGTATCGGTCACAGGAAACAGGGCGCCTCTCGGAAATGGCGGCGGCATCTTCAATCGCGGCTCGCTCAGTTCGATCTCGGATTCGACAATCTCGTACAACACTGCGGGGCAGAGCGGCGGCGGCATTTACGATGTGCAGGACATGACCATCGTTCGTGGCGCGATCTTCAATAACAATGCCCAGGCGGACGGCGGCGGAATCAATGAATTTGGCACAGCGATCCTCATCAATTCGACCATCGCTGCAAATCGTGCCGGAGGCTCTGGCGGTGGCATCAACGACGGATTTGGGGCAACGATTCGCACCTACAATGTCACCGTAGCCGCCAACACTGCGGCGACAGGAGGTGGCCTCGCGAGCAACTTCCCCGGTTCCACATGGGAGCTTCGCAATACGATCGTGGCGAACAATACCGCTTCGACTGGACCGGACATTCTCAATGTGTTTGGCATCCCATTCAGCAAGGGTTTCAATCTCATCGGCAACCGCGCCGGTTCTGACCCCGGCCCGCTGGCCGCATACCAGTCCAGTGACCTTCCTCCCGGAAATCCCAAGCTCGGCGCGCTGCAGAATAACGGCGGCCCGACGCTGACGATGGCCCTGCTCCCCGGCAGTCCCGCGATAGACAAGGGCAGCAACGCCAATCTCCTGCCCACGATGACCAGCGACCAGCGTGGCTTCATTGCCCGCATCATCAATGGCGGATTCAGCACGACCGTGGACATCGGTGCCTACGAATATGCGGCGGCCAAGGATCTGAAATATGAAGCCATCCAGGATATCATCCCCTGCCTGAGCTCGACGGACAGCAAGACGGTGGCCAACGCGCGCGTCGCCATCCGGAGCATCCAGTGCAGCCTCAGTGACCGCCTCTGGCAGACCAGCGACAAGACCCGGCTCGGACGCTGCGGCGAACTCGTCTTCGACTATGAGGAAGATGCCGCTTACGCGCTGTCAAAAATCGTGAAGTACAGCCCCGATGTGGCCTGTGCGAATGCGGCCAAGGATGCGCTGCAGGATCTCGTCCTGGCCGATCTGCAGCTCGCGCTGGTCGCCATCGACGACGCAGTGGCCTGCAACGGAAACACCAATTGCATTGCCAAGGCCCGCGCCGAAATCATCAAGGCCCAGGCTGCGGTTGCCAAGCTGGAATACAAGCAGGCGATCGAGTACTACGAGCATGCTTGGGAGTATGCCCAGGACGCGTGCAACTCTCACCGCGATGACGACGAATGCCGCAAGTGCCGCCAGGACTGCGACGACGATGACCGTCGCCGCTGGGGCAACGACGAACGCTGCCATGGCGACGATGATGATCGCGATAATGATTAGTCGGCACCACAGGGAGCATCTCCCGTGAATTCAGGGCGGTCGGAGATTCTCTCCGGCCGCCCTTTTCATATCCGCAGAAGATTCCGACGGTGGTTTCTGGCTTCACCCAAGCCTCCGGGCGAATCTCCGCGTTCTCGGAACAATCGCCACGGTAGGGGCGTGGGCAGGCTGAGGACCGACTCCTGCGTTCAGGTGGAGGCAACCTTCCCAACCGGACCAAGCGTTTCGCCTTTGCTTTTCCGTATCGGAACCCTGGCGCTCTTGCTCGGGTGCGATGCGGCTATTGGGCAACGATCCGCCCGTGCGCGGTGTCGATGGCCCATTTCCCGGTCCTCGTCCCGACCCAGTAGTGCGAAGCCCTCTGTTCGAAAAAGCGCGTCTGGTAAGGCGGCACCACCATCTCGTAAACATTTGCATTGATGCGAATCATCTTGTTGACGCTGTTCGGTCCGGGCTGATCCGCGAAATAGATGAAGAACGTCACGAAATCCGACGTGTCGTTCACCACGTAGACGGCATTGCGAAACAGGTTGGAGTAGTAGTGGGTCCCCGGCGTGCCCGTTTCCTTGCTGTATCCGGAATACGAGTGGCGGGTGCTGGTCCGGCCGGAACTTTGATAGGCGTCGCTGGAAGTCACACCTGCAATGGCGCTGGCGGTGAGTGCGAGGAGGGGGAGGAATCGGAGGGTTTTCATAGGGTAGGAGTTTGGTTTGAATGGATGGTTTAGCACTTCATGGTAAGTATGGCGCTTATTGGCCATCATTCAAGTGGCACATCGATATTCCGAAAGACGGGCTCGGGTCCCCGCCGTCGGCTGCTCAGGCAGCCTGATCATCATTCACTGAGGCTCCGTCATGTCATCGCCGCCGGGTCGCCGTGCGCGGGCTGGTCGGGACGGGCGATGAGGAGAAGGTTTGCGACAAGGATCAGACCGCCGCCGACGAATAGCTGCCACGAGAGATGCTCGTTTGCATATCCGATCCCGGCGAAGCCGGAATACCAGCCGGGGAGGAAAAGCGCCCATGCGGACGCGAAGACCGGTTCAGTCGCATAGATGAGGCCGGCCTGCGTGGAGGTCACGCGCGGCTGCCAGTGTGTCATCGTGTAGTAGGCATACACGGTGCAGACGGTCGCGAGCAGCGACGTGAGCACGAGTACGGCGGACGATGTGTAGATGTGCGCGGCTGAGATCGAGCCGCCGGCGAACACGAAGATCGCGAGCAGTGCGCCCTTCACCGAAAACATCACGGTGGACGAGCGGCCCGAGTCATTGCCGTGGAAGCGCACGCGTTCGAGACAGAGGATCTGCCCGGTGAAAAGCGCCGCGCCCACGATGGTCTCCCATTCGCCGCGCCCGAGTCGGATCTTTCCCAACTCGACTCCACTCAGCATCACGCACCCAGCCATGACGAGCAGGCAGGCCGTGACCACGAGCAGCGATGGCATGCGGCGCGAACGCAGCGCGACGGTGAGCGGCACGAAGACGCATGTGAACTGCGTGAAGAACGCCGAGGTGCTCGCAGCGATGTAGTTCTGCGCGTCGGTCTGCAGCAGCATGCCGAGTCCGCCGAAGAGCCCGAGTTCCAGGCCCTGCCGCAGTTCCAGCCGCGTGAACCCGCGCCGCCGTGCGCCGAGCAGCGCGAGCATGATGATCGTCGCGAGCAGCATCCGGTTGAAGAGAATCAGCGCTGCGTGAAACCACTCGGCATGTCCCGGCGCAGCGACGGCCTGCGCCTGCATCACCGCTTTTGCCGTCGGAAAACTCAGCCCCCAGGCGGCGGTCGCGAGTGTGAGGCGCAGCACCGCCGTGCGTGTGATGGCGAGACTCACCGAGCGATCCTCTGCGCGGCGAGGACGGTGTTGTGCATGAGCATCGCAATGGTCATCGGGCCGACGCCGCCGGGCACGGGTGTGATGGCGCGGCACTTTGGCGCGACCTCAGCAAAGGCAACGTCCCCGACGAGCTTCGAGCCTTTTGGCGAAGACGGATCGCTCACACGATTGATGCCGACATCGATCACCACCGCGCCTTCGCGCACGAAGTCCGCCTTCACAAATTCCGGCTTGCCGATCGCGGCGATGAGGATGTCCGCACGGCTGCACACCTCGGCGAGATTGCGCGTGCGCGAATGCGCGACGGTCACGGTCGCATCGCCGCCTCGGCCCTTGTTCATCAAAAGCAGCGCCATCGGCTTGCCGACGATCATCGAGCGGCCGAGCACCACGACATTTGCGCCCGCGGTCTCGATACCGCTCTCGATGAGCAGCCGCTGGCAGCCGAGCGGCGTGCAGGGGACGAATGCGTCCTCATCGCCGAGCGCGAGCTTCGCGACATTGATGGGATGGAAGCCGTCCACATCCTTGCGCGGATCGAGCGCCTCGACGATCGCACGTTCATCAATGTGCTTTGGCGGCGGCGACTGCACGAGGATGCCGTGGATGGCCGGGTCGGCATTCAATGCGCGCACCACTGCGAGGAGCTGCGCCTGCGTGGTGTCGTGCGGCAGCGCGTGCTTCACGCTGTGCATCCCGAGATCGGCGGAGGTCTTTTCCTTGCTGCGCACGTAGGCGTGCGAAGCCGGGTCATCGCCGACCACGACAACCGCAAGGCCCGGCTTCAAGCCGCGTGCGGTGAGTTCTGCGACCGCGATGCGCGTCTGTTCGTTGATGCGTTGCGCGATGGCCTTTCCGTCAATCAAAGTCATG
>JAYWEO010000212.1:0-10510 GCA_043779225.1 Prosthecobacter sp.
TAGATCGTAGCGCGGCACACCGGCAGTCTTCGCATCACCGAGGCATCCGCCGCCCGGCTGCTTCAGCGCCACCGGCTGCGCGGCCACATCCTTCGGCAAATCGTGACACGCCGCGCAGCGCAACGACGCCACCAGCCCGCGCCCGCGTTCCGCGAGCGCAGCGTCCGCTTTGAACGCCGGAATCTTCGGCGCGATCTGGCCGTCGCTGCCCTCGTAGTTCAGCAGCCAGCCCGCGATATCCACCGAGTCCTGCTCATCCATCGCAGTCTTGGGCATGCGACCATCCGCGCGCACCTTCAGCGGATCGCGGATGAAATCCGCCAGAGAGGACAGCGCATATTTTTCCGCAAGATTCGGAAACGCGACCGAGCGATGCGTAAAGTCCCCGGCCTTCGGCATCCCATCCTGCAGCGTGAAATCCTTGCCCGGCGCATGACACGCGACGCAGCCCATCGTGTGAAACAGCTCACCGCCCTGCGCCGTATTCACATGCCGAAGCGGTTTCACCTTCACTGCCAATTTCGATTTCAGCGAGCCGAGGTAATGCAGCACCGGCTCGACATCCGGCTGGGCAAGCAAGTGCGGCATGGCCGTGCCCTCACGCGCAGCGGAAGGATTCGCGAGAAATTTTCCCAGCCACTCCGCCTGCACGCGCTGCGTCACGCCGTTCAAGTCCGGCCCGCGGCGCGCAGGCAATCCCGTCTCACCGCCGTGGCAGTTCACACAGCCAAGTTCATTGAAAAGCAGCCGCCCGCCTTCCGTCTCCGGCTGCGCCGCGTGGAAACGATCGAAACCGACGACCAGCGGTTCCGCACGAAGTGCCGCCGCGTACAGCAGCGCAATGACGAATGCAGCAACAGCGCCGCGCATCACGCCGTCTCCGCGATACACTTCTCCACGTACGCGCGCGACTTGTGGATCGCCGCGGTGATCTCCGCGACCGTCGGCAGAATCGGGATGCCGCGTGGGGTCGGGTGCATGAAAATCTCGACGTAACCCGGGTGGCCGATGTCGCGCAGCGCCTTGACGATCAGACGGTAGTCGAGCGTGCCGAGACCCGGGAGCTGCTGCATCTCGATTTCCTTGCTCGTCTTTTTCATCATGCCCTCGGAGTGCTCCTGGAAATACACGAACGGCAGATTCCGCGCGCCGAGGTCGCGGAGCAGCTTGGGGATTTGATCCGCCCAGCGGTGCAGGTGATGCGGCGCGAAGGCGATGCCGAGATTTGCCGAGCGGTTGAACTCCGCGAAGTAGCGCAGCGAGTCCGGATGGTAGATCGCTTGGCCGACGTGGTTCTCGATGGCAATCGTGACGCCGAGTTCCTCCGCCTTTGCGACGTGCGGCTTCATCTCTTCGAGAAATTTCTTCACGGCCTCCTTCGCCGCGTCGCCCTCGGGATCCTTCGGCCCCTTGCTGCCGGTCACGATGACTTTGCCGCCATGTTTTTTCACCCACGCCATTTCGTCGGTGAGACCAAATGGCCCGAGCGGATACCGCGTGCTCACGCCGAGCTTCGCGCCGTGCTTTTTCAAAAGTGCCGCAAACGCCTCGTCGCCCATCTCGGTGATCTGCTCGCGCTGATTGCCATGCACCTTGCACCAGATGTCGATCGCCTCGCAGCCGGCCTTCGCGGCCTCGGGCAAAATATCCGCAAGCGGCATCTCGCCGTACATTGCGGAGGAAAGGACGTAGCGCAGGCGGAATGGCGGCACCGGTTTTGGGCCTGCGAGCGCGGGAGCGGCTGCCGCGGCGGCTGCGAGAGTGTGGAGGAATTTTCGGCGGTTCATATTGGGCGCGTGGGTTCGGGTTGGTAAATCGGCGGCCCTATTTCCCGCACGCCGCATCGAGCATCTTGATCCACGGGCCGACGTAGTGCCCGTTGTCGTGGAAGGTCCGCCCGCTCACCATGTGGCGGTCAATCACGCACGGCTCGTTCACGTAGATGCCGCCGCACACTTCGAGGTCGAATTTGCACTTCGCCACCGTCGCCATGCGCAGCCCCTTCACGATGCCGGCGCGCGCGGGAATCTCGACGCCGTGGCACACGCTCGCCATCGGCTTTTTGTTCTCCCACATCCAGCGCGTGACGTTCAGCAGCGCCTCGTCCTCGCGGATGTATTCCGGCGCGCGTCCGCCGCTGAAAAGGATGCCCGCGTATTCCTCGGCCTTGATGTCCTGGAACGCGATGTCCGCATCGATCGTGTAGCCCTCCCACTCCTTCGTGATCGTCCAGCCCGGCTTCACCTCGTGCATCACCATCTGGTATTTGCGCTTCTCCGGCGCGGCGACGACAGGCTGATAGCCGCCCTCGATGAGACGGTAATAGGGATACAGCGTGTCCACGGTTTCCGTGGCGTCGCCGATGACGATGAGGACTTTTGGGTTTTGCGTGCTCATGAGTATCGGATTTTTGATTTGGGAAAGATCACTTGAGCCCCATGAGGTGCTTCAGGATGTAAAGTTCGAGCGCCTCGTAGTCGCGCGCATCGCGGAACTGCTGCACGAGCTTCGCATCGGTCGTGCGCGATTTTTCCACGAGGTGCAGGAAAAGCTCGCGGCTGTTTTTCAGATGATCCGTCACGGGGCAGCCGCGCTGCGTGCGCATCGCTTTCACATCGAGTCCGATGAATTCGCCGCGCTGCCCGTAGCCCGCTTCTTCGAGCACGCGCACTTGGTTGAACGCCACGCGCAGATTGGCCCCGCCGAAGTTTTTGTCCTGATCGTATTTCAGCCCGTTCTGGTCGTTGAGATGGACGCTGCCGAGCTTGTCGTGCGCGAGCGCGAAAGCCATCTCGTCGCTTGGGTCGAGCCCTGCGAGCAGCGCGTGCGCGCTCTCGATGAGACCCTTCACGCGCTTGTGATCCTTCGATGCGTAGGAAAGTGCGAGCGCATGGCCGATCGTCGGCACGTAGGCCTGGTCGGTCGGCTCGTTCGGCTTCGGCTCGATCCAGATTTCGATTTTCGAGTCGTAGTCGAGGATCGCATTCACCGTGTCGAGCAGCCGCTGATATGCGAGCCGCGCGTCCTTCGCCTCGCGGATGTAGCTGCCCTCGCGAGAGAGCCAGAGCACGATGGCGTTGCAGTCAATCGCCCGCGCGATGTCCACGGACTTCTTCGTGCGATCCCATGCGTAGGCGCGATCGCTCGCGCTGTTCGAGGTGTAGCAGCCGTCCGTCGTCTGCTCGGCAAACCACAGCCGCGGCGCGACGAACTCCGGCGTGAGGCCGTGGTTGCCGAGCATCGCTTTCACGTCGGCGCATTTTTTCATGATCTGCGCGGGCGAAAGTGCATCCATGCCGGGCACCACATCGTCGTCGTGAAACTGCACGCCCTCAAAACCGAGCGGACGATAAAGCGCGAATTTCTCCTCGTGCGGAAACGCCTTGCGCGTCTCGCCGCCGAAAGGGTCCGCGCCTTCGCTGATGTTCCAGGGGCCGAATGAAAAACGATATTGGGTGGGTGTGGTGCTGCTCATGTACGGAGGTGGTTTTGGCAAGCGCGCGCGGCGGCGTTTCTTAGCCGCGCGATGCAAGCGATTCGCGACGGGAATGACGAGGCATTCGTGCAAGTCCTGCAAAATTGGAAAGTGGCGCACCCGCTCCCGCAGCCTGCCTCTGCGGAATCAACCTTGCAGTTGACTTCCAAAGGTCACCGGACACTGATTCAGAAAAGCTGACCGACCCATGCGAAATCGCTGTCATCCCCAGACCCGCGCTGAAAAACGCGCATGAAAGTCGTCGTGCTCTGCGGTGGACGGGGAACGCGCCTGCGGGAGGAGACGGAATTCCGCCCGAAGCCGATGGTGCCGATCGGTGACAAGCCGATCCTCTGGCACATCATGAAGACGTACGCGTGCCACGGCTTCGACCAATTTGTCCTTTGCCTCGGATACAAGGGCGAGATGATCAAGGACTACTTCCGCAATTACCTGTGGCACACGGCGGACATGACGATGCGGCTCGGGGCGGATCCCTCGGTGCAGTTTCACAGCACTCAGCCGCCCGAGGAATGGAGCGTAACGCTTGCAGGCACGGGCGAGGATTCGATGACCGCATCCCGCATCCACCAGATCCGGAAGTATCTCGGCGATGACGATACTTTCCTCCTCACCTACGGCGACGGCGTGGGCAATGTGGACATCTCCGCGGCGATCGAATTTCACCGTCACATGGGTCGTGTGGTGACTCTCGCCGCGGTGCATCCGCCGGGGCGCTTTGGGGAATTGCGCCTGCGGGAGGACTCGATCGTGCGTGAATTCAACGAGAAGCCGCAGACCGAAGGCGGCTATATCAATGGCGGGTTCATGGTGTGCAGCACGCGGGTGTTCGACTATCTCTCGGAGGATCCGTCAGTGATGTTTGAGCAGGAGCCGCTGAGACGCCTCGCATCGGAAGGCCAGCTCGCGGCGTTCAAGCATGACGGCTTCTGGCAGCCCATGGACACCTATCAGGAGTTCCTGCTGCTCAACCGCCTTTGGGCCGCCGGGACGGCTCCTTGGAAAATCTGGTAGGCATGGCCTCGTCCGCGCGACTGCCCGACATTTTTCCCCGCAGCACCGTCCTCGTGACGGGACACACGGGATTCAAGGGCTCGTGGCTCTGCGAATGGCTGCTCCTCCTCGGCGCAAAGGTGACCGGCTACAGTCTGGAGGCACCGACACAGCCGTCCCTTTTTGAACAGCTCGCGCTGAAGGAAAGGATCACTCACGTGCATGGCGATGTGCGGGATGCCGGCGCATTGACCGCATGCGTCCGGGAAGTGTGCCCCGATTTCATCTTCCACTTCGCGGCGCAGTCGCTCGTGCGGCAGTCGTATCGCGAACCGGTGGAGACGTACGCGACAAATGTCATGGGCACCGTGAATCTGCTCGATGCGGTGCGTCTCGCCGCGCGGCCATGCGTGGTCATCTGCGCGACCACGGACAAGTGCTATGAAAACCGCGAATGGATCCACGCCTGCCGCGAGGAGGATGCGCTCGGAGGACATGATCCGTACAGCTCGAGCAAGGCCGCCGCGGAACACGCCGTCTCGGCATACCGCCGATCTTTTTTTGAAAATGGGGGCCTGGCCGCGCCTCTGGTGGCGACGGTGCGTGGAGGGAATGTCATCGGCGGCGGCGACTGGGCCGCGGATCGCATCGTGCCGGACGCCATGCGCGCATTGGGACGCGGCGCTCCGATCGCCGTGCGGAACCCCGGTTCGACGCGACCCTGGCAGCATGTGCTGGAGCCGCTCGCGGGCTACCTCGCGCTCGCTGCATCGCTGGCCGACGCACGCCGCGGCGGGCAGCTCGAGCGCTCGCGCGATCTCGCATCTCCATTCAATTTCGGGCCGCGGGTGAACTCCAACCGCACCGTTGCCGCCCTCGCAGATGAAATCCTGAAGCATCATCCAGGAACATGGAGCGGCACCACCGAAGCAGGCGCAGCGCACGAAGCCGGACGCCTGAATCTCACGATCGACAAAGCCTTTCACCTGCTCGGATGGGAGCCGGTGTGGGACTTCGAGCGCACCGTTGCAGAAACTGTCCGCTGGTATGAGAGCGCGCAAAAAACCGGCGCACGTGAGCTGACCCAGCAGCAGATCCAATCCTACATCCGCGACGCCGCAGGTGCCGGCCAGAGCTGGGCTTCGTAGCTTTCCAAGCCTTCGAAAATGTCCGACGCCGCACGCATCAAGCAGCAGATCCTGGCCCTCACCCGGGAATACAGCGCGCTGGTCCACGGCGCAAACCGGCCCGGCGCAAAGCCGGATCCGCTGCGCCCGGCATTCGAGCCCGGGAAGACTCCCGTGCCATACGCAGGGCGCGTTTTCACCGAGGATGAAGTCGAGGCGGGCGTAGGCTCGATGCTCGATTTCTGGCTCACGCTCGGAGTGGAAGGCGAGGCCTTCGAAAAAGAGCTCGCGGCATTCATGGGAATCAAATCCAGCGTCCTCGTGAACTCCGGCTCGTCCGCAAATCTCCTCGCGGCGTCCGCGCTCACGAGCCCGCGCCTCGGCGCACGCCGCGTGATGCCCGGCGATGAAATCATCACCGTCGCCGCCGGTTTTCCCACCACGGTCGCGCCACTTTTCCAGATCGGCTGCGTGCCTGTGTTCATCGACAACGATCCGGTCACGCTCAATGCCCGAGTCGAACAGCTTGAAGACGCATTCGTGCCGGGAAAGACGAAGGCCGTCTTCATGGCGCACACGCTCGGCAATCCGTTCGATCTCACCGCGGTCGGCGAGTTCTGCCGCCGCCACGATCTCTGGCTCGTCGAGGACAATTGCGACGCGCTCGGCTCGCGATACGACGGGCAGCTCACCGGGACATTCGGCGATCTCTCCTCGCAGTCGTTCTATCCCCCGCATCATCTCACGCTCGGCGAAGGCGGCGCGGTGAATGTCGTCCGGCAGCCGAAGCTCCGCGTCATCGTCGAGAGCTTCCGCGACTGGGGCCGCGACTGCTGGTGCGCGAGCGGCAAGGACAACACGTGCGGCCGGCGATTCGAGTGGCAGCTCGGCGAACTTCCCGCCGGCTACGATCACAAGTTCATCTACTCGCATCTCGGCTACAATCTGAAGCCGCTCGATCCGCAGGCCGCCATCGGGCGCGTGCAATTGCGCAGGCTCCCGCATTTCATCGAGGCGCGAATCGCAAACTGGAACAGGCTGCGCGCGGCGCTCGATCATCTCGGGGAATTCTTCGACTTCATGCTGCCGACGCATGCGACAGGCTGGACGCCGCAGGGCTTCACGTGGGACGCCTCGGGGCATCGCACGGAGTGCTCGTGGTTCGGCTTCATGATGCGCGTGAAGCCCGGCTCGCCGTTCACAAAGTTCGAATTTGCACGGCATCTCGAGCAGGCGAAAATCGGCAGCCGCATGCTCTTCGGCGGCAACCTCGTCCGCCAGCCCGCGCTGGTGCAGTTGCGCAAGGATCGCCCGGAATCCTTCCGCGTCGTCGGCGATCTTGCCGGAGCGGACCGCATCATGAACGAGGCCATCTTCATCGGCACGTATCCCGGGCTGAGCGAGGAGATGATCGCCTACGAGCTCGACGTCATCGAAAAATTCGTCCGCCGCCACTGATGGACTTCGAGCCGACACCGATCCCGGGTGCATTCCTCATCCGCCCGAAAGTCGCGACGGATGATCGCGGGATGTTTGCGAAGATCTTCCAGCACGCGGAATTTGAGAGCCGCGGAATCCATTTTCGCATCGCGGAAAGTTTCTACTCCACGTCGAACCGCCATGTGCTGCGCGGAATGCACTTTCAAGTCCCGCCCTCGGCGCATGAAAAGATCGTGCATTGCACCAGCGGCCGCGTGCTCGATGTGCTGCTCGATTTGCGCAAAGGCTCGCCGGCGGACGGGCAGTTGTTTTCCGTCGAACTGAGCGAGAAAAACCGGCGTGCGCTTTTCATCCCGACCGGCGTCGCGCACGGATTCATCGCGATGGAGGAGCATTCGACACTGGTGTATGCGGTCACGTCCGCGCACGAGCCGTCTTGTGATCGCGGGATTCGGTGGGACAGCTTTGGATTCGATTGGCCGGTAAAAGGGCCGGTGATTTCGGAACGCGACCGCGGCTTTCCATCGCTCGCGGAATTTGAGAGTCCGTTTGTCTTCGGGTCATGAGGATACTCGTCGCAGGCGCCTCGGGTCTCGTCGGCGGAGCCTGCTTCCGCGGCGCGAGGGAAGCTGGTCATGAAGTCGCGGGCACTTATCACACGCACCCGGCGGAAAATTTTGTTCCACTCGAACTCGGGTCCGAGGAGGCGATCGTGCGGCTGATGAAATCCTTCGCACCGGAAGCAGTCGTCTGCTGCGCCGGATGGACCTGGGTGGATGGCTGCGAATCGGACCGCGAGCGTGCATTTCGCGAGAACTGCGAGCAGCCTGCAAGACTCGCGCACGCGGCTGCCGATGGCGGCGCGAAATTTGTCCATTTTTCCACGAGCTATGTCTTCGACGGCCAGCATGGGCCTTATGCTGAACATGCGACGCCAAACCCGATCTGCATCTACGGGCACGCAAAGCTGGCCGGCGAAAATGCGGTGACCGATGCGACGGACGGAAACGCAATCATCGCACGGACAATGGGTGTGTATGGCGAGGAAGTGCGGAGAAAGAATTTCGTCTATCAGGTGCGCGATCACCTTTCATCCGGACGGCGGATGCGAGTGCCCGCGGATCAATGTGGCAACGCATCGTACGCCGGCGATCTCGCGGAAGCCGTGCTGCGTCTGCTCGCAAGCGGAGCGACCGGCATCTGGAATCTGGCCGGGCCGGAGCCGGGACTTTCCCGGAAGGATTTCGCGCTGCGGATCGCGCGAGCGTATGGGCTCGATGAAACGCTGTTCGACTTTGTCTCCACCGCCGGGCTTCGCCAGCCTGCCGCACGTCCTCTGCAGGGCGGACTGCGCATCGATCGGATGCGGGAGGAACTGAAGATGAATCCGCGCGACTGGGTGCGCATCCCGTGAAAGCCATTGGCGGAAGCCGGTGGGCAAATTGTGCTTTACCCCCATGATCCGCTTCCACATTTTGAAAAACTCCCTGGCATGATCAAACTCCCCTCAACAAGCGTGGAAGCGCACGGAAAGGCATCGCTGGGAGCGGATGTCACCGTGGCGATGTCTGCCTATGGAAACCACGCGGCGACGGTGAGCGCACTGCAGTCGCTCTTCCTCTCGGCGGAGGGAGACTTCGAGCTGATGCTGATCGACAACGATTCGCCGGACGCCGAGGTGAAGGCGCTCCTCCGCCAGGCGAAGGCCGAGCACACCGATACGACGCTCTTCGTCTTTCCGGAAAACCGCGAATACACCGGGGCCGTGAATGCGATCCTTTCGCACGCGAAGGGACGATGGGTGCTGTTCCTCTCGAACGACATTTTTGTGACGCCGTACTATCTCCGCGAAATCATGGCTGCGGCATGCGCGGATGAGCGCAACGGAATCGTGCGGGGCTGCTCGAACTTCGTGGACAACGGCAAGCCCACGCACAACGTCCGGCTCGCGCGCCCTCCTGCGAGCTACGAGGAATTGTTCGCCATCGGCAGACAGGTCGCGGAACAGATGCCCGGCGAACTCCTCGTGGATGAATTTCTGACGGGCGACGCTTTCCTCGTCTCGCGCGCCGTGCTCGATCGCATCGGCACCTTCGATCCCGTGTTCTACGGTTACTTTGCGGATCACGATCTGGGCATCCGCGCACAGATAGCCGGGTTCCGTCTCATCCTTGCGCAGCGCGCCTTTGCGTACCACCAGCAGGCGGCGAATTTCAACTATCTGCCACAGCCTCTGCAGGAGAAGAAATTGGCCGAACGCTGGGGCCTCGTGGAGCGGAATTGGCACCATTTCAAGGCCAAGTATGGGATGCCGGCGGAACTCCCGTACACTTCGATCCAGCACGTCCCGTGGAAAGCGCTCGCGTCGCAGCCATTCGATCCGTCGAGGCATTTTGTGAAGCCTGGGGATTATCTGGCAGACCACGTCGCGTAGGCCGGGATTCCGCCGCGATCGCCACTTTTCCGACATGCCCACCGTCACCCACGAGCAAGCCTTCAATATCGCGATGGATCATCACGCCGCGGGACGCCTCGCGGAGGCGGAGGCGATCTACCGGCAGCTCCTCGGCATCTATCCGAACAACCCCGACCTCTGGCATCTGCTCGGCGTGCTCGAACATCAGAAGGGAAACCTGGACGAGGCACTCCGCCTCATCCAGCAGGCCATCGCGGCAAATCCGGGCAGCTTCGCGTATCACAACAATCTCGGGCTGCTGCTGACGAAAATGGGGCGTCGCGAGGAGGCGGTGGGGGCTTTCCAGGCCGGCATCCGCCTGAATCCCGAGGGCGGGGAAACCCATTACAACATGGGGATCACCCTGTCCGAACTGGGCCGCGCGGCCGAATCCGTGGACGCCTATCGCGTGGCGCTGCGGCTCAAGCCGAACCATCGATCCGCGCTGCTGAATCTGGGCATCTCTCTCACGATGACGGGCCGTGTGGATGATGCGATGGCGCATTACCACGAGGTGCTGAGGCAGGATCCCGGCAACGTCTCGGTCACCGTGAATCTCGGGAATCTGTACAAGGATCTCGCCCGGCTCGATGAGGCCATCGAACTTTACCGCACCGCGCTCCGATATGAGCCGGACGACTTCAACGCCATCAACAATCTCGGCGTCGCACTCAAGGACAGCGGCGAAAACGAGGCGGCCCTCGACTGCTTCCGGCGCAGCCTCGCACTGGAGCCGAGCCGGGCCGAGGTCCACAGCAATCTCATCTTCACCAGCTTCTTTCACCCCGCGGTCCCTCCCGCGGAGATCGCCGCCGAGATGCGGCGCTGGAATGCCGCGCACGAGGCGCCGCTGCGCCGCGAGTGGCGGCCGCATCCGAACGACCCGTCTCCGGATCGCCGCCTGCGCGTCGGATATGTCTCGCCGGATTTCCGCGACCATGTCGTGGGCCGCACGATGCTGCCGTGCTTCGAGGCGCACGATCGCGGGCGCTTCGAGTT